>JBEKHI010000311.1:0-10231 GCA_050012355.1 Streptosporangiaceae bacterium | reverse complement strand
CTGGGCGGTGATGCCACCGCGACCAGCGGCAACGGGGACGTGCAGCCCGCAGTGGCCGACACCAACGCGGCCGACGCGCCGTATCCAATATGGAACGCCACCGCGGACTACCCGCTCGGCTACAAGGTCGTCGAGGACGGTGAGATCTACGAGGCCAAGTGGTACAACTCCGGGGACGATCCGGCGGCTCAGGTGCAGTACGCGTACCAGACCCCGTGGGAACTGCTCGGGCCGGTGCTGCCAGGTGACCATGCGCCGCAGATCACCACGCCCAGCGGGGACGCGGACCTGTCCGCCTGGTCGCTGAACACCCTGTACCAGGCGGGCGACAAGGTGCTGTACCAGGGGCTGCCGTACGAGGCTCGCTGGTCCAACCAGGGCACCGAGCCCGCCACCGCCGAGACCGACCCCGGTGGTTCGCCGTGGGAGGCGCTCTACACGATCCCCGGCGAGCCCACCGCCACCGTCGGCGCGACCCCGTCCGCGTCCGCGTCGGCCACCGCTGAGCCGTAAGCGGGTCAGCGACGCTGGCCTGTTCATCCCTCGGCTCTGGATATCGCGAAGGGTTCTCGTACCCCTGGGTACGAGAACCCTTCGCGTTGTTCCAGATGGCCGGGCCAATCAGCCTGATAGGCGGGTTACCTGACGCATCTTGTTGGTGGCGTCCAGTGCGGCCACCTTGTAGGACTCGGCGAGGGTCGGGTAGTTGAACACGGCGTCGACCAGGTAGTCGATCGTGCCGCCGCAGCCCATCACGGCCTGGCCGATGTGCACCAGCTCGGTGGCGCCGGTGCCGAAGACGTGAACGCCGAGTAGCTTGCCGTCGGCGGGTGAGACCAGCAGCTTGAGTACGCCGTAAGAGTCGCCGATGATCTGGCCGCGCGCCAGCTCGCGGTACCGGGAGACGCCGACCTCGAACGGCACGCAGTCCGCGGTGAGCTGATCCTCGGTGCGGCCGATGAAGCTGATCTCCGGGATGCTGTAGATGCCGATCGGCTGCAGCTGCTGGTTGCCGATGTGCACCGGCTCGCCACACGCGTGCAGCGCGGCCATCCTGCCCTGTTCCATGGACGTCGCGGCCAGCGCCGGGAAACCGATGACATCTCCCACCGCGTAGATGTGCGGCACCGTGGTGCGATAGTACTCATCGACCTTGATCCGGCCGCGGTCGTCAGCGGCCAGTCCGGCGGCGCTGAGACCCAGTTCATCGGTCATTCCCTGGCGGCCAGCCGAGTACAGCACCGTGTCGGCGGGGATCTTCTTGCCGGAGCGCAGCATCGCGATCGCGCCGTCAGGATGCCGTTCCACGGACGAGACCGTCTCGCCGAACCGGAAGGTCACCGCCAGATCCCGCAGGTGGTACTTAAGCGCCTCGACCACCTCGAGGTCGCAGAATTCAAGCATCCGGTCCCGGCGCTCGACGACGGTCACCTTGGTACCGAGCGCCGCGAACATGGACGCGTACTCGATCCCGATCACGCCCGCCCCGGCCACCACCATGGAGCGGGGCACGCTCTGCAGGTTGATGATGCCGTCGGAGTCGATCACGGTCCGGTCGTCGAACGCCACGCTGTCCGGCCGGGCGGGCCCGGTGCCAGTCGCGATGATGAAGGTGTCCGCCGACACCTTCCGCGTGCGGTCGCGCTCGGCGATCTCGATCTCGCTCGGGCTGATGAACCGGGCGGTGCCTTGGAGCATCGTCACCCGGTTACGGGCTAGCTGGCTGCGGACCACGTCGTTCTCTCTGGTGACGACGTGGGTGGTGCGGGCGGTCAGGTCCGAGATCGTGATCTCGTCCTTGACCCGGTACGACGACCCGTACATCTCACGTTGGTCGATCCCGGTGAGGTACAGAATCGCCTCGCGAAGGGTCTTCGAGGGAATGGTCCCCGTGTTCAGGCACACTCCGCCGAGCATGTCCGGGCGCTCCACGACCGCGACGCGACGCTCGAGCTTGGCCGCGGCGATCGCGGCCTTCTGCCCGCCAGGACCGGACCCTATGATCAGCAGATCGAAATCGGACATGCCTCAAGTGTGACCTGGTGACCGGCGGAACTAAAGGTCCGTAACCGAGCTTTCATCTAGCTTTCCGCCGCCCCCCTGCTTCGCGCGCTACATGCGGGACGTCAGCGGATAGCTGTCGAGGATCTCCTTGACGGTCAGATCGGTGGCCAGGTGGCCTTTGCCAGGCTCGGCGTAGGCGGCGATCCGGCGGGCCTCGCCATAGCGGCGGCCCAGGTAGGTGCGGTGCCCCGCCGTCTCCGTCATGGAGCGGGCCGCCTGGGTGAGCAGGCGGTAATGGTCGTCCTCCAGGGCGAATCGCAACTCCGGCTCGATGCCCGTGGCCAGGTAGATCTCATCCAGCAAGGTGAACACCACTGCCGACGGGTCGTCACTGTCGCACACGTGATTGAGCACGGTGACCGGGCTGCCCGCATCCCGCAGCACCTTGACCGTAGTCAGGTAGGCGCGCAGCGAGTGGTACAGCGAACTGACCTGGATGACGGTCGTGACGCCGGTCTCGCGAGTGAACTCCTCGATCGAGCAGGCCTTGTCATGCGTGTTGCGGGACTCGTTACGCACCACCGGGTCGGCAGGGCTGCCCGCGCACCACTCGCGGATCATCGCCTCCGGGACATCCCCGCCGGCCCCGCCCACCACCGCCAGCTGGCAGGACGGCGCGTACGGGACAAGCTGCTCCCATAGCGCCCGCCCGGCTAGGACCCGCTCCCGGCACTCCACCGGGTCGTCGCCCTTCTGCTCAACCACCACAGCACAGCCAGCCAGCTCGTCAGGAGTGAGCAGACGCGCGAAAAACACCATTTGGACAGATCCCCCGATCCTGATTTACCCAGGTGCTCCGTCCCACCCGGCAACATTCGGTTACAGATAGTAGTCGACCGGGTGGCCTGAACCGTCCCGCGCCACCCGGCAACCCCAGCGGTGGCCCATCGAAGGCGCCCCAGCCCCCGCGGTGGGCCACCGCTGGCACCGCAGAAGGCGCGCGGCGCATCCGTAGGAACTTTGGTGTGGGCCTGAGCCGGGATCTCATACCGGAGTTCAACCCGTGGGCTGATGGTGCCCCAGCCGGCCTCGTCGTATCGTCACGAAAAAGGGGGATTCGTGCGATTCGGAGGACTGGGGAATGGAACGACGCACGGCACTGAAGGCACTGGCGGCGTTGCCGCTGATCTCTCGTTTCGCTATCTCCGGGAGTAGGCCCGCCGGGCGGTCGACCCGGTGGGTCCGGCCCGGCGAGCCGGGCTGGCCCGACCCAGCGGAGTGGGCGGCCCTGCGCGAGAGCGTTGGCGGGCGCCTAGTGGCGGTCCAGCCTCCCTTCGCCGTCTGCGAACCCGACGCCGACGCGCCCGCGTGCGTGGAGCTGGGCCAGAACCTGCTGGATCCCTACTACATCGACCAGAGCGTCGGCCTGACCCAGACTCTCGGCTGGACCGACGCGTGGACCTCGGAGCCCAGCGTGTACGCGGTGCTGGCCAGCAGCAGCGCCGATGTCGCGGCCGCGGTGAACTTCGCTCGCGAGCACCAGGTCCGCCTCGTCGTGAAGGGCGGCGGTCACAGCTACATCGGGGCCTCGAACGCGGCGGATTCGCTGCTCGTCTGGACCAGGCCGAACATGCAGGCCATCGAGCTCCTCGACAGTTTCGTGCCCCAGGGTGCCCCGGGCCAGACCGCGCCCGAGACAGCGGTGAGCGTAGGCGCCGGCGCGATCTGGATGGATGCCTACAACGCCGTCACCACCATCGGGGGCCGCTACGTGCAAGGCGGCGGCTGCACGACCGTCGGTGTCCCCGGCTTGGCCCAGGGCGGTGGGTTCGGCAGCTTCTCCAAGAACTTCGGCACCGCGGGGTCGAACCTGCTGGAAGCGGAGATCGTCACCGCGGACGGGACCGTGCGCGTCGTCAACGCGTTCCAGGAACCTGACCTGTTCTGGGCACTCAAGGGCGGTGGCGGCGGCACCTTCGGTGTAATCACCCGGGTGACGTTGCGCACTCACGAACTTCCGGACTACCTAGGCGCGGTATACGCTGCGATCTCCGCCGCGTCCGACGCCGCCTACCGGGCGCTGGTTGAGCAGATGATCACGTTCTACCGCGAGAATCTGTTCAACCCGCACTGGGGAGAGCAGATCTCGTTCGGGCACGGACGCACGATCACCGTCAGCATGGTGTTCCAGGGGCTCGACCAAGCGCAGGCCGAGCAGACCTGGGCTCCGCTGTTCGACTGGGTAACGGCCCAGCCGGACGACTACACGCTCGCCGGGCAGGAGGTGGCGGCGCTTCCGGCCCAGTACTTCTGGGACGCGGCCTTCTTCGAGAAGTACGCTCCCGCCGCGATCACTCTCGACCCCCTCCCCGGCGCGCCAGCGGACTATTTCTACTGGCCGAGCGACGCCGGGGAGGTGGGCCAGTGGCTGCACACCTACCAGTCGACCTGGCTGTCGCAGGAACTGCTCACCCCGGAACGCCAGCCGGCCCTGGTCGACGCGCTCATCTACGCCAGCCAACTCTGGCAGGTCACCTGGCACTGCAACAAGGGCCTCGCCGGGGCTCCCGCGAACGCCCTGGCCTGGACGGCGGACACCCCGATGAACCCAGCGGTCCTGGACTCCTTCGCGCTCGCGATCACCGCGGACAACGAGCAGTCGGTCTATCCAGGCATCACCGGTCAAGAACCGAACCTCGCGGAGGGACGGCTGGAGGCGAAGATCGTGGCCGCCGCGATGGCGCCGCTCAAGGCACTCAGGGAACGGCCAGCCTCCTACATGTGGGAAACCAACTACTTCGAGGAAGACTGGCAAACGGCGTTCTGGGGCGACCACTACGCCCGTCTCTTGCGGGTGAAGGAACGCTACGATCCCGGTGGCCTGTTCTTCATCCACCACGGCGTCGGTACCGATACCTGAGACGACGCGACGCCCGGATCCGCGGCCGCGCCGCGGGCGGCGATGCTGGTGGGTGTGGCAGCACCCAGCAAAGCCTGCCTTGTCCCGGGGGACGGTCGCGGTGGCGCGGGCTGCGGGTCGTGGCGTGCCGCTGCCGCGTGCGGTGCTGTGCGGAGGCATCTTCTCCCGGGTTGGTGCACTCCGGCTGCCGGGCATATCCGGGCATTGCGGACGGGAAATGTGCACTAAGCCGGGAGAAGTCAGCTGGCCGTCAGCGGGTTCGGGCCGGCTGCCGCGCCCAGCCGAGGTGGAGGACTTTCCGGTCAGCTCCGCCGCCGCGCACCCCGCTGAGGGTGGGCCCAGCATGGCGCGCCCGGGTCTGGGCGACGGGTGCCTGGTTTCGGAGGCGGTGACCCAAAGGGCTCGCAGTGCCTGCTACGACTGTCCGTCCAGTTCGAGATCCGCGTGCCCGATGTCGAGCTCGACGCGGTCGGCGACGAAGCGGGTGATGCCGATTTGCAGCGGGGTGCCGTCGGTCAGGGTGTCGAGGGAGCGCGTGACGAGCACGACCGAGCCGGACGCCAGCCCGAGGTCAGCTGCCTCGGCCGCCGTGGCGTGCCGGGCGCCGACCGTGGTCGCGGCGCGCACGTAGTCGTCGACCCCGACGGCCCGCAGGGCCGCCGTTATCGAGCCGGTGGCGCTAAAACGTTCCGCGAGCCCGGGCACGCGGTCGGCAGCGAACCAGTGGGTGGCGCGCGAAAGGGCGTGCCCGTCGACCGTCAGCACGGTCTCGAGCCGCAGGCCAGCCCCGTCGCCGAGGACGAGCCGCTCCACGACCTCGGCGGGCGGTACGGGCTCGATCGCCGACTCCAGCAGCCGGCCCGCGGCGCGACCGCGGTGACCCAGGCTGTCGCTGAGACGGGTACGGGCGCCGATGCGGTGCACCAGCACCGTGTGCTCGGCGACGAACGTCCCGCTGCCGCGGCGGGAGACGACAAGGTGCTCGGCGGCCAGCGCCGCGATGGCCTGACGCACGGTGTTGCGGTGCACGCCGAAGCGCTCGGCCAGCTCGCCCTCGGCGGGTAGCTTCGCCCCCGGAGCCTGAGCGCCGCTGACGATCTCGCGCCGCAGCTCCTCGGCGATGAGCCGCCAGGTGGAATATCCGCTCGGTGACCTGGCCATCCCGGAACTGTACCTCCTGCCGACGGACCGCTCTAGCGTCGCGGGCCGATCGTGAGGTAACGTTAAGTTGTCTAGATTATTGGACAACTTCACGGAGGATGCGGTGACGCCACAGACGCTCCCGGCCGAGGCTCCCAGCGAAGACGTCGCGGCCCGGCAACGCTGGATGCGCACGCTCGCGATGGCAGGTCCCGACCCGCTCAAGACGGCCTGGCGCAACTGGGAGCCCAAACCGGCCGTACAACCGATCCGCGGCCCCGAGACGGGCCTCGTCATGGTGCGGGCGCGCATTGGCGGCGGCGGGGTCCGGTTCAACCTGGGCGAAGCCACCGTCAGCCGCGCCACCGTTCGCCTGCACGGCGAGCCGCTGGCCGCCGATGCCGTGGGCACCTGCTATGTGCTCGGCACTGAGCTCGAGCATGCCCGGCTCGCCGCCATCTTCGACGGCCTGCTAGCCGACACGGGACTGCGCGAGCGGGTGCTGGCCGAGGTCATCGAGCCGCTCGAGCAGACGCGGGCCGAACGCGACCGGATCGGCCGCGCCGAGGCGCGCAGCACTCTCGTCGATTTCTTCTCCGTCGCCCGGGAGCATGAATGACTCCGGCGCCCGGCTTCGCTGAACCTGCCCGCGACGCGCAGCGTGCCTTCCGGGCCGTGCTCGACGCACTCTCGCACCCCACGCGTTCCTACCCGCTAGCCGGACCCGCCACGCCGCCCGCCGCACTCGGCCGCGGCCTGGCCGCCGTCGCGCTTACCCTGCTCGATGAACAGTGCACCGTCTGGCTGGGCGGCGCGCTCACCCACGACCCCGAGGTCGCCTCCTGGCTCGCGTTCCACACCGGCGCGCGCCGGGCCAAGAGCATGACCGCCGGCTTCGTCATCGCTGGCCCGGACGGGCTGCCGCCGCTCGCATCCCTGGCGCTTGGCACCGATGAAGCGCCTCACCTGTCCGCCACCGTCGTGCTCGACATCCGCGGCTGCGCCGGAGCGGCCCGCTTCACCGCGCAGGGACCCGGCATCGACGGCAACGCCACGCTGGCCGCTCCGTGGGCCTCCGCCGGCTTCGCCGACGGGTGGCGCCGCAACACCGAGCTGTTCCCGCGCGGCGTCGACCTGCTGCTGGTGGACGAGGACACGGTCGCCGCCGTGCCGCGCACCACCCGGCTGACCCCAGAACAGGAGGACTGAGCCAATGTATGTCGCGGTCAAGGGCGGCGAACGGGCCATCGCCAACGCCCACGCCCTGCTCAGCAAGCAGGGACGCGGGGACCCGCTGCTGCCACGTATCGAGCCCGCCGCCGTCGCCGGCCAGCTCGGCGTCCTGGTCTCCCGCGTCATGACCGAGGGGTCACTTTACGATCCCGAACTGGCCGCCCGCGCCATCCTGCAGGCGCAGGGCGACGCGCTCGAGGCCATCACGCTGGTCCGCTCGTACCGGACCACCCTGCCGCGCTTCGGCTACACGCGGCCGGTTGACACCGACGGGTTGCCCCCGCAGCGCCGCATTTCGGCGACCTTCAAGGACCTGCCCGGCGGTCAGCAGCTCGGCGCCACCTTCGACTACACCCACCGGCTGCTGGCCGACCGGGACACCAAGGGCCCGCAGGCCGATGACAAGGACGGCCAGCAAGCGGAGATGCCGCGCGTAACCAGCCTGCTCGGCGTCGGCGCCCTCATCGAGCCCGACGAGATCCACGACCCGGAGCCCGCCGACCTCACCCGGGAGCCCACCGTGTTCCCGATGAGCCGGGCCGAGCGGCTACAGGCACTCGCCCGGGCCGACGAGGGGTTCCTGCTGGGTCTTGGCTACTCCACCCAGCGCGGATTCGGAAGCACCCACCCGTTCGCCGGGGAGATCAGGGTCGGCGAGGCCGAGGTCGAGTTCGAGGTGCCCGAGCTCGGGTTCCCCGTCCCGCTTGGCCGCATCGAGCTCACCGAATGCCAGATGATCAACCAGTTCACTGGTAACGCCGACACCCCCGCCCAGTTCACCCGCGGCTACGGCCTAGTCTTCGGCCGCGGCGAGCGCAAGGCCATGTCGATGTCGCTGGTCGACCGGGCGCTGCGGGCCGGCGAGTTCGGGGAGCGCGTCGTCGCTCCGGCGCAGGACGAGGAGTTCGTGATCAGCCACAGCGACAGCGTGCAGGCCGCCGGTTTCGTAGAGCACCTGAAGCTCCCGCACTACGTCGACTTCCAGGCCGAGCTGGGGCTCGTGCGCCGCCTGAACGCCGAGTCCCGGGCATGAGCGTCACCGGCTACAACATCGGCTACCTCGACGAGCAGACCAAGCGGATGATCCGCCGGACCCTGCTGAAGGCCGTCGCGATCCCCGGTTTCCAGGTGCCGTTCGCCTCACGCGAGGTGCCCATGCCGCGCGGCTGGGGCACCGGCGGCGTGCAGGTGACCGCCGCGATCATCGGGCAGGACGACGTGCTTAAGGTCATCGACCAGGGCGCCGACGACACCACCAACGCCGTGTCGATCCGCTCGTTCTTCGCGGCCGTCGCCGGAGTGCGCACCACGACCCGCACCGACCAGGCGACCGTCATCCAGACCCGCCATCGCATCCCCGAGACACCGCTGGCCGAAGGGCAGACGATCGTGTACCAGGCGCCGGTTCCCGAGCCGCTGCGATTCCTTGAGCCGCGCGAGACCGAGACCCGCCGCCTGCACGCGCTCGGGGACTACGGGCTCATGTACGTCAAGCTGTACGAAGACATCGCCAAGTACGGCCACATCGCGACCAGCTACGACTACCCGGTCATGGTCGCGGGCCGCTACCTGATGTCGCCATCACCCATCCCCAGCTTCGACAACCCGAAGATGCATCGCAGTCCCGCGCTGCAGCTGTTCGGCGCCGGGCGCGAGAAGCGCATCTACGCCGTGCCGCCCTACACCGATGTCGAGAGCCTCGGCTTCGAGGACCACCCCTTCGAAGCGCAGCGTTTCGACCAGGATTGCGCGATCTGCGGTTCCACCGGGGTCTACCTCGATGAGGTCATCATCGACGACGCGGGCGGGTCGATGTTCGTCTGCTCCGATACCGACCACTGCGAGCGCGCGGCGACCGCCGCCACCGCGGAGGCACGCTCGTGACCGGCGAGCAGCCGTTGCTGGAGGTGCGCGGCGCTAGCCATCGCTACGGCGACCGCTACGGCTGCCGTGACGTGGACTTCGACCTGTGGCCCGGAGAAGTGCTCGCCGTGGTCGGCGAGTCCGGCTCGGGCAAGTCGACGCTGCTCGGCACGCTCTCCCAGCGTCTCAGCCTGACCGAGGGAAGCATCCGCTACCGCCCCGCCGATGCCGCGGCGGTGGACCTGTCCGAGCTCAGCGAGAGCGCCGTACGCCGGCTGTGGCGTACCGACTGGGGCTTCGTGCACCAGGATCCCGCCGACGGGCTGCGCATGCACGTCAGCGCGGGCGGCAACGTGGGCGAGCCGCTGATGGCGACCGGCTGGCGCCACTACGGCCGGATCCGAGCCGCCGCGACGGAATGGCTGCAGCGGGTGGAAATCCCCGTCGACCGCATCGACGACACGCCCGCCAGCTTCTCCGGCGGCATGCGACAGCGCCTGCAGATCGCCCGCAACCTCGTGGTCTCGCCGCGCCTGGTGTTCATGGACGAGCCCACCAGCGGGCTCGACGTGTCAGTACAGGCGCGCTTGCTGGACCTGATCCGCTCGCTCGCGGCCGCACTCGGCCTCGCCGCCGTCATCGTCACCCACGACCTGGCGGTGGCGCGGCTCATCTCGCACCGCACGCTGGTGATGAAGGACGGCCGCGTCATCGAGTCCGGCCTCACCGACCGGGTGCTCGACGACCCGCAAGCCGCCTACACCCAGCTCCTCGTCTCCTCGATTCTGCAAGGATGATCATGCCGATCCTCGCCGTTTCCGGCGTCGACAAGACCTTCACCATGCATCTGCAGGGCGGCCAGCACCTGGCCGTGCTGCGGGGGCTCGCCTTCGAGGTGCACTCCGGTGAGTGCGTCGTGCTCGGGGGCGCCTCGGGCGCGGGCAAGAGCTCGATCCTCAAGATGGTCTACGGCAACTACGCCGCCGACCGCGGCAGCATCGTGCTGCGGGGCTCCGGCGGTGCCGTCGACCTCGCCACCGCCGATCCCCGCCAGGTGCTCAGCGCCCGCCG
>JBEKHI010000310.1:0-10257 GCA_050012355.1 Streptosporangiaceae bacterium | reverse complement strand
CGGGTCGGCGCGGTTTCGTCCTGTACTGGCGCGCGGACATGACGCCGCTGATGACCACAGCGGGCGAACGACGGCCATGCACCGCCTATCTGATGGGCGGCCGCACGATCGCGCAGAAGATCTACCGCCAGGATCCGGCGATGCTGCTCTACATGCCGCTGCGCACGCTGATCTACATCGACTCCGACGACCGGACCAAGTTCGCCGTCGACCAGCCGAGCACGGCTTTCTCCGGCTTCGGGGAGCCGGGCGTCGCCGGCCTCGGCGCCGACCTCGACCATCAGCTCGCGGAGCTGCTCGAGGATCTCGGCGTGAGCGACGCCGGCCGGTCACGCCGCCTCGCATAGCGGTTGACGGCTTGGCCCACGCCGGCGGGCATCATGAGATGATTTGGCCATGGTGCAGGACGAGCGCTCGCCTGCCGAGACAGGCCAGGCCGTTCATCCTGGCGCAGCAGGAGTCGTCTGCCGCTCCGGGCTGTTCGAGCGGCTACGGGCGTCGGAACGTGTGACCGTGGTGTCGGCGCCGCCAGGAAGCGGGAAGACGATCCTGCTGCGCTCCTGGATCCGCGACGAGGGCCACCGGGACCGCGCCGCGTGGGTAGCCGTCGAGCGCTTCGAGCGCGATCCGCAGCGCTTCTGGGTGTCGGTGCTCGACGCGCTGCGCCGCACCACGCCGGGGTCTGCGCTGGTCCAGCCGTTGACGGCGGCGCCCGACCTGGACGGGTGGGCGATCGTGGAGCGCCTGCTGAAGGACCTGGCGCGGCTTGAGGACCGGATCTGGCTGGTCATCGACGACGTACACGAGCTTCGTTCGCCGGATACGCAACGCCAGCTTGAGCTGCTGCTGATGCGCGTATCGCCGGAGCTGCGGTTCGTGCTGATCACCCGCCATGACGTGCGGCTGGGGCTGCACAGGCTGCGACTGGAGGGAGAGCTGACCGAGATCCGGCCGGCCGATCTGCGGTTCAGCCTGGCGGAGGCCAGGGAACTGCTTACCGCGGCAGGGGCGGAGCTAACTGACTCGGCGCTGATGCTGCTTCACGAGCGGACGGAGGGCTGGGCGGCCGGCCTGCGGCTGGCGGCCTTGTCGCTGGCCGGGCATCTGGATCCTGAGCGGTTCGCCGCCGAGTTCTCAGGTAGTGAGCGGACGGTCGCGGAGTACCTGGTGGCCGAGGTGCTCGAGCGGCAGAGCGAGGAGGGCCGGCGGCTGTTGCTGCGTACCTCGGTGCTTGACCGGGTCTGCGGGGAACTCGCCGACGCCTTGACGGAGAGCCCGGGCGGCCAGCGGATACTGCAGGAACTAGAGGAAGCGAACGCGTTCGTGGTGTCGCTGGACGCGGCGCGATCCTGGTTCCGCTACCACCGGCTGTTCGCCGATCTGCTGCAGCTCGAACTGCGCAGGACCGCGCCTGGCGAGATCCCTGGCCTGCACAAAGCGGCCGCCAGGTGGTTCGCGCGGCGCGGGTTCGCAGCAGACGCGATAAGGCACGCCCAGGCGGCGCAGGACTGGGAGATGGGCAGCCGGATGCTCGCTGATCTCTGGCCTAGCCTCTACCTGAGCGGGCAGACCGCGACCACGCATGAGCTGCTCGCCGGGTTCCCCGCTGAAGTTCGCGCGGCGGACGCCGAACTCGCGGCGCTGGACGCGGCCGACCAGCTCGCCCAGGGGTCGCTGGAGGCGGCCGAGCGGTACGTTAAGCTCGCGGACCGAGGATCGGCGTCGGTACCCGCTGACCGGCGTGGGCAGTTGCGTCTCCTGCTCAGAGTCGTCGGGCTGCTGCTCGCCCGGCAGCACGGCGATCCGTCGGCCGTGGCCGACGAGGCGCGGCGGCTGCTGGCCGGCGCGGACGCACCGGATGCCGTGCCGCCCGGCCTGGGAGAGGAGCTGCGCGGGCTGGCGCTTATCAGCGCTGGGATCGCTGAGGTCTGGGTGGGTCGGTTCGAGGACGCGGAGCAGCACCTCGAGCGCGGCGTCGCGCTGGCGCGCCAGACCGGACGGCCATATCTCGAGTTCAGCGGCCTGGCGCACCAGGCGGTGGTCGAGATCTACCGATCGCAGCGCCGAGCGGCGGAGCGCAGCGAACAGGCGATCGAGCTGGCACGGCAGCACGGATGGACCGACGATCCGGCCACCGGTGTCGCCTACGCGCTGCTTGGCAGTGCGCTGGCGCTGCAGGGCCGGCCCGATGATGCGGAGTCCGCGATCCTGCGCGCTGAACACGCGATCAGAGCGGCGGCCGATCCCGCGGCGGCGATGATGGTCTACTACATCCGCGGGCAGCTGGAGCTGACGCGAGGTCGTGACGCCGAGGCGCTGACCGTTTTCCAGGCGGCTGAACGGCTGGCCGGGCAGCTCGCGATATCGCATTACCTCGTTCCGGCGACACGGGCATTCCATCTGCTCGCCCTGGTGCGTCTCGGTGAGACCGAGCGCGCCGAGCAGATTCTCACCGGCCTCAGCGAGCAAGAGCGCGACTCGGGGGAGATGCATATCGCCGCGACGGCGCTCCGGCTCGCCCAGGACGACCCGCTGGCGGCCACGGTCGCGATCGCACCCGTTCTGGACGCCTCCGCTTCCCTTAGACGCAAGACCTGGCTGGTTCAGGCCTTCATGCTGGAGGCGGCGGCCAGGGAGGCGCTCGGCGACCCCGGCGCGGCCGACCGCGCCGTGGAACGCGCGCTCGATCTGGCTGAGCCCGACGGGGCGCTCTCGTTCTTGCTGCTGCATCCCGCGCCGGATCTGATCGAGCGCCATGCCCACCAGCCGACCGCCCACGCCTCGCTGATCGCCGAGATCCTCGGCCTGATGTCCGGAAGGAAACGCGTACTACCCGGCGGCTGGTCGCAGCCGCCGCTGGACCCGCTCAGCGAGACTGAAATCCGCGTGCTCCGCTACCTGCCGACCAACTTGTCGACGTCGGAAATCGCGACCGAACTGTACGTCTCACCAAACACCGTCAAGACCCACGTACACCACGTCTACGCGAAGCTGGGGACGCATCGTCGTGCCGAGGCCGTCGAGCGGGCCCGGGCCCTTGGCCTGCTCGCGCCCTCCCCGCACCGGCGCTTAATGCCCACGGCGGCGGCCCCCGGCCAGATAGCTGCCAGGGGCCCGTGCGTGTGCGGTCGGGCCGATCTCCCACTGGCCCCCGTAGGCTGGTTCTGCCGATGAAGAAGCGGACCGAGCGTCAGGAGAAGCGTGACCGCCGATACCCGCACACTGCTGCGTGACCAGGCAGCCGGAGTACTGCACGGCAACGATGCGGGCGGCTGGACGAAGGCGTCGCCGAATCTGTACCCGCATCAGTGGAGCTGGGACAGCGCGTTCATCGCGATCGGGTGGGCGCACCTGGACGTCCGGCGGGCGATGACGGAGCTTGAGCAGCTATTCGCGGCGCAGTGGTCGACGGGCCTGGTACCGCACATCGTGTTCCGGGCCGGCCCGGACGCGCGTTACTTCCCCGGGCCGGACTGGTGGGATTGCGGCATCGCGCCGGCGGCGCCAGCGCCTCCGGTGCAGACGACCGGGATCTGCCAGCCACCGGTACACGCCCTGGCATTGCGCCGGATCTGGCAGCTGACGCCGCAGGAGCAGCGGCCCGACATACGCGCGCGCATCCAGGCGCTGTACCCGCGGCTCATACGGTGGCATCGCTACCTCGCTACACAGCGCGACCCCGAGGCATCGGGGCTGGTCACGACCTATCACCCGTGGGAAGGCACGGACAACTCCCCGCGCTGGGACCGCGCGCTGGCGCGTATCGAGGTAACCAAGCCCCGGCCCTACACCCGCCTGGACACCAGCCAGGTAAGTGACTCGTCGCAGCGGCCCACCAACTGGGACTACGACCGGTATCTGTGGCTAGTCGGCCAGCTGCGAAAGTACCGGTACGACGACGAGCAGATCTACCGTCAGTACCCGTTCCTGATCAAGGACGTGTTCTTCAGCGCCGTCCTTGTCTCGGCGAACGCCGCGCTCCTGGACCTGGCTGACGTGGCCGGAGCCAGTGACGGCGACCGCCGGGAGCTGGCCGCCTGGCTGGACCGCGGCAGGCAGGGGCTGGCGCGCCACTTCGACACCGAATACGGCCTCTGCCTGGACTACGACGTTCGCACCGGCGAGCAGATCCGGCTGCGGACGTTCGCCGGATACGCGCCGCTGTTCGCGGGCACCTCGGACGCCGGGCAGCGCGAGGCCCAGATGCGGGTACTGGACTCCGAGGACTTCTGCGGTGACCCACGGTTTCGCTGGCGCCTGCTGCCGAGCACGAGCCCCGCCGAGCCGGCGTTCGAGCCGCGCAACTACTGGCGGGGTCCGGTCTGGCCGGTTATCAGCTGGCTGCTGTGGTGCTCGCTGACCCAGCTCGGCTACTCGACCCGCGCGGACCAGCTCCGGGACGATTCGCTCGGCCAGATCGCCGCGACGGGGGAGTTCGCGGAGTATTTCGAGCCGTTCACCGGGAAGCCGCTGGGCTCGCTGCGACAATCCTGGACCGCCGCCGTCGCGCTGGACTGGCTGGATAGCTGATCGCGCGGTGCCCTTGAAGAAGCCATAGCGACGTAAACAGCGTTCCCGGAATCCGCTGCCGTGGCGGCGGATTCCGGGAACGCTTTTGCAGCTGCCTCGCGGGCTAGTTACCCGACCTTGTACTCGTAGGGGAGTGCCACCAGCTCATCGCCGGTGAGCTGACCGTACGGCGGGACGCCGCTCTCGTAGGCGTCGACGTACAGGTGGCCGCTGACCACCGCGCCAGCGGTGGCCGGAACCGTGATCGTCACGTCGACGGTCGCGGACTTGCCCGCGGCGATGACGACCGGCGAGAACGTCACCGACGCGCCGGTGGACGCTGGCCATATGTCACCGGTGGCCGAGGTCACCGAGGTGTCGAACGTCTTGGTCACCGCGGTCACCGTGTCCGTCGCCGTGCCCGCGGGCGCGGCGGTGGTGTAGGGACCGCACTCGGTCGGCCCGGTCTCCCAGAAGCCCGCCGTTACCGAGCCACCCGACGGGGTGTAGCTCAGCGACGAGGTATCGGAGCACAGCGACGACGCACCACTGCTGGCGCTCGCGAGATCCGGGTCACCCGTGAACGGGCTGAAGTCGAACATCGCGGGCAGGCTGGATGTCTGGGACACCGACACGCTTGAGGTCTCAGACGGGATCAGGTAGGTCGGGAAGTAGCTGTTCATCGGCAACGTCACGGTCCCCGACGTCGGCGAGACCGCGGCTAGCGCGACAGCCGAACTGCTATCCAGCCGCGGATCGATGAAGAAATCCTCCGGCGCTACGCCGGTGTTGGTGATCTTCACCTTCACCGTGACCTTCTTGCCCGGGGCCAGCACCGTGTGCGCGCTGTCCGGCAGCCCGGACGCGGTCGCGCTGGCGTCGTTGAACTTGACGCTCCCGGTGTACGGCTCCGACAACTCGTTGCCGACCACGGGCTCGGCGAAGTCCACGATCAGCGTCCAGGTGCCGGGCGCCGGGTTGAGGGTGTAGGCGGACAACGACGTCAGGTCCGTCGTGCCTAGCGTGTTCTGCCCGTAGCCCAGGGTGTCTCCATCCGGGCTGACCAGGTACTCAGCGGCCGGGTCGGCCGCGTCATTGGCGAAATGGAGATTCGCGGTGATGCCGTGAACTCCAGCCGGGACGTTGAACTCGTAGTACTCGTCCTGGCCCTCGTACGGGTCACGCCCGTTGCCGCCGGTCAGCGTGCCACTGAACGCGCCGCCCTTCAACGGCTCGACCAGGCTGCGCAGCGTCACGGCCACCGAGGTGGTCTGACCGTTGTCGTCGTTGGAGCCGATCACGAACGACCCGTCGGAATCACCCGCCGACGACGGGGTGGTCGCGCAGACCGTCACCGTACGGCTCTGCCCAGGCGCGAGGCTGAACGACGAGGCCGACACCGATCCGAACGGCACCGCCTTTTCCGTCGCGACCTGCCACGGCACGACTCCGTTGGTCCCGCCGTCCGGGGTGGCGACGTCGCCGAAGATGACGCCGGTCCAGGTCCCGGCGGTCGGGTACCGCACGTCGACGTTGCCGTAGTTGCCGACGCCCTGCGGCAGCGAGTGCGCGGCCAGCCTGCCCTTCGGGTCGATCAGGATCAGCCGGACGCGCGAGTTCAGGTCACCGCTGCTGAAGTCGGCCTCGGTGGCTGGATAGGCGAGCGATGCGACCAGCCGTTGCTGGCCCGGTGTGACCTTGAAGTGGAAGACGCCGTAGTTGTTCTCAAGGCCGCCGTAGTTCACGAACTTCGGGCTGGACTTGTCGCTTAGCGTGACCTTCCCGCTCTGCGCGTTCTCGTTCGGCCCGAAGGTGGTGCCGGACAGGTTGACGTTCTGCTTGCTCGCGCCGGTGTTGGTGACGGTGACGTTCCAGTGCTGATGGCTGCCGGGGGCACCGACACCGTTCAGCTGACTGGTCGAGGTCAGCAGCGTGCTTCCGACGTGATGCGATAGCCCGTAGGACTCGGCGAGCTCGACGGCCTTGTAGGAGTTCACCAGGCCGGAGCCCTGCTCCTCGGCCGGGACGCCGAGGTTGGTCGCGGTGCTGACCAGGATCTGCTTGACCACGGCAGGAGTCGGGGTGACGCCGCCGTGAGTGTTCCGGTAGGCCTGGATGACCAGGGCCGCGACGCCCGCGACGAACGGCGAGGCCTCGCTGGTGCCGCCGCTTTCCTCAATGTCGGAGGGGTTGCCGAGGAAGTTGTCGCATTCAGTGTAGTCGGTGGGGTTAGCGTCGCAGGAGGCGAAGCTCAGGTCACCGGGCGCGACCAGGCTCACCGTGCCACCGGTCTCGTCATATCCGCCAGAGCTGAGCGAGCTGATGTTGTCGCTCAGCCAGCCCGTCGTCGAGAAGTACCGCGCGGCGGCGTAGTTGGTCTGCTCGTACATCTGGAACTGCGTCGTCGCGCCGGCCGAGATCACATCCGGGTCGGTCGCTGGCGAGCCGATCGTGTTGAAGTTGCCCGCGTCGCCGGTGGAGACGCTGACCACGACGCCGGCCGCGACGGCCGCGTCATCGAACTGCTTGGTCGCGTCCAGCGCGGTCACGTCCGGGAACGAGTTGCTGTCGAACGACTCGTTGATCACGTTCACGTGATCGGTCTCGACCGCGTAGTTAATCGCCTCGAGGAAGTTGGACTCGGTGGTGTCCAGGACGTTGCCGGCCTCGGAGAACACGTCGAGACCGACCAGGCTCGCACCGGGCGCCACGCCCTCGATCTTGATGTTGCACGGGGTGGAGTAGGACTGCGCGGAGAAACCGTTCACGTTGTACGTGACCAGACCCTGGCCGGCGATCTGGTTCGCGTCCAGGAACGCCTCGTCACCGCCGGTCGGCGCGCCCGCCCCCTGACCGGTGAAGTCCTCGTAGTCGCCGCCGGTCGCCTTGTCGAACACCGACGTGCCGTTGGCCCGGATGAAGTTCTCGTTGTCCTGGTCGAGGCCGTCCGCGATCCAGGCGACCTTGACGCCGGCGCCGGTGATGCCGAGCGACCGGGCGGTCTTGGCCGTCGGGCTGTCCGAGGCGGTCCCGGTCAGCGACAGGCCCTCCGGGGCCAGCGTGGCCTGGCCGTTCTTACCGCACGCGCCCGGGATGTTGTGCGCGGTCAGCGACGAGGAAGCCGACGTCGCGCCGGTATCGTCGCTCGACTGCGAAGGGTCGTACTTGATCGTCGAGTCAGGGATGACCGCCGAGACGTCGGGGTCGCTCTTGAGCAGCGACTCCTCGCCGGACGAGACCGTCGCCGCGAAGCTGTTAATCAGCTGATAGCTTTTCACCCCCGTGGCGTGAACCTCGCTGAGCTCGCTCATCAGCGGTGCCTGCTCGGTGCGGACGGCGCTGGCGCGGTTGGCCGCCGCTGCGCTGCCGACCGACGCTTGCGCGGGCTGGCTCTTCATGAGCACGATCACGTGCTGATTCACGTTCTGTGACAACTGCGCGGCCTGCGCGGTTGACAGATCCAGCAGGTCGGGGGCGCTAGTAGCGGCCGACGCCGGCATTGTTGTGAGGGCGAATTGACCTGCCACCAGTGCTGCCGCTGATGCCGCGGCTATCCCCAGTGACAGCTTCCTGCTCCCGGCCCGTCTTATGGACGCGCCACCTTTCATGCGTACTCGCATGCTCGCCTCGTCTTCTCGCGTGGGAAACGAGCCAGGGGTGCCAACCCGGCGACTCGAGGACTCCAATAGCATCGGACGCTAGCAGGAACCGGACGGACCTGGATATTTCCCGCCTCGTAACTTATTGATAACGGCTGTAGGTTCGCAGCTGACCAGCCGACCGCCGTTATGTAGAAAGAGCTTTTTAATTTTGCATAACGACGGTTGGCCCGGTTGACTGCACATCGCTACTCCTTGCACTATCGAAGGAAACGAAGGGTGACAAATGCTGACACAGCCGGTCGAGCAGGAGATCCTCGATGCCTACGCTCGCCTGACTGATCTGACCGAGATGGCGCGCCGCTGTCACGAGCATTACCTGGACGACTCGCCTCCCGCGCGCGAGCTGCTGAACCCTTCGCAGGAGCTGATCGCGGCCCATCCGTGGGGGCTTGACGACTTCGACGCGGCGGCGTGGGACGGTTACGCACCTGACCTGGACGCGCCGCTACCCGACGGACTGCGCGTTGGCGAGCTGCGGGTCGGGGAGGGCGTCCGGCTGCCGGCCGTGGCGAAGTTCGTCAGGTACGGCCACGTATTAATAGCCGAGCGCGGCTTCGCTGACCAGGCGCGATCACTGCTGCAGGCGCTGACGTTGCGGCTGGCCACGGCCACCGGGCCCGGCACCGTGCGGTTCGCCCTCGCCGACGCCGTCGGGCAGGGGCGGCACCTGAGCGCGTTTCTCCGGTTGCCCGCGCGGCTGCGGGTCGGCAATGGTGTCGCGGCCAGCCCGGCGGAAATCGAGGACCTGCTGGTGGCGCTTACCAGCCACGTCGTTGAGGTCACCCAGACCCGGCTGACGAACGTCCATGACTCGATAGAGGCCTACAACGCGGTCACCGCCGGTACCACCATCCCGTACCACGTCCTGGTGCTGGCGGGTTTCCCGGATGGCGTGAGCGACCGGGCCATGGAACTGCTCGCGCAACTCGCGCGCAACGGGCCGCGCGCGGGTCTGTTCATTCTCGCGACCCACTCGGGCGATGGCCTCGACCTGGGGGTGCCCGCCACGAACCTGAGCCTGGCCGATGAGGGCACTCTTAGCTGGGATGACCCGGAGTTCGGGCAGCTGGTGATCGAGGCGGACCAGATGCCGGTGGCGGCGCGGGCTAATCCGTGGCTGGACGCGGTCGGCGCCGCGGCCGGCTCGGCCTCGCGGAACCTTCCGTTCGGCCCGATCGGGGTTGCCTCCGTGCGACGCTGGACCGGCGTCACGACCGATGGCCTTGACGTGCAGATCGGCGTGGACAGCAAGGGCGAGCCACAGCATTTCGCGATGGGCGCGCGGGGCGTGCACCACGGGCTGGTCGGCGGGGACGTCCGGATGGGCAAGACGAACCTGCTGCACGTGCTGATCTGTCAGCTAGCGCTCCAGTACCCGCCGGAGGAACTTGAGCTGTACCTGCTCGACTTCAAGGAAGTCGAGTTCGACGCCTACCTCACGCAGCGGTTGCCGCACGCGCGGGCGATCACCTCCCGCACGGACCGCGAGTTCGGGCTGAGCATGCTGCGCAGGTTCCACAACGAGATCGACCGCCGGGCCCGGCTATGCCGCGAGGCGCGCGTCACCGATCTTCCCGACTACCGGCGCGAGACCGGGCAGCCGCTGCCGAGGGCCCTGGTGATCATGGATGAGTTCCAGGTGCTGTTCAGCGAGGAGGACCGGCTCGCCCGGGAAGCCGGGCGGCTGCTGGCCGACATCGCCAAGCGGGGCGCGGCGTTCGGCCTGCACCTGCTGCTGGCCACCCAGTCACCCGGCGGCCAGCTCGCGGCCTACCTGCGGCCGGTCTATGAGCAGATGGCGCTGCGCATCGCGCTTGGCTGCACCCAGCCGAGTGTCTCCCAGGCGATACTCGGCGAGGGCAACGACGCCGCGACCAGGCTGATCAGAGCCGGGGACGCGATCTACAACGACCGCCGAGGTGAGGGCGCCAACCCGGTCATGCGGATCGCGATGCTGCCCACCAGGGAGCGGCTGGAGCTGATCAACGGCATCCGGGATCTCGCGGCGGGCCGGGAATACCCGTCGCCCGCGAGCTTCGATCCCGACGCGCCGGCCTCGTTCGCGCCCGGCGCTGGGAGTCCCGGA
>JBEKHI010000309.1:0-20190 GCA_050012355.1 Streptosporangiaceae bacterium | reverse complement strand
CGCGCTGATAACGGCTACGTGCGCGCCTCCGCCATGGACCGCTGTCACAGCAAGTAATCGCGCTGACCACACCTTCAAGCCAGGTGAACAGGTTGCGCTGCTTGGTGTTGGTGCCGGTCTGCCCGTGGGCGGCCAGGTAGTCGGCGAAGAACCGGTTGAGCGTCGCCGTGTCGCAGGCGGTGAAGTCCTCCTCGATGTCCTTCTCGGTCATCCAGGCGTCCAGGGCACGCGCCGCCACCTTGTAGGCGGTGACGGTCTCCTCGGCGAACGGCAGCTTCTTCTTGTTCGTCCGCGACCGAAGCCAGTCGCAGAATTCGCTGATCATCATCTTCCGCAGTGCCGGCCCGGAATCCGCAGGCCCGGGAAGGGGCATGACCATCCCAGCTGGCGGCATGCCGCCGCCGGTGGCGACGCGGAGCGGGCTCTTCCGTGGAACCGGAGAAAGTGTCTTCGGCATGTGGTGTGTTCCCTCTCTGGGGGAGCTGCGCACACTTTGGAAGCCCTGAGGCTATGTGCGCAGCACCGGGATGCTAGGACACAGCACCCAGGAACCGCAGCCTGTCACGGGAGTTTTCCCAGCTCAGACACGTAATTTGAGGCGGAGACGGGAATCGAACCCGTGTACAGGGCTTTGCAGGCCCTTGCCTAAGCCACTCGGCCACTCCGCCGCGAGCGCACCACCACTGAGGGCACTGCGGGAAAGACTGGGAAAAACTGGAGCGGACGACGGGATTCGAACCCGCGACCCTCACCTTGGCAAGGTGATGCTCTACCCCTGAGCCACGTCCGCTTGACGTGATGAACAATAGCCGATCCTGGCCGCAACGCAAACTCAAACACGCGCTTCGCGACACTCAGTTACGCGTGGCGGGCGCGAGGCAGCCCGCTGAACAGGTCAGACGCTGTTCTGCTGATGCTTCGACGCAGGCCGAACAATGGTTGGGTTACCGTCAGGGTATGGCTGGTGAGGCATACGACTCAGACATCGCCCCGGTCGCGGCGCTGCTCGCTGACCCGGGCCGGGCGGCGATACTGCGGGCGCTGCTGCCCGGGCGTCCACTCGCGGCCGGCGAGCTCGCGACTGTCGCGCACGTCAGTGCGCCGACAGCCAGCGCGCACCTGGCGAAGCTGCTCGACGGCGGCATGATCGCGGTGACCAAGCAGGGCCGCCACCGTTACTACCGGCTGGCGAGCTATCAGGTCGCCGAGGTGCTCGAGCAGCTCGCGCTGGTGAGCCGGGACATCCCGGTCCGTACCCTGCGCCAGTCCCGCGAAGCCGAGGCGCTCGCCCAGGCGCGGACTTGCTATGACCATCTCGCGGGCCGCGCGGGCGTGGAACTGTTTGACTCGCTGTTGCGCAACGGCGTCATCAAAGATGTCGGGTCTCCGGGCGATACCGGTTCCTGGCCAGAAGCGGCCGACTCGCCGGCCCAGCGCGTCTTCGAGGTGACGGGGCACGGGGAAGACCAGCTCGCGGCGTTCGGCATAGATGTCGGCGAGTTGCGTCGGCAACGCCGGCGTTTCGCGGGTGCTTGCCTGGACTGGACGCAGCGGCGCGCACACCTGAACGGCACGCTCGGCGCCGCTATCACCGCCCGCCTCTTCGACCTCGGCTGGATCGAGCGAGGCGCTCGGCACCGTTCGGTCGTCATCACCGCCGTCGGCGCCGAAGGACTGTCCGCCGCCTTCGGCTGGGAACTCTCGGTGGCCTGATCCCGCTGCTAGCGGACCGGGCGGCGGGCGGAGCACTGCGGAATGCGTGGCAGGCTAGAGGTTCATGAACGAGGTCGTGGTCGATGGGTCGGCGCTGAGCATCGCGGATGTAGTGGCGGTCGCTAAGGGACAGGCCAGGGCGCGGTTGAGCCCGGATGTCCCGGAACGCATGGAGGCCAGCCGGCAGGTCGTGCTGAAGGCGCTCACCGGTGATCGCCCCGTCTACGGAGTCAATACCGGGTTCGGGGCGCTCGCGGACACTCCGGTGGGGGAGCGGGACCTTGCCGCGTTGCAGGGCGCGATCGTCCGTTCGCACGCCGCGGCGGTCGGCGAGCCGCTGGCGGACGAGACGGTCCGGGCGCTGCTGCTGCTCCGGGCCCGGACGCTCGCGGCCGGGTACTCGGGGGTGCGGTCCGAGCTGCCCAAGCGACTACTGGAGTTGCTGGACAAGAACCTGCTGCCGGTCGTACCCGGCAAGGGGTCCGTCGGCGCCTCCGGTGACCTGGCCCAGCTCGCCCACCTGGCGGAGCCGCTGATCGGTGAGGGACGGCTGCGGGCGCCCGGTGATCCAGCTCAGGGCCGTCCGGCGGCCGAAGTGCTGCGTGAGCATGGGCTCGAGCCGCTCGTTCTGCAGCCCAAGGAGGGGCTGTCCCTGGTCAACGGCACCGAGCCGATGCAGGCGCTGCTCGCGTTCTCGGTGCACGACACGGCGATGCTCGTCCAGGCCGCCGACGTGGCCTGCGCGCTATCGGTGGAGGCGCTGCTCGGCACCGACCGGCCCTATGACACGCGTGTGCAGATCATCAGGCCGCACCCCGGGCAGCTCACCAGCGCCGCGAATCTCCGGTCCCTGCTGGCGGGGTCGCCACTGCTGGCCAGCCACCGGGATAGCCGTCACGCGGTCCAGGACGCGTACTGCCTGCGTTGCGCGCCGCAAGTCCACGGCGCGGTCCGTGATGTGTTGACATATGCCAGGAATGTCATAACGACGGAGCTTGGCTCTATTGTCGACAACCCGGTCATCGTGCCCGACGGTGAGGTGATGACCACCGGGAACTTCCATGGTGAGCCGCTTGCCTTCGCCGGGGACATGCTCGCGATGGCCGTAGCCGAGCTGGCCTCGATTAGCGAGCGCCGGGTCGACCGGATGCTCGATCCCGCCTTCTCCCGGGGGCTCCCGCCGTTCCTGGCGCCGGCGGCCGGCACGAACTCCGGATACATGCTCGCCCAGTACACCGCCGCCTCGCTGGTCAGCGAAAACAAGGTGCTCGCGCACCCGTCCAGCGTCGACACCATCCCGACCTCCGGGAAGCAGGAGGACCACGTGTCCATGGGCTGGACCTCGGTCCGCAAGCTCCGCGACGTGGTGGCGAATGTCCGGGCCTGCCTGGCCGTCGAGATCTGCTGCGCCGCCCAGGGGATCGATTTGCGTGCCCCGGTGACTTCCAGCGAGCCGCTTCGCGCGGTGCACACCCTGGTCCGGTCCCGGGTTCCCAGGATGGACGTCGATCGCGAGGTGGCTCCGCAACTCGTCGCCATCGACGAACTGCTCCCCGAGATCTGCGCCGCTGTCGAGGCCGCTTTGCCCGGCTTCGCCTGAGCCGGGTACCGAAGCGTCAGCCGACCTTCGGGGTGGCCCGGCCGCCGAAGTGCACGTACCGTTCTCCGGTGCGCAGCTGGTAGAAGGCGACCGGCGTCCAGGTCTGGACGCCCGGCTCGCGGACGAGGTACAGATCGGCGTCGACCGGTGTCATCGGGTATTCAGAGACGGGCTCGGAGACCAGTCCGGTGAGCGGGCCGATGACCGTCATGCGCAGCAATGGACCATCGTCGCCCGGCAGCACCTCCAGTCGGGAGCCGGCTCGTTCGTAGACGCCGAGGTGGGGCGTGATGTCGGTGTCGGCGGGGACGTCCGGCGGCTCGATCCTGGCTGGCATGTCCACGCCCGCTAGTTCGGCGAAGATTTCCCGGTACAGCTCCTGGTACAGGTCACAGGCATTATCGGCGTTGGTGAGCAGCGTGACCGCGAGCCCTTCGCCGGGCAGCACCCGCAGGAAGGCGGACTGGCCCATCGTGTTCCCGTCGTGCCCGATGAGCCGTCGGCCGTTCCACCCGAAGCGGATCCACCCGATGCCCCAGGAGTCGCCAAGGGCGTACCTGTCGGGCAACTCCACCTGTTGCGCTGTCATGGCGGCCGCGCTGGCCGCGCTGAGCAGCCGGGTCCCGTCCGGCCCGAGCCCGCCGGTGAGGTGCAGGCGCGCGAACGCGAGGACATCGGCCGGGGTCGAGCAGATTAGCCCGGCCGGGCCTATCGAGCGCGGTAGCCCCCATGCCCGGACCAGCGACCGCTCGCCCGCGACGCCGACGACGTGCCCGGTCGCGGTCCGGAAGAGCAGCGCTTCCTCCGCCAGCGTCACCGTGTGCCGCAGCCCAAGCGGGGCCACGATCCGTTCCCGCAGCGCGACATCCCACGTCTTGCCGGTCAGCTTCTCGATCACCCGGCCGGCCACCACGTAGCCGGAGTTGGAGTAGGACCAGGTGGCGCCGAGCGGATGGTTCTGCCTGACGTCGCCGAGCAGCGCGACGTACTTTTCCAGGCAATCGTCGCCCCGGCCGGTGTCGGTGAACACGTCGCCGTCGATACCGCTGGTGTGCGTGAGCAAGTGCCGCATCGTCACGGTTTTCCCGGTGTCCGGGTCGGCGAGCCGCAGTTCTGGCAGTATCTCGGCGATCGGGGCGTCGAGGTCGAGCAGACCCTCGTCGACAAGCTGCATGACGATCGTCGCGGTCCACACCTTGGAGATCGAGCCGATCTGGAACAGCGAATCCGTGGTCGCCTCGATACCGGCGCTGGCGTTCAGCGTGCCGCAGGCGGCCTCGGCGAGCTCGTCGGGCCGGTCAGGCCGGAGCCGCAGGATGCCGAGGGCGGCGCCGGGCACGTGGTGCTTGGCAGCGAGGACCGCCAGGCGGCGCTCCCAGTGGGCGGCGTCGATCGAGGGACGCTTGGAGGTGCTCGTGTACTGCTCCACCCAGTCGGTGACCCGCTGACCGTAGTCGATCCGGTGTGACGGCGCCCCGTCGAGTATGAACAGGTGCGACGCACCCGGGTAGCGCACCAGCCGGACAGGGACGCCCTGCTCGCGCAGCGCGGTGTGCCACTGCTCCGCCTGCCCGACGGGGCAGCGCAGGTCCGCCTCGCCATGCAGGAGCAGCGTCGGTGTCCGGACCGCGTCGGCGTGGGCCAGCGGCGACATCTCGCTCCGGTCGGCAGCACCCCATTCCTCCTGGGCGAGCGCGTGACCTACGTCCGATGTGCCCGCCACGCTGGTCGGGTCGCTGACCGCGCCGCCGGCCACGGCGGCCGCGAACCGGCCGTCTCGGCTGGTCAGGTAGCAGGTCATGTACCCGCCGTAGCTGTAGCCGGCCACCGCGAGGCGGCCGGGATCGGCGATCCCCTCGGCGACCAGCGCGTCGACCGGCTCCAGCAGGTCCTTCGCGTCCGCCACGCCCCAGGCGCCTGCCGCGGCGGTGAAGAACGCCTCGCCATAGCCGTCGCTCGCGCGCGGGTTGACCAGCAGCACGGTCCAGCCGCGGGCGGCAAGCTCCTGATGGTAGAGGCGGGCTGGGTCGGCAGCGCCATTCCACGCGTTGTGCGGGCCGCCATGGATATCCAGCAACAGGGGCCCGGGCGTCGTGGCGGCCGGATCCCTGATCACCCAGCCGTGCACCGTAGTGCCGTCGGAGATGGCGAATTCGCGTTCCGCGCGGATGAACAGCTCGATGCCGGGCTGGCCGTGCGACGTGCGGACGGTCTCCGCACCCGATATGAGATCGACGGTTACGATCTCGCCGTAGCTCGTCGGCGTCGCGAGCACGACCGCCGCGGTTGCCTCAGCAGCGGACATACCGGAAACAACGCGGCCCGTCCCGCCGAGCACCGGGCGCGGCGGACCGCCGCCATCGGCCGGCACGGCGTAGAGATGGCTGCAGCCCCGGTCCCGTACGCAGAACAGCACGGTCGCGCCGCCGTCGGTCAACTGGGGCAGCGCGCCCGGATAGCCAGGGCCGCCCGCCATCACGTTCCGGTCCAGGACCGCGGCCAGGTTGACGATCTCGCCGCCGTCCAGCGGCACCCGCAGCAGGCTCAGGTGACCGATGGATCTGCCGGGCGTCCCGACGACGAGCAGAGCGGCGCCGTCCGCTGACCACAGCACGGGTCCCGCCACGCCATCGGCCAGCGCGGCAAGCCTGGGAACGGCGCCCGCCACTGTGACATCGATCACGTAGACGGGCGCGCCGTAGTCCAGGTCAGCGTCCGATGCGGTGGCCGCGCTGAAGGCCACCCGCGACCCGTCCGGGGACCACGCGGGCGACCCCGCGTGCCAGTCGCCGTTGGTTACCTGGCGGCACTCCCTGGTCTCGACGTCCAGCACATGCAGGTGCTGGCGGACCGTGCCGAGCAGCCCGGCGCCGTCAGCCTTGTAGTCCAGCCGGTCGGCCACGATGGGTCCGGCCGCGCGCCGCTTCCTCGCCTCCTCGTCCTCGCCGGGGGTGGCACGGAGGTCGGCGGACGCGCTGAACGCGATCTTCGACCCGTCGGGGCTCCACACCGGCGCGCCCGCGCCCAGCGGCAGCGTCGTGAGCGGCTCCGGCTCGCCGCCGTCCATGGGCAGCAGCCACACCTGAGGCGGACCATCGTCGGCCCGCAGGAACGCGACCCGCGTCCCGTCCGGGGACCACGCGGGGCAGGCATCCGCCGTGCCCCGGGTGAGCTGGCGGGCCTGCCCGGCTCGAGGTAGCCGCCAGAGGGTACGGACGGTGCGATCGGCGGCGGCGTCGGCCGTGGCCAGCACGTATACGATTTCCCGGCCGTCCGGGGACAGGGCCGGCTGCTGGGGAATGGCGAGGGCGGTCAGGTCTTCGATGCGCTGGCGACGTGTCACGTGTACTTGCGTACTCCGCTATAGGCGGATACGTCCAGTGCTGGTTGGTCGCCGGGCGCGCGGGCCCTAGAGAACATGTCGGCACCCCGGTCCGTACGGGGGAGACGGACCGGGGTGCCGGGATTGTGTCCCGGCCCACCACGGGGGAGCGGGCCGGGATGCTATATGGAGTTAGCCGGGTCAGAGCTGGCGAGTCAGGCCTGGCGGAGCAGGTCGTCGAGCTCGGACTCGACGTCGACGAACTCGCTCTCCTTGCCGTCCTCGACGATCCGGTAGGTCCGGCGCAGGAAGTCGGAGATCTCGTTGACCGGAGCCTCGAAGTGCGCCTGGCCGAACGGAGAGGACAGCTCGATGTTGAGAACATCGCGGTCGCTCTCGCCGGTGGCGGGGTCGGGGGTAGCGGTCGACGGCCACACCTGGACGTCGCCGAGGCCCGCGCGGCCCTTGACTCCCTCCGCCAGGAGGTCCCTGGCGAAGATCCACTCGACCGGCTCATCCAGGCCGACGTGGAAGGCGATCCGGATGGCGTAGGGGTCGTCGCCGCTGTAGAAGAGACTAGCCACCAACGGCACAATCGTTTGCTGCGGGACGATAAGCCGAAGACCAAGTTCGGCGGAAACCGTGCTGCTGCTACTGTTCATCGTCGGGGCCAACCTTTACTTCGCTGGGACCCGGAAACCGGGCTTTGATTCAGTGTTCTGACGCGACGGGGGAGTTGGTATGACGCGTACGGAGCGTGATGTCCTCGGTTGCCCGAAAGTGTCCGTTTGCGAGCCCATTTTCCCCTATGTTGTCTGGGTTTCTTGCGGTATCTGACCTGGTCAGCTGCCGTCTTTGGATTGAACGGCGTTGTGACAGTTTAATGTTCCTGCGCATCGATTGCATAGTATGTGACCTTGCTCTCATCGCCTATCTGACCAGGGTTTACCCAGGGTTTTCGGCTCGCAACGCGAAGCTATGGGATCGTTATCTGGTGCTCACGTTGCACACGCGTGCAATCACGGAGAGTGACAATTCTCGACGCTCAATAAAGGGCGGCGATGTGCGGACCTGTTGCGATACCGATAAAAACTCCTGGTGCCAGTGGGGTTCTAGTGGTGCCAGTGGGGTCGATGATCATGCCGGGTCCGATGCCTTAGTCGTTATGTCGTCCGGACGCCTCTTGCCCCCTTCCGTGATGCCGGCTCTGCTCTGCTCTGCCCGGCTCGGCTCGGCTCTGCCCCGGCTCGGCCCGGTGACCCCAGCGATGGGACATCGCTAGCGCCATAGTCCCAGCGATGGGCCATCGCTGGCCCGAAGATGACCACTCTGCTCAAGGAAATGCCCCATATGTACGCTATTGCGTTCATTGGGGCGCACTTCAGCCCGGCGGCCCGGCGATCCGGCCGCCGGGAAGAAGCGGCAGAAGAGCCGGATGGGTCGGGGAGATCCGGAAGGGTGGAGGGTCTCGGGAGGGCCGGAAAGTCCAGAAGGGGCGGAAGGTCTCGGAAGGGCTGGAGGGCTCCAGAATGACTGGGTGGACTAGAAGGGTGGAAGGGCCTGAGAGGGACGGAAGGTGCTGGTAGGTCCAGCCAGATCCACCTGTCGGCCCCCTCGGCGGCGGATCGTTGCTGGTGGGTGCTGCATTACCCAGGTTCTGAGCCGAAAAATGGGAGCCTGAGCAGAGCCGCACCGCCCAGGAACGGCACACCCGGGCCGGCGGCTTGACCGCATTCATGAGCACCACAAGCACCAGCAGCGACATCCGTCCGGCGGCCGCCGGACGCGGCAGCCGACCCGAGCCGCTCACGGCCTGCAGCCACCCGGCTTCCACGCCACCGCGGCCGGCCACCGGAATGAGGCAGGCTTTTCTTGGTAGTGCAGCACCGACCAGGAACGCTCCGCCGCCGCGCACCGGCTGTTTCCGGTCAAATGCCACATCAGCCAGGAACAGGATCCTGGGGGATGGGGGTGGAGCGGATCCAGGAGGAGGATTTGCCGAGGGGCGGCGGGGCGGCCTAGGGGTACGGGGGCGGCGCGTCGGGTGGCGCGTGTGGGCGCGAAATGCGCTACGCTATTGACCGCAGCACCGGCCCGGCAGGGACGGTCGCCGAAAATTTCCCGGGCGATTGGCTCAGCGGGAGAGCGTCCGCCTCACACGCGGAAGGTCACTGGTTCGATCCCAGTATCGCCCACACATCCCGAGCTGTGCGTGTCAGCTCTGCTGTCTGCGTAAACGCAGACAAAGAGAGCATATCGAAAATGCGTACAACCGATTCCCGGTTGAGTGCATGGGTGTGCAGAAGCCGTAATCCGGACGTAGTCGTCTCCGGGAAGTGCGGGACGAGCGTAAAACTTCCGGATCCCGGCCGTCGCCCCCCGGGTGCGACAGAAGCCGGTGCCGTTCTTCTCCAGCAGAGAACTTTCCGCGCTGGAGAAGGCATGCCAGGGCAACACGTTCGCACAACGCCGCGACGCGGCGATCCCGTCAGTGTTCCGGGCGACGGGCATCCGGCTGGCCGAACTCGCCGGGATCCGCTATCACCCCGATGACCCCGGCCATCCCCTGAGCGCTGGCTAATCCGGCCACAGGCGTGCCGACCGCCCAGCCGCCGCGACGACGGCCGCGCCGTCGAATTCAGTGAACGTCAGATCGATCCCGCCGAACGGCCACTCCACCGCCAGCTCGAACGGCTCGGCCGGCGGAAGCGGCCATAGCCAGAGCCCGAACCTGGAGAAGTGTCCCTCGCGACCGCGGCTGCCGCTGCTGCTCGGGTGCCAGCTCAGCGAAGGCCCGGCCGGCGGGTCATCCGCAGCGCTGGACCGGCGGCGTGGCGTCGTCTCGTCCAGCGTGGTGGCCTTAGTCTCGTCGGCGAACCGCACGCCGAGCCGCAGCAACTTGTCTGGCAACCCGCCGATCCCCTGGAACGGGAGGGTGTAGGCGTGCCCGCCGGTTTGCAAGTCCCACCAGTCGTTCTCCGGCAGGTCACCCTGCCGGGACGCTACTTCTACGTCGATCATGCAGCCGATGCTGAACGCCCGGATCGTCGGCACCCGGACCACGACGTTCGCGCTTCGTGCCACCACCAGGTCGACGGGTACAACCGCGCCAGTCTCCGCGGCGGGCGGACCTGACCACGGTGGAGCCTCGGGCAGCCTGAACGCTCGGTCCTCGGCGGTAAGCGGTTCAAAGAACACGTTCTAACGCTACGCCGCCCCGGGCACCCGGATCCGTCGACATGCTCCTGCTAGCCCGTCCTGGCTAGGTTGTAGCGCTCAGGAGACGGCAAATTATGGGGCGGTATCTCCGGGGATCTGGGATTCTGTGCATGCCGCTCCGTCCGCTTCCGGTCGGGTGCGGGCGAGTCAGCTTGCGGGCTTTCCTATTGCGTCACGTCCTGCCGGTCGGGTCTGGACGGCTTCAGTTCTTCCGGTAATCGATACTCACGGGGAGAAGGCGTAGACATCCCTGTTGCCCGGGGCGTTAACGAATAGGACTCCGCTGACAATGACGGGTGATCCTCCGCCAGCGAAGCCGATGGCGTGGTCCCACAGCGGCGTGCATGTTTTCACTGTGCCGGAGATCGAGCAGTTCTGTGATCCGGCCGCATCGTAGGCATCGATCCCGCCATTCCCCGAGGTAATGTACACAACCCCGTTCGCTACGGTCAGCCACGGCCCCGAATCCACGGGCACATCGGCTGCGGAGCTCCACAGTGGCGTTCGGGAACACGTCCTCGAAGTGCCCGTTCCCGGGCAGTTCTGCGGCGCCCCCGCGTCCAGCGCGTAGAGTGTCGCGTTCGCGGCGACGAAGACGACGCCGTTCGCGACCGCCAGCGCGTCTGCGCCGTTCATGGGTGCGTTCCACAGTGGCGCGCACGTCTTCGCCGTCGTACGGGTCGAGCAGTTCGTCGTCCCGGCAGCGCCGAACGCATAGACCCCCGAATAAACCGTGCCGACATAGACGATCCCGCCGGCGACGACTGCCGTCGTATTGCCCCCGCTGGACATCGCGCCGGTCCACAGCGGGGCGCATTCCTTCGCGTGACCGCGGGGTGCCCAGGTGCGGGCCCTCCCCGGCTGCAGTGCCTGCCCGGCCTCGTCCTCGAAGCAGATCCACGCGCCGGTCAGCGCCGCTAGCCTCGTACCTTCGCCCCGGTCGCCGACCGCCACTCGGCGATCGCGTCCTCGTCCCGCTCGAACGAGCGGTGCGCCGGGACCTGCGGGCTGAAGCCCAGGCGGTGCAGCAGGAACGACACTCCCCGCAGCGTGTAGGAGACGCCGTGCAGCCTCTCGATCAGGGCCGCGGCCCGGGCCAGGGTCCACCGCTGGTCCTGCTCCCACCCGTAAGCCGGCGGCCCGGCCTCCTGCGCCGCGCGCAACTGCGCGAGCTGCCCGTCGTCCAGCTTGCAGGGACTCCCGCCGGCGCCTTTCGACGCCAGGGCCGCCTCGCCGCCGGCCAGCCAGGCGCGCCGCCACTGGTCGACCGACTTGGTGCTCACCCGCAGCGCCCGGGCGACCTGCCTGGCGTCGGCATCCTGGGCGAACATTTCCGCAGCCTGCAGCCGAACCTGCTCCCGGCGCGACCGGCCCTGCACGGTCGGCCCGCCGCCATCCGTATACCTCATGACACCGGCCTAAACTCGGCACGCCGGCCAGTCGCGCCGGCCGCTGAACAGCTAGACAAAGACCCTGACCTTTCAACCTCTGTAAGCTTGAGCGGACGCGCTATGGGCGGACTGGATGGGGCGGGACTCCATGCTCAACGAGATCATGGCAACCCTTGATCAGGCCGGCACCGATGCGCTGTCGGTCGCCGTCGGAGCGGTTGGTTCCCGGCTGGCAACAGCCGCGACGAAGCCGCGCGGGCGGCGAGCGGAGGACCTGTCCATCGCCCGCTGGTTCGAGACGTACAAGCTGACGACCAGCCTGCCGGACCTCCCTGGCCTCTCCGCAGAGCTGGCGTCACGCCTTGCGAGCGTGCTCGGCGGAGATGCCGTGCAGGCCGCGCTGCAAGAACTGCTCGCCGTCCGCCTGACCGACGCCGATGACGTCGAGGCAGGACGAGCACGGGAGGTGTTCTCCCTAACCTTGTCGTCGGCCGACCCTGACCTGTCCGTGTTCGGGCCACCGCTGGCCGAGTACTACGACGAGGAGATCAGCTCGCTAGTCGCCCGCCTAGAGATGGCCGAGCCAGCGATTCTTACCCAGATCCGCTCCGAGGCGCTGTCGGCCCGTATGATCGCCGTCCTGCGGGCGATCGAGCGCCACACCGCCGCCCTGTCAGCGCGGCCCGCTCTCCGCTCTGAAGCATCGTTCCTAGCCAGCTACCGAGGCCACGTCCTTGACCGCCACGGCAAGCTAGAACCACCCGACTTCGACCGCCGCCGCCGCGTCCCCATCGCCGACATCTATGTCCCGCCGACCATCTACGAAGTCCCGCCGATCATCTACGAAAACACAATTACAGAACGGACCGTGGCTCCTGTCTCCCAGGACCCTCCGACGCTGAGCCTGTGGGAACTGGCCGGCCGCCTCGACCGCACGGTACTGCTCGGCGATCCCGGTGGCGGTAAGACCACGGCGTCTAGCGTCCTCATGCATCACTTCGCGTCTGCGCCAGCGGGCCGTGTCCCGTTCCTGGTAACGCTGCGAAACTATGCGGCCGCCGATCCGCCCGAGTACTCGATGGTCGGCTACATCGAGGACGAGCTATCGACCTTCTATCAGTGCCCCGCACCGCCCGGCCTTGTGGACATGCTCTTGCTGACCGGCCGGGCAGTGGTGTTCTTCGATGGCCTGGACGAGTTGCTGGACACCTCACGCCGCGCGAACGTCGCGTCCCGGGTGGAGCATTTCTGCCGTGAGTACCCGCTGGCTCCGGTTGTGGTGACATCCCGGGTCGTGGGCTACGACCAGGCCCGTCTAGACGAGACGCAGTTCGTGTCGTTCCGGCTAGGCGGCTTCCGCAGCGAGGACGTGGCCGAGTACTCGCGCAAGTGGTTCGCCTTGGAAGAAGGTGCTCGCGCCGACGAGGCAGACGCATTCCTCGTCGAGAGCGAGAGCGTCCCCGATCTACGCGCGAACCCGCTGCTGCTCTCCCTCATGTGCATCCTTTATCGAGGCGAGGGTTCCCTCCCCCGTAATCGGGCCGAAGTTTACGAGCAGTGTGCGAACCTGCTCTTCAACCGCTGGGATACCCGACGCCATATCCACCAGGATCTGCGGGCCGGCCACCTGCTACAGCCCGCCCTGCAGCATCTGGCCTGGTGGATATTCACCCGGGACGACGCTCAGACCTCCGTGACCGAGCGGCAACTGATCGAGGCAACAGCCGCATTCCTCCACGGCCGAGGCTTCGAGCCTGAAGACCAAGCGAGCGACGCTGCCCGCGAGTTCGTGGAGTTCTGCCGCGGCCGCATGTGGGTTCTCAATGAGGCAGGCACTACCGCAACCGGCCAGAAGCTCTACGCATTCACTCATCGCACGTTCCTCGAGTACTTCGCAGCATCCAAGCTCGCCTACGACTGCGACACTCCGGAGAAGCTAGCACGCACACTTGCCCCACATATTGCCCGTGGCGAGTGGGATGCCGTCGGAGAACTCGCCGTTCACATCAAAGACGCCACCAGCCGCGATGGAGCACGGCGCGCGTACCGGGCGCTACTTGACGAACGGCGCCGCCGCGCGCCACAAGGCAGGGGGAGAATACTGCAGTTCCTCGCACGCACTCTCCGCTCAGTTAATCCTTCGCCACAGATAATCAGGCAGCTCTCCCGAGAAACAACAATATTCCTATTTTCCAATTCTCCGGACAACAACCCTATTCTCCCCTTCGCGACACTGATAGTCAACTGCGAAGGGTGCGCAGATCTAGTGAGTCAGGAGATCTCGGCCATTATCTCGGAAATGGTGCTGTCGGAGGTCCCCGAGGTCCGCGAGCAAGGCCTACTGGTGAGCCTCACCCTAGACCCCTCCTCCCTTGCCCAGTTGGCGACCGGGATTCCACTGATTTCCCCTGGGAGTCCCTTGCAGAGTTTCTGGAGAGAAACTGCCCACCAAAATGCCCATAAATACAGCGACGCCATCAAGTCGGCCGCCAGGGGAAACTATTCCCTTCGGGCGCTGGCCCTGGAAGATGGCATCATCACACTCGATCAAGCACTAGAGATGAGCGGAGGCCTGCTGCCCCTCCTCCGGAACTACAGTCCCAGGCGAGGCTCCTACCTGATCTCTACCTTCGTCCGAACCGCTGAAGGATTGTTTCCAGCGGACTCCCCGCGATCCTCGACTAGCATTAGAGAACTAGCAATTGTGGGAGAATACATCAAATCCCTCCCCCCTCCGCCCTGGGTTAACGGATCGGTTGGCCGCTTGTCTAGCAATGCCTGGCGCAAGGAACCAGCAGAAGGGGGGCATGAAATCGTAGATCCTGTCGCTTACCTTGGCGGAGCAGCCATCGCGCTCATGGCGTCCGAGTCAGGCATACGGTCAATACCGGTCGAATTGGAGGGCAGGTCATCGAAATTCGGCCCTTTCAACGCTCTTTATCCCTATATTCAGCTCCGCCTAAAAATGACCTCCGAAGTGAGCCTGCCAGAATTGCCGGTCCCGGAGAAATTTAAGCCGCTGTTCCGCGACTGGGCCGAGGGGAAGGTGAACTTCACCGCACCCGCCCCGGAACCACTCACCTGAGCTTCCTGAAATGTTGGCAGGTGCCGCTACTGTGCTTGCTACGCCGTGATCCGCGATCCAGGGAACCTATGCGCCAGGACCGCGACCGCTGCGAAGGCTCGACGGTCGACCTGATCCCACTTTTGCAGTAAAGCACAGGCACTAGTGAGCGAGGACCGCTGGGGCTGCACGGTGTTCGGCCGATGGTCCTGAATCCGGCGCGTTTCCGGCGACAGCGGCTTTCCCTCTGGCGGCCTTCGCAGTACAACGCATTAGCGGTCGCCGCCACAACAGCAGCGCCGCCACGAAAAAGCTCTCCCGGCGTCCACGCAGCCCACGATAGTGACTGTGCCGTGCCGCGGCCGGGGCCGCAAAGCCCGGTGACCGCCGCGGTATCAGTTGGCATGGCTGGCCAGTCCTCTCAAGAGTCAGTGAGCGTCAGCCCGCGCGCTCGGGCGCGCTGGCCAGCGGGGTGCTTGCGGACCGTCATGCTGCTCGCTGCCGCCGCGGCGAGCGCGGCGATCACGCCCAGATACACCAGGGCGGTGTGGTGCAGGCCGTAGCGGGTGACGGCCTCCCCGGCGATCAGTGCGGGGATGCCGAACGCAAGGGCGCCGATCGCCTCTACGCGGTCGCCGCCAGTGACGACACCAGCGATGTCCACGCCCAGGACACCGCTGTTCTCCTCGATGACGACACCACCTCGTGGGGATCGTGGAATCTGTACGCCGCACAGCTGGCCCGCGACACCGGCGCCCGCGCGGTTCGGATCTCTGACGGCGGCATTACCGGCCCCGCCTTCTTCGACCACGTGCGCCGCAGCCGCCGCCCCATCATCAACGCGCCTAAGGGCCAGACCACGCCGCTGCCGTCCGACCTGGTCCGGCGCCCGGTGATCGAGCCACAGGTCTACTGGACCTGGTCCTTGGTCTGGCGCCGCGGCGAGGAGCGCGCCGCCGTCCTGGTTGTCGTGGACGCCCTCACCGACGAGGTCGGCGACGTCGGAATCCATCGGCCGGACGCCTGGCTGCCCGACAGCGACCCGCACCGGCAGGAGCTATCCCGCACCTGCTGATCGCCGCGAGCGGCCGATGTGCGTCGGCGGCGTACTCGGCTACCGCAAGGCGCTCGTGACGTAGTCAGAGCGCGTCGTCCAGCGGGTGGATCTCCTGAAGGAATTCGCCGCCGATGCTCTCGAAGATCTTGTCCTTCTGGGCGTTGTATTCCGCCATGTAGTCACGGTCACCGTGAGCCCAGAGCGCCTCTTCACTGGCCCATCGCTCCCAGAGGATGAACGACCGCGGGTCGTCTCGATCTTGGTACATGCGGAATTCCAGGCAGTCTGGATTGGCGCGGGTCGGATCGGCGATTTCCTTCAATGCGAGTTTTGCTTGCTCGATCTGGTCCGGTCGAGCGTGGCCGCGAACGATGATGCTCAGCGGTCGCGGATCTTGCGCCCGAGGCGTCGGCTGTCCACCATCAGCGGCCGCGGGCGGCCCGGGCGTGTCAGAGATGGGGTCGGACATTGACTACTCCTGCATTAGATGACCAGCGCCTACGGATGCCGCGATTGAGATCCTCGACGGCGAATTCACTCGGTTGGCTCTTGGCCGGTGAGCAGTTTGAGCAGGCCGTCGGGGGTGTTGTCGGCGAAGAGGAGCTTGTGGTTCCGGTCGGATTCCGCGGCGAACTGTGCGCTGCGGGGGAAGAGGGCTTGCTCGTACTCGGCTAGTGCGGCGTCGGTGTCGCCGGGGTGGGCGGCGATGGCTTTGGCGAGTTCGGAGCCGTCGAACATGGCGAGGTTGGCGCCCTCCCCGGCGAACGGTGACATCAGGTGGGCGGCGTCGCCCAGGATGGTGACGCCCGGGACCCGGTCCCACCGGTGGTTTATCGGCAGGGCATTGACCGCACGAAGAACGGGGGTCGTGTCACTGTCGGTGATGAGCGCGGTGAGTTCAGGCGCCCACCCGGTGAACTCCGCCGCGACCTGGGCCGTCGCCGTGACGGAGTTGGCGGCGTCGAGGCCGGCGATCCACTCCTGCGGCTTGGACAGCGCGACATACGCGTGAATGACACCATGGGGCTCGCGGTGTACAAGGATCCCCTGGCCAGGCGCAACAGCGAACAGGGCGCCGTCGCCGACCGCCTTGGCCGCCGCGGGGTGCCGCTCGTCGGCGTCGTACAGGTGGGTCTCGATGAACGTCGTGCCGACGTACTCGGGCTCGGCGTCGGACAGCAGCGGCCGGACCCTCGACCAGGCGCCGTCGGCGCCGACGAGGAGGCTGGTGGTCACGGCCAGCCCGTCGGCGAAGGTCAGCTCATGCCGGCCGTCGCCGAGGGTCTGGACACCGGTGACCTTGCGTCCCCACTGGATCGTCTCATCGGGCAGCGAGTCGAGCAGGATCTGGCGCAGGTCTCCGCGCAGCACCTCGGGACGCCCGCCGGTGCCGTCGTCGGGCTCGTCGAGCAGCACCGTGCCGTGGGAGTCGAGCACGCGGGTAGCCTCGCCGCCCTCGTGGATGACCGCGCGGAACTCATCGGTGAGGCCGGCCGCTTCGAGCGCGAGCTGCCCGTTGTACTCGTGCATGTCGAGCTGGCCGCCCTGCGTACGGGCCTCCGCCGAGGGTTCCGCCTCGTAGATCGTCGCGGGGATGCCGTGGACGTGGAGGACGCGTGCGAGGGTCAGGCCGCCGAGGCCCGCACCGACGATCGTGACTGGTGCCGTCATGGTGTCCCTTTCAGAAGAATTGCGTCGTGTCACAGACCGTTACTATCCGTGATTACATGCCAGTGATGCGGCTTACCCGTCCCCGATAGCGGGAAACAGCCAAGTCTGGAACGCTGTTCCATGAATACATCTTGGAACAAGGTTCCAAACATGTCAAGATGGTCCCCATGACGACCAAGGCGCAGCGGAGCGAACGGCGCGCGGACGCGCTCTCGAAGGAACGGATCGTCGCGGCCGCGACCGAGATCCTCGACGCCGGCGGCGAGAACGCCCTCACCTTCCGCACGCTCGCCGCCCGCCTGGCCACCGGACCCGGAGCGATCTACTGGCACCTCGCCAGCAAAACCGACCTCCTCGCAGCCGCCACCGACAACATCATCACCGCCGTTATGACCAGCCTGCCCAGCGACGCACAGCCGCAGGAGACAATCCGCGCCATCGCCCTCGGAGTGTTCGACGCGATCGACGCCCACCCTTGGGCGGGTGCCCAGCTCTCCGGCGAACCGTGGCAGTCCGCAGTGCTGCGGATCTTCGAGGGCACCGGCGGGCAGCTCCAGGCACTCGGCGTTCCCGGACCAGCACAGTTCGACTGCGCGTCCGCGCTCGTGAACTACATCCTCGGCCTCGCCGGGCAATACGCCGCAGCGGCCCGCCTCCTCACCCACGAAACCGACCGATCAGCCTTCCTCGCCACCGTCGCCGCCCAGTGGACGCAACTCGACCCCGCGCACTACCCGTTCATGCACCAGGTGGCGACGCAGCTGCGCGACCACGACGACCGCGAGCAGTTCCTGGCCGGCATCGACCTCATCCTGGCCGGCATCACAACCGTCCGATAGCGGCAGCCGACGTGGGCAACCACGTCTTTTACCGACCATCCCTCGACGCGCTAGGTCGGTGGGAGCGATCGTCGGGTACGGCGACGATCATGAGCAGCGGAGTGGGCGAGACCAGTTCCGTGCCGCCGGCGGCACGGCTGCTAGCATGGCCGACGGTTCCGTTATGATCATCGACCTTCTGCTATCGGCTCGCGGCCAGGAATTGCTGGAGCGGCTCGCGATCGAGGACTCCCTCGACCTGGCGCTCGGCACCCGGCTGCGCCGGGAGTATCCCGCCGACCTGGTGGCCGCGGCGCTGGCACAGCACGAGCTCCGGCTAGCGGCGCGGGCTAAGTTCAGCCGGGCGATGGACATGCTGTTCACCCGGGCCGGTCTTGAGCAGTCCTCCGCGGAGCGGATCGGGAGACACAGAGCTCGCCGTTTTGGTCAAATAAAACTGGTCGCGGACCTGTGCTGTGGTATCGGCGGTGACCTGGTCACACTGCCGGCGGCGCTCGCCGTCGATCGGGACGAACTCCATGCCCGGCTCGCCCGCTATAACGCCGCCATTTACCAAACGCAGGTCGCCGCGGTCGTCGCGGACGTTCGTGACCTGCGGCTGGGCGGCGTGGACGCGGTGTTCATCGACCCGGCCCGGCGTACCGCCACGGGCCGGATGCGGACCGGGACCAGCGAGCCGCCGCTGGAATGGTGCTTTGAACTGCCGGTGGCCAGGACGGCGATCAAGGCGGCCCCCGGTGTCGACCTGGGGATAGTGCCGCAGGGCTGGGAAGCCGAGTTCATCGCGGACGGACGGGACCTCAAGGAAGCGACGCTGTGGTCCCCGTCGTTCGCCACGGTGCCCAGGCGGGCGACCGTGCTGACGGACGGCGGCGAGGCGACGCTGTTGCCGGATGCCGGGCCGAACGTGCCGGTAGCGGCACCGGGGGAGTACCTGCTGGACCCTAACCCAGCGGTGACCCGCGCCGGGCTGGTGGAGGAACTGGCCCGGCAGGTGGACGGGTGGAAGATCGATGACCGGATCGCCTTCATCGCCGCGGATCACCCGGTGACCACGCCGTTCGCGCGGACGCTGCGAGTACTGGATTCCGCGCCCTGGAACGAGAAGGACTTCGCCAAGCGGTTGCGCGCGTTCGGTATCGGAGCCGCCGATATCCGGCGAAGGGGACTCGCGGGCGACGTGGAACAGATCCGCCGCAGGCTGCGGCTCGAGGGGCCGCGCCAGGGTGTCGTGGTGCTCACCCGGGTCAGCGATAAGCCGTGGGGCCTGATCTGCGCTGACCCCACGCGCAACTGACGACTTCACCCCGTGTCCGATATGTCACACCTTGGCATCAAAAATGTGACACATCACGACGATGCGACGCCACCGTGTCATGCTAACCTCGTGCAAGCCGAGGGGTAAAAGTGGTAGTTTGGGGCGGTTTGCGAAGCCAACCTGACTCAGGTGGCAAATTATCGACTTACCCAGTAGGTTAACTGGGAATACGGACTTTTCCACAGATTGCAGGCGTAGGAAGGACGGGCCATGCGGACAACGCATCGACCTGGCATCACCCGCCGTCTCCTGTACCGCATCGCGGTACCGGTGCTAGCGACCCTGGCGGTGGCGGCGTGCTCTACCAGTGGTTCTACGAACATCGGTTCTGGCAGCACAGTCAAGGGAACGAAGGAGCAAGGCGGCACCGGCACCGTGGGGTGGGTCGCCGCGGGGCCCAACTTCATCTTCCCGTACGCGCCGGCCACCAACACCGACGGGTACAACGGGAACCTCACCGACCCGCTGTGGCCCTCCCTGGTGTACGGAGGGGACGGCGCGCAGGCGAGCATCAACTGGGCTAAGAGCGTCGCCAAGTCGGTCGCTTACAGCGACAACGACAAGACGGTCACGATCACGCTGCAGGACTGGAACTGGTCTGATGGCCAGCCGATCACCAGCCGGGACTTCACCTTCACCTACAACCTGCTGAAGGCCAACTACAGCAACTGGAGCGGCTACCTGCCGGGCGGGTTCCCGACCGACGTCGCGTCGGTCGCGACCGACGGCGCCCACACGGTGGTGCTGCACCTGACCCAGTCGTTCAACCCGACGTACTACACCGAGGACGTGCTGGCCTCGGTCCAGCTCATCCCGCAGCACGCCTGGGACGAGACCTCGGTCAGCGGCAAGGTCGGCAACTACGACGAGACCACCGCCGGAGCCAAGGCCGTCTACTCGTTCCTGCAGACCCAGGGAGCCGATCAGGCCACGTTCACGACCAACCCGTTGTGGAAGGTCGTCTACGGTCCGTGGACGCTGAGTTACTACAACACC
>JBEKHI010000308.1:0-10404 GCA_050012355.1 Streptosporangiaceae bacterium | reverse complement strand
ATCCTGGTACTTCCTCAGTGCGGCGGCGACATCCTCCGGCGAGCCGACCAGCCACGTCGTACCCGCGCCACCGCCGCCGTACTTGCCCGGCGTGGTGTAGAGACAGGAATCCAGCACCTCGCCGCGGGCAGCCAGGTCGAGGAGACGCTGCTGACCGACCGCGGTCCGGCGGGAGTGAGTCATTCGCTTGGTGCCCGAGTCCGTCGCCATCTCGGCGACCTTCTCTTCCGCCTCCCGCCAGGCCTCCTCGGTGGTATCGCGGACCATCGTGGTGATCCGGAGCCCGAACCGCAGCGGCGCGTGCTCCCGCCCCAGAGAACCGCTGAGCGCCTTGAGCTTGTCGATGCGCTCGGCGATTCCGTCCAGCGGCTCGCCCCAGAACAACTGCACGTCCGCCTCGGTCGCCGACACTCGCTGCGCCGCTTCCGACGCACCACCGAAATAGAGCGTCGGGTGCCTGCCGTCGGCGGCCCCGTACGGGCGCGGCGCCAGGGTGGAGGCCTCCACCTCGAAGTGCCTGCCGCGGAAGGTGACGTTCTCCTGTGTCCACAGCTGCCGGACCAGCCTGAGGAACTCGCGGGTCCGGTCGTATCGCTGTGCCGGATCGGCCTTGCCGTCGCCGTAGGCAGCGAGATTGTCGATCCCGGTGACGATGTTGATCAGGACCCGGCCCCTGGTGAGCTGGTCGAGCGTTGCCGCCGCGCTGGCGAAATGAGCCGGCTGCCAGTAGCCCGGACGGATCGCGATGAGCGGCTTGAAACTCGTCGTCTGCGCGGCGACCGCGGTGGCGACCGTGAAGGTGTCCGGCCGTCCCCAGCTGGTCCCGAGCAGCGCGCCGCCCCAGCCGTGTGCTTCCAGCGTGCGAGCCTGGTCGGTCGAGAACTCAAGTGAGCCCCAGCCGTCGGTCGTTGGGTCGCCACGGTGGCCAGGCTCCACGGTGTTAGGGATGTACCAGAGGAACTGCGGGTCCAACGAACTCGACCTCCTAGTCATTTCGCGGTGTTCACGAGGGCCGTGAAGGGGTTAGCGGGCACCGGCAGACCGAGATTGGCCCGTAGCGTCCGGCCTGGGTAGCGGTCTCGGTACACGCCCCGCCGCCGCAATTCGGGGACGACGAGATCGACGAAGCCGCGCAGGTCGTAGTCCAGTGCGGGCGGAGTGATGGTGAAGCCGTCGACGGCGCCGGACCGCCACCACTCCTCGATGTGGTCGGCGACCTGCTGAGTGCTGCCGATCACGAGCCGGTGACCTCCGGAGATGTGCCGGGCGAACTCCCTGGCCGAGTAGCCGGTCTCGGCCGCGAACCGCGCCGCCGCGCGAGGAAACCCCTCGTGCGGGATCTGGCTGCGGGCGAAGACCTCCGGAGCCAGCGGCACGTCGATGTCGCCGCCCAGGGTCCCGGGGGCGAGCCAGAGGGCCGCCTCGATCCTGTCCGCCTCGGTCGGGCCCGGTGGCAGCCTTGACTCAAGGTGCTCCCAGCGCTCCTGCGCTTTCCGCTCAGTCGGCGCGACGACCGGGACCAGCGCGGGCAGGAACCGGATCTGGCTGGGATCGCGGCCGTTGGCAGCCGCGCCGGCGCGGACCTGCTGGGCGAACTCGATGGCTCCCGGGAGGCTGAGCTGGGCCCCGTAGACCACCTCGGCGTGGGCGGCGGCGAATTGGATGCCGGAGTCGGAGGCGCCGGCCTGGACGATCACCGGCCGGCCCTGGGGCGACCGGGGCACGTTGAGCGGGCCTTCGACGTCAAAGAACTCACCGTGGAACGCGGCCGGGTGGATCTTGGCGGGGTCGGCGAACTCGCCCGACTCCTGGTTCCCGACCAGGGCGCCGTCCTCCCACCCGTCCCAGAGCCGGCTCGCCAGCGAGACGAACTCGGCGGCGCGCCGGTAGCGGTCCTCGCGCGGGAGCACCTCCTGGCCGAAGTTGGCGGCCGCGCCCGGCATGGCGGTTGTCACCACGTTCCACCCGGCGCGCCCGTTGCTCGCGTGATCGAGGCTGAGGACCCGGCGGGCCAGGTTGTACGGCCGGTTGAACGATGTCGACAAGGTAGGGATGAAGCCGACGCGCTCGGTGGTCACCGCCAGCGCGGCGCACAGCAGCGTGGGCTCGAGGCTCTGGGTGGGGGCGACGCCGATTCCCGCGTTCTGCTGCGGAATGTCAGGCAGCAGGAGGGCGTCGAAAAGGCCCCGCTCGGCCGTCTCGGCGACGGCCTGGTAATAGCCGACGTCGATAAACGAATTCGGTGCGGCGCCGGGGTCGAGCCACGCGCTCCGGTGATAACCCATGCCGGTCATGTTGACCAGGAAATGGAGCCCGTCGTTATTCATAAATGGTCTCTTTTCCCGGCCTGGAGTAGTCGGGCTCGCGCAGCCCGAGGTGCTGGCGCAGGGTCGTCCCCTCGTAGGCGGTCCTGAACCGGCCCCGCCGTTGCAGCTCGGGGATCACCTGGTCGGCGAAGTCGTCGAACCCCTCGGGCAGCACGTTGAAACCGTCGGCCGCACCGTGGTCGAGCCAGTCGATCATCGTGTCGGCGATCTGCTCGGGCCTGCCCGCCACGATCCGGTGCCCCATGCCGCCACCGAGGCGGCGGAGCAGCTCACGTCGCTGCCTGACCTCCGCGTCGGTGCTCCCGACAACGGTCGAGAGCCCGGGAAGGATGAGGATCTCGTCGGGTCGGCGGCCGAAGGCCACCGCGCGGGACTTGACGTCCAGGTAATACTCCTGGGCGGCCGCCTTCGTGTCGGCGGCGGTGAAGATCACCTCGCCGATCCGCGCCGCCAGGGCGCGGCCGTCCTCCGGCGCGTCGGCTTGGACAATGACTGGCTCCCCCTGCGGGGACCGCGGCACGTTCAGCGGTCCGGCGACGGTGAAGTGCGCGCCGCGGTGGTCGATGGCGTGGATCTTGCTGGTGTCGGCGAACACGCCGCGGTCACGATCGGCGATGAGGGCGCCGGGCTCCCAGCTTCGCCACAGCGCCCGGACTACCTCGACGAACTCGGCGGCGATCTCATACCTGAGCCCGTGCTCGGCCGGCTGATCGAGCCCGAAGTTCCGGGCCGACGCCTCATCCGCGGTCGTGACCACGTCCCAGCCGGCCCGGCCACCGCTCAGCTGGTCGAGCGTCGCCAGCCGCCGGGCGACGTTGAACGGGTCGTTGAAGCTGGACGACAGGGCGCCGATCAGCCCTATCCGCTCGGTCACCCGGGCGATGGCGGTGAGCACGATGGTGGGCTCAAGGCTGCTGGTGGGCCGGTAGCGGATATTGTCGCGGATCGCCGCGCCGTCGGCGAGAAAGACCGCGTCGAGGAGCGCCGCCTCCGCCTTCTGGGCGACGCGCAGGTAGTGGTCGAGACGGTAGCTGGAGAGCGGGTCGGTCCCCGGGAAGCGCCAGCTGCCGCCGAATACGCCGGCCTGCAGGATGTTGACGTTGATGTGCAGCTGGCGGGGGCGTTCAGGCATGGCCTGCTCCGTTGGCCAAGGCGTGCACTGGCATCGGGAGACCGTAGTTCTCCCGCAGGGTCGGCCCGGGGTAGTCGTCGTGGAACAACCCTCGTCGTTGCAATATCGGGACCACATAGCGGGCGAAGTTCTCGAAGTCGGCCGCCGTATCGGCCCCCATAACCGTGAAGCCGTCGGCTGCTCCGGCCGCGAACCAGTCTTCGAGGTCATCAGCCACCTGCTGGCCGGATCCGACGACGAGCCGATGGCCGTTGCCCCCCGCAGACCGGTAGATGAGCTGCCTGGGCGTGAGCGGGCCTTCCTCGAGCAGGGCCCGCGTGCTGATCTGGAATCCTTCGGGAGCGGAGCCGGTCGGCTCGTCCGGCAGGTCGCGGCGGTGGATCAGGTCGTCTGGGCCGAGATCGGCGGGATCGAGCCCCAGCCCGCGGGCCAGGCCGGCCGTCGTCGGCCCGATTTCGATGGTCTCGTAGAGCCGACGCTCCCGCTTCCGGGCGGCCGCCTCGGTCTCATCGGTCACCACGGCCACGCCGAGGGAGACCTTGACCGCATCGGGATCACGCCCGGCGGCGATGGCCCGGCGCCGGATGTCCTCGCGGAAGGCGACCGCCTTGGCCTTGGTCTGGGCGACGGTGAACACGACGTCGGCGAAGCGGCCGGCCAGCTCAAGGCCGCCTTCCGAGCCTCCCGCCTGGACGATAACCGGGCGGCCCTGGGGCGAGGGAGGTACCGACAGCGGGCCCCTGACGTCGAAGAACTCGCCGTGGTAGTCGATGGCGTGGACCTTAGCCGGGTCGGCCCAGAGCCCCGAGCCCTGATCACCAATGAGCGCACCTTCCTCCCAGGCATCCCACAGTCTGGTGACGACCTCGAGGAACTCGGTGGCGCGCTGGTAGCGCTCATCCTTCGGCAGCGGCTCGGCTCGGCCGAAGTTCGCGGCGGCGTCGGGCGCGTACGTCGTTACGAAGTTCGCCGCCCCGCGCCCGCCGCTGACGTGGTCGAGGGCGAGATACCGGCGGGCCAGGTTGTAGGGATGGTTGTACGTCGTGGTGCTGGTGGCGATGAAGCCGATCCGCTCGGTGGAGGCGGCGAGATAGGACATCAAGATCGGCGGGTCGATGCCCGACGATGGCGCCCGCTCGATTGCCCCGAGCGTGGGTGAGTCACCAAGGAAGACGGCGTGCACCTTGGCGTCCTCGGCGATGCGCGCCAGGCGCCGGAAGTGGCCAACGTCCAGGTAGGCGAACGGATCGCGCTCAGGCAGGCGCCAAGCGGTCCTCAGCTGTCCTGGGGTGAGCAGGGACAGGTTCAGATGAAACTGCTCAGGCACCGGTGGTCACTCCTCGGTTCGTCACGTCCTGGCCGGAGCGCACGGCCCGGCCGGGGATGGCCGCGATCAGCTGCCGGGTGTACTCCTCGCGCGGATCGGCGAAGATCTCGCTGACCGGACCGTCCTCGACGATGCGGCCGCGACGCATCACGCTCACCGTGTGGGCGATCAGGCGGACGACGCCGAGGTCATGGGTGATGAAGAGATAAGTGAGCCCGAGGGATGCCTGCAGATCTACCAGGAGTTGCAGGACCTGAGCCTGCACGGATACGTCCAGGGCCGAGACGGCCTCGTCGAGCACGACGAGCTTCGGGTTCAGCGCCAGCGCCCGGGCGATCGCGACCCGCTGCGCCTGGCCGCCAGAGAGCTCGGCTGGGTGACGGGGCAGCAGGCGCTGATCGATCGCGACCGCGTCGATCAGCTCGCTCACTCGCTGGTCAAGGGCGGCCTGGCCGACGACGGTGTGATGGATCTGCAGCGGCTCGGCGATCAAGCGGCGGACCGTGAAGCGAGGGTCGAGCGACGAGAACGGGTTCTGGTAGACGAACTGGACCTGGCGCCGCCCGTGCCGGCGAGCGGCTCGATCGAGCGTGCCCAGATTCACGCCGTCGAAGGTGACGGTGCCAGCATCCGGCTTGGTGAAGCCGAACACGATCCGGGCGATCGTCGACTTGCCCGCCCCGGACTCCCCGACGATGGCGTGCGTCGTGCCGCGGGCGATCGAGAACGACACGTCGTCGACGGCGGTCAGCTGGGACCGGCGGTGGGGGAGCTTGAAGTGCTTGACGAGACCGTCGGCCACCAGGATGGGATTCGCGGCGGAACCGTCGACGGAGGCGGTCGCGGGCCGGGTGGGTTCGAGTCTGGAGTTGCGCGACGAGGGGGCGGCGGCGAGCAGCCGGCGGGTATAGGGCGCGCTCGGTGCGTCGGCCACGACGGCGGTCGAGCCCCGCTCCACCACCTGGCCGGCCTGCATGACCACGAGCCGGTCCGCCCGCTCGGTGGCGATCCCGAGATCGTGTGTGTCGAGCAGCAAGCCGAGCGACTACTGCGACCGGAGCCGGTCGAGATGATCGAGGATCGTCTTCTGGACGGTCACGTCGAGGGCACTGGTCGGCTCGTCGGCGATGAGCAGCTTCGGGTCGCTCGCCAACGCGATCGCGATCAGGGCCCGCTGCTTCATCCCGCCGGAAAGCTCGTGCGGGAACTGCTCGAAGACGCGCTCGACGTCGGTCAGGCCGGCCGTGCGGAACTTCTCCAGCGCGAGCTGACGGGCCACGGTCCCGCCAAGCTTCCGGTCGTGAAGCAGGATCGCCTCGACCAGCTGGCGCCCGACCCGCTTCACCGGGTTCAGCGCGTTACCAGGGTCCTGTGGCACGAAGCCCACGAAGGGCCCGCGAACCTTGCCGAACTGCCGGTCACCCCAGGTGGTGACGTCGGTCTCGCCATAGCCGATCCGGCCCTCGAGGATCTCGGCGTTCCGCGGCAGGAGCCCGAGCGATGCCCGGACCACCGTGGTCTTGCCCGACCCGGACTCGCCCACCATGGCCACCAGCTCACCCGGCCTGACCTGGACGCTGACTCCCCGTACGGCGGGCGGGCCGAGCTTGCCCGCCAGCCGGTAAGCGACGTGCAGGTCGTCGATGGTGAGCAGGTGCGTTTCGGCATTCGGCACAGCGGTCACCGGCCCTTCCCGATCGAGCGGCTGATGCGGTTGGTCGAGAGGACGACGACGGCTATCACGGCGCCAGGGATCAGGGCGAGGTACGGCTGGGTGGCCAGGTACGTCTGCCCCTCCGCGACGGCGAGCCCCCACTCGGGGGTCGGCGGCGGGTCTCCGTAGCCGAGGAATCCGAGCCCGGCCACCGCCAGCATGGCCACCCCGCACTCAAGGGCCGCGAGCGAGAGCACCGCCCCGACCGAGTTCGGTAGCACGTGCAGCACGAGGACACGGAGCCGCTTGGCCCCGAGACCGTAAGAGGACTCCACGTATTCGCTGTGGGTGACGCGGAGCACGTCGGCCCGCATCACCCGGGCGAAGGACGCGATCGAAACGATGCCGATGGACAGCGCCACGTTCATCGTGTCGTAGCCGAGCGCCGCCACGATCACCATGCACAGCATCAGGGTCGGGACCGACAGCAGCACGTCGATGAACCGCATGACCACCCCGTCAACGATGCCGCCCGCGTACCCGCTGACCAGCCCGATCGTGCCCCCGGCGAAGAACCCGACGGCCACCGCGTACAAGGTCGCGGACAGCGTGTGGGAGGCGCCATAGACCATCCGGGTGTACATGTCGCGGCCGAGGTCGTCGGTCCCGAAGATGTGGTGGATGCTGGGCGGCTGGAGGGCGTCGGCGATATTGCCGACCACGGGGCTGGCCGTCGTGAACACCCCCGGCACGATGGCCCAGAGGACCACCACGATGACGACGAGCCACGCCGCGGTCAGCCCCGGCTGGCGTAGTCGGGTCACTAGCCAGCTAGCCGCAAGCTGGCGGACGCCGGGGCTGGTGTCGGCGTGGGAGACCGCGTCCTCGACCGGATCGGCGATCGTGCTCATGAGGTGACGATCCTGGCCTTGAGCCGCGGGTCGAGGATCGGGTAGATGAAGTCCACGATCAGGTTCGTGATCGCGTATAGCGCCGCCGTCAGCACCACGATCCCCTGGATGACGGGAATGTCCTTGGTGCCGACGGCCGTCTGGGTGAGCCGGCCGAGCCCGGTCCGCGAGAAGATCGTCTCCGTGATCACCGCCCCGGCCAGGATGTTGCCGAAGGTGATCCCAGCGATGGTGAGGGCCGGGAGGCTGGCGTTCTTGAAGACATCCCGGCGGATGACCCACGAGCGGGTGCCGCCCTTGGCCAGCGACGTGGTGACATAAGGGGCGTCGAGTTCGCGCTGGAAACTGTTCACCAGGAGTTGCGAGATAGGGCCGGCCACCGGGATCGCCAGGGTGAACATGGGCAGCACCAGGGAGCCAAAGCCCTGGTCCCCGAGCGGGGGGAACCAGTGCAGGTCGAACGAGAAGATCTGTATCGCGATCAGCCCGATCAGGAAGACGGGGATCGAGACGGTGGCCGATGGCAGCGTCTCGACCAGGTTCACGAGCCACGCGTGGCGGGAGTTCGACGCGAAGAACGCGATCGCGAAAGAGATCACGAGGGCCAGCACGAGCGCCGCGGCGGCGAGGACCAGCGTGGGCGGAAAGACACCGCCGATGGCCTTCCAGACCGGCTCCCCGGTCTGGACCGACGTGCCGAAGTTGCCGTGCAGGGCGGCCCAGAGCCGGTCACCGTACTGGACGACGGCCGGCTTGTTGAACCCGTACTCGGCGGCCACCTGCTGCTTGGTCGAGTTGGAGATCGTCAGCAGCTCCTGCGGGTCGAAGAGCAGGTCGACCGCGTTTACCGGCAGCAGGTAGAGCAGCACGAACGAGAGGGTGTACGCGGCCCATATCACGAACAGCGCCCGGCTGACCTTGGCCGCCGCATAGCGGATCCACGACATGAGCGGCTACTTCCCGATCCAGGTGCCGTAGAAGAGATTCCGGGACTGGGCGTCGAAGACGATGCCGTGGACGTCCTGGTCGGCGGCGATGACCTGGGACGGCACGTAGACCGGGTCAACGAGCGCGTACTGGGCGATGAGCAGGTTCTGGGCCTGCGCCGTCGCGGCGGCGCGCTCGGCCGGGTCGAGGGTGCTCTGCACCTGCTGCAGGACGTTGACCAGCGGCTGGTACTCGGAGGAGCTGGACTGGACGTACGAGCCATTGCCGACAGCGGGCGAGTCCGCCTGCCACAGCACGGAGGGATCGTCCCGGCTCGTGTTGGCCGCGACGCCGTTCCACTTGGTCTGCGCGACGTCCTCCTGAGACTCGAAGTCAGGGATCGGGAGCACCGAGAGTTCGACGTTGATCCCCACCTGCTTGAGCTGTTCCTGTATCAGCTCGTAGGCGGACTGGTTCGGCGCCAGGTTGTTGATCCCGAGAAACTTGACCGTCAGCTCCTGGCCGTCCTTGTAGCGGTAGCCGCCGTTTCCGACCTTCCAGCCGTCCGAATTGAGCAAAGCCTCGGCCGCCGCCGGGTCGTAGCGCAGCGCCGAGTTCTCGAACGAGACATAGCCCGGCACGTTCGGGGCGAGGACCGACCACGCCGCCCGGTAACTGGAGCTCAGCACCGGCCCGAACAGCGCGGCCCGGTTCCAGCCCAGGTTGATGGCTTTGCGGACGTCGAGGTCGTTGGTCGGGAAGAGGTCCGCGTTCAGCTGGAAGGCGATGTTCTGGCCGCCGATGGGCTGGTACAGGATCTGGTAGCCAGCCGCCTTGAGACTCGTCTCGTCGGTGGGGGCCACGTCGAGCGTCGCCTGGAGCTGGCCGGCCTCCAGCGCCCCGGTCCGGACCGACGCCTCGGGGATCGTCTCGATGTCGATCTCGTTCAGGTACGCGGCGCCGTTGTGGGCCAGCGGTGCCGGAGCCCAGTCGTAGCCTGCCCGCCGTACAAGGATGACGTTCTGCTCGTAAGTGAAGGACTTGACGATGAAGGGACCGGTCCCGATCACGTTGGCCGGGGTAAGCCGCTGGGTCTTCGAGCTCTCGAGCGTCTTATCGGCGACGAAGCCGGGGTCGTTGTCACCACTGAACGAGCTGAAGGTGAGGAACCCCGCGTTCGGCTTGGAGAACTCGACGATCACCTCATAGGGGTTCGGGGTCAGCGTGCCGATATACCCGGTCCAGTGGGTCGGGTCGGGCAGGATCTGGAGCTTGGCGTCGCCCCACGCGTCCTGGTCGAAGTTCGCCTGCACGGCGGCGGCGTTGAATGGCTGACCGTTGCTGAAGGTGACCCCGTGGCGCAGCTGGAACGTGAATCGAGTGAGGCTCGAGTTGTAGGACCAGCTCGTCGCCAGCCAGGGGTAGAGCTTGCCGGATACCGGATCCTGCCAGGTCAGCTTGTCAGTGATGTTGTCGGCGATGATCGACTCCGGGTAGGAGCTGGCCTCGTGCGGGTCGATCACTTGCGGTGCGTCGAGCACACCGAAGTGGAGCACGCCGCCCTGCACCGGAGTCGCCGTCGTCGCCGTGGAGCCGTATCCGGTGGCCGCGCTGGCTCCCGGTACGACCGTCGAGGACGGGATCGTGGCGGCGGAGACCACCGCCGAGCTCGACCCGGAGGACGACGAGGAGGAGGACCCGTCGCACGCGGCCAGCAAGCCCGCGCCCGCTAGGGCGGCGCCGACGAGAGCCAGCGCCCTCGTCGCGCGCCGCGGGCGGTAGCCGCGCTCAGGCCTGCGAACGGCGGACGGGGGATAAGGGCTTATTTTTGTCATGGCTCTCTCGGTCGGGCCGCGGAGCGGGAACAGGCTGCGTCGGTCGGGTACCACCGTCATGAAGCACGCGCCTTTCGCGTCTGAGGATCGTCACCGGTGTCCCCGGTATATCGCCAGGTCCCAGCGTTGCAGCCTGCCCGGCGGCAAAAAACCATCTATTCCTACAGGAATTGTGTAGTTTCTCTTACGCGTCGCCGCCCAGCGACCCTGGTCTCCGGGCTGCGGTCATGATCGTGGGCAGGAACGACCAGATACTGGTCGTTCCTGCCCACGATCACGAGGTCCTGGCGC
>JBEKHI010000307.1:0-10404 GCA_050012355.1 Streptosporangiaceae bacterium | reverse complement strand
CACGGTCAACGTGCTGAACGACCCCAACTACTACGGCAACCAGTACCTGAAGCTGGGCTTCTCGGTCGACTTCTGGGGCACCCGCGGCTACCTCAACCAGGTGCAGCAGGGCTCGCTGCCGACCTCCCCGTACAACGAGACGCACTGGCCGCCCAAGACCGGGACAGGGTCGAACTTCGTGTCGCTGTACAACCAGGCACTCGCGGCGACCAACCCCGCCACGCGCATCGAGATCGAGCACGAGATGCAACAGCTCGAGTACGACATCGGCGGGTACATCATCCCGTACTTCAACGACCTGGTGGATGGCCACTCAAGTCAGGTCAAGGGACTGCAGCCCAGCAAGGGCACCCTCAACCTCGATAGCTACGGCCATGGCTACCGGACGATCTGGTTCGGCTAGCGCATGCGCCGGCTGATATCCGGCGGCGTGCCCGGCTTCGTGGCCCGCCGTCTGCTGCTGGGGATCGTCGTCCTCGTCGTGGTCTCCATCGTGGTGTTCGCGGCGACCCAGGCGCTCCCCGGTGACCCGGCCCAGGCCATACTCGGCCGGTCGGCGACCCCGGCGAGCCTGGCGGCGCTGCGCAGGCAACTGCACCTTGACCAGCCGGTGCTGGAGCAGTACTGGTCGTGGCTGTCGGGGTTGCTGCGCGGTAACCTCGGCCGGTCGCTGGCCGCGCAGGAGCCGGTGACCACGCTGCTGGGTCCCAAGCTGGTGAACTCCGCCGTGCTGGTGGCCATCTCAGCCGTGGTGTCCATCCCGCTGTCGGTGGCGATCGGCTGCTGGGCGGCGCTCAAGCGCGAGAAGATCTTCGACTCGGTGAGTTCGATTTTGCTGCTCGCGCTGGCCGCGCTGCCGGAATTCGTCGTCGCCGTGGTGCTTGTCATCTTGTTCGCCACCATCGTGTTCCATGTCCTGCCGGCCGTCAGCACGATTCCTCCGGGATCGGAGCCGTGGGACAACATCCCGGCGCTGGTCCTGCCGTGCCTCACCCTGGTAATCGCCGTCGCGCCGTACGTAGCCCGGATCATGCGCGCGTCGATGATCGAGGTACTGGAGAGCGACTACGTGGAGATGGCCCGGCTAAAGGGCCTGCCGGAACGCACAGTCCTGCTACGGCACGCGCTGCCTAACGCGCTCGGGCCGGTGTTCCAGGTGATCGCCCTCAATCTCGCCTACCTGGCCGGAGGCATCGTGGTCGTCGAGTACGTGTTCAACTACGCGGGCATCGGCAGCGCGCTGCAGGACGCGGTCGTCAACCACGACCTGCCAGTGGTGCAAGCGCTCGCCATGCTCATCGCCGCGCTTTACGTAGCGCTCAACCTGATCGCAGACGTGGCCACCATCATGGTCACGCCGAGACTCAGGACCCGGCTGTGACCGCGGTGAACGACGCGGCGCCGGCGGTGGAATCGCCCGCGCCGTTTGGTACCTCGTCTTTGATCTTCAGGGCGCTGCGGCTGTGGCGAACGCGCATCGGCGCGGTGCTGGTCGGTGCTCTTGTCCTGCTGGCGATCATCGGCCCGTACGTCGCGCCGTACGGCCCGAGCGTCCCGGTGGGGGTACCCAACAGCACTCCCGGCGGCAAGGCGGTACTCGGCACGGACTACCTCGGGCAGGACGTGCTGAGCCGGTTCCTCTACGGCGGCCGCGGCATCCTGGTGATGGCCGTCATCTCGACCGCCATCGGGCTGATCGTCGGCGTCGCCATCGGACTGGTAGCGGCCTATGCGCGCAATGCTCTCGACGACGTGCTGATGCGCGCGATGGACGTGATCATGGCCTTCCCGCAGATCATGCTGGCGCTGGTGGCGGTCGCCGTGGTCGGACCGCAGGCCTGGGTCATCGTAGTCGCGATCGCTATCACCACCGTGCCGCGGATAGCGCGGGTGGCCCGCGGCGCCGCCCAGCCGGTGGTCGAGCGTGACTTCATCGCTTGCTCCGAGGCGATGGGCGTGCCACGCTGGCGCATTCTCTTCGGCGAACTGCTGCCGAACACCCTCGGGCCGCTCATGGTGGAGGCGAGCCTTCGGATGACCTATTCCATCGGCGTCATCGCCGCGCTGGCATTCCTCGGGCTCGCTCCCGACCCGAACGGCGCGAATTGGGGCACGATGATCCAGCAGAATCAGATCGCGCTCTCGGTCCAGCCATGGGGGGCGGTCATGCCGATCATCGCCATCGCCCTGCTCACGATGGGAACCGGCTTGATAGGGGACGGCATCGCCCGCACCGCCGCCGGCATCGACCGGTCCAGGAGCGCCGGATGAGCGCGGCCGTCTCCGTCGAGAATCTCAGGATCGAGATCGCCGCGACCGGCACCCCGGTGGTCAGCGACGTGTCCTTCACGATCGCGCCCGGGGAGATCCTCGGCGTCGTGGGCGAGTCCGGATCAGGCAAGACCACGGTCGGGCTGGCATTGCTCGGCCACGCGCGGCGCGGCCTGCGGATCGCTGGCGGGTCCGTACTGCTGGGCGACCGTGACGTCCTCACCCTGGATGAAGAGGAGCGCCGGAAGCTGCGCGGCTCGGCCGTGTCGTATGTCCCGCAAGATCCGGCCTCTTCGCTGAACCCGGCGCTGCGGATCGGCCTGCAGGTCCGTGAGGTGCTCGAAGCGCATGACAGCGGCGGAGCCCGCGATCACGCCGCCCGCATCGCGGAGATGATGCGCGAGGTCGCCCTTCCTGACGACCACGCGTTCCTCAAGCGCTATCCGCATGAGCTGTCCGGCGGTCAGCAGCAGCGGGTCGGACTCGCGATGGCCTTCGCCAACCGCCCCCGCCTCATCGTCCTCGACGAGCCGACCACCGGCCTCGACGTCACGACCCAGGCGCACGTGCTGTCCACCGTGCGGGAACTCGCGGCACTGCACGATGTCGCCGCGCTGTACGTGAGCCACGACCTCGCCGTCGTGGCCGGGCTGGCCCGGCGGGTCGCGGTCATGTATGCCGGACGGGTGGTCGAGCTCGGGCCCGCGGACGGGCTGTTCGCCTCGGCAGGCCATCCGTACACGCGACGGCTCATCGGCGCGATCCCGCGGCTGACCGGCGGCCGGTCGCTGGTCGGCATCCCGGGCCACGCGCTGTCGCCAGGGAACCAGCCCGGTGGCTGCGGGTTCGCGCCCCGCTGCGCCCTGCGCATCGAGCAGTGTGAGCAGGAAGTGCCTTCGCTGCGGCCGATCGGCACGGATCACACGGTCCGGTGCGTCCGGGCCGAGCTCGTGATGACCCAGGACCCGGGCAAGGCGGGCGAACCGATCGAGATGCCCGCGGCCGACGATGCCGAGGTGCCCGCGCTTCGTCTCACCGACCTGGTTGCCTCCTACGGTCGCTACGAGGTCGTCCACTCGGTGAGCCTGAGCCTCGCCGCCCACGAGTGCCTGGCGCTGGTCGGTGAGTCAGGATCGGGAAAAACAACCATCGCCCGGGCCGTGGCAGGCTTGCACCGCGACTGGACCGGCACCATCGCGCTGGACGGCGCCGAGCTGCACCCCTCCGCGCGTAAGCGCGGCGGCGATGCCCGGCGGCGGATCCAGTACATCTTCCAGAACCCCTATGGCTCGCTGAACCCCCGCCGGACGGTGGGCCAGATCGTCGCGCAGCCGCTCAAGGTCTTCGGAACCGCGAGCGGCCGGGAAGCCGACCAGCGAGTCGCGGAGATGCTCGAGCGGGTATCCCTGACGTCCGGCTACGCTCGCCGTTACCCGGACCAGCTCTCCGGCGGGGAACGGCAGCGGGTCGCGATCGCCCGCGCTCTGGTCTGTGATCCCACGGTGCTGATCTGCGACGAGGTGACATCAGCGCTGGATGTCAGCGTCCAGGCGGCGATCGTCGAACTGCTCGGCAGCCTGCAGCGGGACCTCGGGCTCTCAATGCTCTTCATCACCCACAACCTGCCGCTGGTGCGGTCCATCGCACAGCGGGTTGCCGTGCTGAGCCAGGGCCGCATCGTCGAGGCCGGCGAGGTGGGGCAGGTACTCGCCGACCCCAGCCAGCCTTACACCCGCCAGTTGCTCTCCGACACACCCTCACTGGAGACGGCCGTCGCCGAGGTGAGCCTGGACGAGCCACCCCCCGGGAGGTAGCCAGATGCGCCCAGACATTCTCATCGTCATGGCCGACCAGATGACGCCGGCGGCCTTGCCATTTCACGGCAACCCGGTGACCCGGACGCCTGCCATGTCGTGGCTCGCCGATTCGGGCGTCGTCTTCGACGCCGCTTATACGGCCAGCCCGCTGTGCTCGCCCGGCCGGGCATCCTTTATGACCGGGCTGCTCCCCTCGCGTACCCGCACCTACGACAACGCGGCGGAGTTCACCTCCGAGATCCCCACCTTCGCCCATTACCTGCGCAGTGCCGGCTACCGCACGGTCCTGTCCGGCAAGATGCACTTCTGCGGGCCGGATCAGCTGCACGGGTTCGAAGAGCGGCTCACCACCGATATCTATCCCGCGGACTACGGCTGGACGCCCGACTGGGGGCGCCCGCACCAGCGTCCGAGCTGGTACCACGACATGTCGTCGGTCATCCAGGCCGGGCCGTGCGTGCGTTCCAACCAGCTCGACTTCGACGACGAGGTCGCGTTCGCCGCCGAGCGGTCGCTGTTCGGGCATATCCGCTCGGCCGACGACCGGCCATTCTGCTATGTGGTGTCGTTCAGCCACCCGCACGACCCGTTCACCATCCCGCGGAAATGGTGGGACCTCTACCGCGACGAGGACATCCCGATGCCCTCGGCTGACTCCTCCCCCCTGCAGCCGCACGAGCGCCGCCTGCGCGAGATCTGCGCGATGGACAACGTGGAGGTCACCCAGGATCAGGTACGTGCGGCCCGCCGGGCCTACTATGGCGCGATCTCATATGTGGACGATCACATCTCCCGGCTGATCGGCTTGCTCCAGGAGACCGGCAGGCTCGACCGCACGGTGATCATCGTCACCAGCGACCACGGCGAGATGCTCGGCGAGCGCGGTGCCTGGTACAAGATGAGCTTCTACGAGGGCTCGGCGCGGGTTCCGCTGGTGATCCGCGCGCCAGCGCTGTTCCCGCCGGGCAGGGTGGCGGCTCCGGTATCGACGATGGATCTGCTGCCGACCCTGGCCGGCCTAGCTGGTTCCAGCGATCGCATGGTCGGCCCGGTCGACGGCCGCAGCCTGCTGCCGCATCTGTCGGGGACCCCGGATCGCGACGAAGTCACGGCGGAATACCTCGCTGAGGGCGCGATCGCGCCGATCGTGATGATCCGTCGCGGGCGCTACAAGTTCGTTCACTCACCAACCGACCCAGACCAGCTCTTCGACCTAGCCGCCGACCCGGGTGAGCGAGCCAACCTAGCCTCATCGTCCGCCGGCTTGACGGCGGAATTCCGCCGCGAGGTGGCGGCGCGCTGGGATCTGACCACACTGGACCGAGATGTCCGGCAGAGCCAGCAGCGGCGGATGGCCGTAAGCAAGGCACTGGGTACTGGCACGCAGACCCCATGGGACTTCGCCCCGGCTTACGATGCCTCCCACCGCTACATCCGCAACCATATGGACCTAGCCCGTCTGGAGGAGATGGCCCGCTTCCCCCGGCCCGCAGGAGCATGGCACCCGGCAACGAGACAAGATAGTGGAAACGGGCCGTCGGCCGGCGACGGCTAGTTACCGTTATCTTGCCGACAGGCACCAAGCACCTGGTCGAGGTAGCCGTTGGCGAACACGCCGTTCGGGTCGTGCTCCTGGCGCAGCCGCAGGAAGTCGTCGAACCTGGGGTAGAGCGAACGCAGCCGCGACGCGTCCAGCGAGTGCATCTTCCCCCAGTGCGGCCGGCCGCCGACGCCAGCCACCACGGACTCGAACAGGTCGAAGTACCTCTGGTACGGCAGCCCTTTGTACTGGTGAATCGCGAGGTAGGCGGAATCCCGCCCGGAAGCGGTGGACAGCCAGATGTCGTCGGCGGCCGCCACCCGGATCTCCACCGGGAACATCACCGGGTCGGCCAGCTTCGGCACCTCCCGCCGTAGTTCGGCCAGGACATCGACCAGGCTTTCCCGCGGCACGGCGTATTCAGATTCCACAAAACGAACGCGCCGGCTCGTCACGAAGACCTCATGTGACCTGGCGGTGTACGTCCGGGTGGACAGGGCCGCCGAGGAAAGCGCGTTGAGCGTCGGGATGAGCCGTGGCAGGGTACGGCCCGTCCTGCATAGCGTGCCGAACGCGGCGTTCTCCATCATCTCGAACTCATAGAACCGTCGCCACGCCGCCAGCTGTCGCGGGGCACCATATCCGGCCGGGTTGTTGCGCTTTACCAGGGCGTTGCGGCCGTAGGGGAACCAGTAGAACTCGAAGTGCTGGTTGCCGGCGGCGAACTCATCGAAGCGAGAGACCACCTCGTCCAAGGGCATCGGCCGCTCGTCGGCTACCAGCCGGAACGCGGGAACGCAGCGCAGCGTCACCGACGTGATCACGCCGAGCGCGCCGATGCTCACCCGGGCCGCCGCGAACAGATCCGGTCGCTCGGTCTCCGAGCAGCTGACGACCGTCCCGTCCGCGAGTACCAGCTCCAGCCCGGTCACCTGGGTGGCGAGCCCGCCCAAGGCGGCGCCGGTGCCGTGGGTTCCGGTAGAGATCGCGCCGGCGATCGTCTGGGAGTCGATGTCGCCGAGGTTCTCCATGGCGAGCCCGAGGGTGTCGAGAGCCGCGTTGAGCTGACGGATCGTGGTGCCCGAGCGGACCGTGACTAGCCCACCCACCTCCCCTGCCCCCTTCACCCGTGAATCCGCGGCCACCACCCCCGACCAGGCCGACAGATCGAGCGCGGCGCCGTCGGTCGCCGCCGCCGGGGTGAACGAGTGCCCGCTGCCCAGGGCGCGAACCGTCAGCCCGGCGGCCGATGCCTCCGCGATGGCCTCGGCGATCTGCTCCAGGCTGGCCGGCCTGCACCAGCGGGCTGGCTTGGCGGTTACATTGCCTGCCCAGTTTCGCCAGGTCGTCACGTCTTTCATTACCGAAGAGTAATACGTCTCGGTTACTGTTTTCTTATGTACCAGCGTTACAACCGGGTCACGGCCGACCTCGACCCGCCATTCGGGCTCGTGGACCTAGCCGCCTTCGACGCTAATGCCGCTGACCTGGTTCGTCGCGCGGGCGACAAGCCGATCCGGGTCGCTTCCAAGTCGCTTCGCTGCCGTGCGCTGATCGAGCGCGTCCTGAGCCGGCCTGGGTTCCGCGGGGTGATGTGCTACACGCTGCGCGAGGCGCTGTGGCTGCATGAAAACGGGATCAGCGACGACCTGCTCATCGGCTACCCCACCGCGGACCGCGGCGCGCTGCGTGCCCTAGCCGCCCACCCGGAGGCGCGGGAACACATCACGATCATGGCCGACTCCGTGGACCACCTGGACTTCGTGGACGCTGTCCTCGGGGCCGGGCACCAGGAGATCAAGGTCTGTGTCGACCTGGATGTCTCCTGGGAGCCCGTCCGGCGGGTTCACATCGGCACCTGGCGGTCGCCGCTGCACAGCCCGGAGGACGTCGCGGCGTTCGCCGAGCAGGTGGTGAAGCGCCCGGGCTTCCGGCTGGCCGGCCTGATGGGCTACGAGGGCCAGATCGCCGGTCTTGGCGACAATCCGGCCAGCAAACTCAGAGGTGTCGCCTTGCGAGTCATCCAACGCCGTTCTGCTGAAGAACTATGGCGGCGAAGGACCGCGGCGGTGCGCCGGATCACGGACCTCAGCCCGCTGGAGTTTGTCAACGGCGGCGGCACCGGGTCGCTGGAGTCCACCACGACCGATCCGTCGGTCACCGAACTCGCGGCCGGATCCGGTCTGGTTGGACCGCTGTTGTTCGATGCGTACCGCAAGTTCCACCCTCGGCCGGCGCTGCTGTACGCGCTGCCGGTGGTGCGGCGGCCGGGGTCTGGCATCGCCACGCTGTTCTCCGGTGGCTACGTCGCCTCCGGCACCGGAACCAAGGACCGGCTGCCGCGACCGTTCCTGCCGACCGGACTGTCACTCACCGGAACCGAGGGCGCGGGTGAGGTCCAGACGCCCGTGCGCGGAGCCGCCGCCGATGGGCTGCGCATCGGTGACCGGGTGTGGATGCGGCACGCCAAGGCCGGTGAACTCGGGGAACGGGTGACCGAGTACCACCTCGTCAGCCCTGATGATTCGGTAACGACGGTGCCGACCTACCGGGGCGAAAACCAGTGTTTTGGGTAGCGGAGCCCGTAGCGCGTCGTCGCCGCTGCGGGTAAGGGCACCGGGCTAGCGCGCGGCGGAGGCCGGTTCAGCTGCGGTCGCTGCTTGCGGGACGCTGCCCGTTTCCTCACGAACGCGCGCTTCGTACTCATCTATGGCTTTGTCAGCCAGCTTCATGGCTTCTCTGAACGCTTCCTCTACAGGATCACGCTGTTTCGGGATGGCCATCAGGCGGGTTCCCCTTCGTGGCGAGCTACTCACCTACTGTAACTTTGTTCCCAATTCCGTATAGTAGTCACACAGATACACTCATGCAACTCGGATTGCTGGCTGGCTAGCCGGGCAGCTTCCCGGATCCCGGGCCTATATGCGCTCTACTGGAATCGGCTCGCGCGGCCACCCAGCGATGGGCCATCGCAGGCGCGATAACCCCAGCGATGGGTCATCGACGGCCCTGTAGAAGTTCCCGGGCGCTCCGGTTAGCTAGCCGGGTACGTGCTCTCGGATGGCGAGGATTGCGTCCAGTGCCGGGTCCTGGTTACGGCGGTAGGTCTCGAAGGTCGGCGGTGCGTAGATGTCCGGCGCGGTCCAGGTCCGGTAGTCCATCGGCCAGGAGGTCTGCCAGAACAGGTCGGCGGCGTTCGCCTTCACCTTGCTGTAGGGCAGTTCAAAGTCGATCCGCTCGCCGATGAAGTTGGGGCGTGACCCGGTGGGCTCGCCGACGAAGATGGCGCTGGTCTCGCGTTCGATGGCGGTGACGGTGTTCTGCGCGGCGGAGAAGGTCAGCCGTCCGATGATGACGAACAGCGCGCCGCGCCGGCTGAGCCGCTTGCTGGCGATCAGGTGATGCAGGAGATGCTGGCTGAGGAAGGTGTTGCCGCCGCCGTTCCAGCGTACGTCGATGACCAGCCGGCCGACGTTATGGTCCTCGATAAATCCGAACAGCCGGCCGCAGAACATCGCGAGTGTCTCCGCTGGGTGATCGCGGACGGCATTGAACTGGAAGTAGACGAGATCGTCAGCCGGCAGGTACTCGAACCAGAACGGCAGCTCGCGGTTGCGCAGGTGCAGCGGCGCAGGTTCGCTCACGGTGTCAGTCAGGGCCACCCAGCCAGGCGGATACCTATCCCAGTTGAACTCGATGGGCGCGGCCTCCAGCCGGACCTCGTCCATGGTTCCGTCGGCCAGCCGGACGGTCAGCGTGTGGTCGATGCCCAGTCCCTCGAGGACCTTCGCTTGACGCACGAGTACCGGGAACTGCAGAGTGAGCCAGTGCTCGTTGTCCCTGGTGATGATCGGATCCAGCGCGGCCATGACCTTATGGATGGCGAGCCCGCCGATCTTGTCCACCCTGGCGCCCAGCAGATTCTCGTAGCCGGGAGCGGCACCGATAACGTACAGGCCCTCGGTAAACAGGAACATGTCTACCGGGAGCATCCAGGGCTTCTTGTCGTCCTCGGGCCAGGCGATCCTCGCGTGCCCGTCGTCCAGGTACCGGACCAGCTTCATCATGCTGACCACGATCTGCGCTTCGGTAAGGCCAGGGATCGCGCTGTCTAGCTCGGCGACAGTCCGGTCGAACTCCGCCTCCGGCTGGAGAGCGAATGGCGCGTAGGCCAGTCGCTTGATCTCCCGGGCGAGGAACGCCAGGTCATAGCGCCAGCCGTCGTCCCGCGGCATGCTGCCGGTGTCGATGATGCCGATCATGTCGCGGATCCGCTGGTCGACCCGCAACTCCTGCCAAACCGCCTCGGATCTGACCCGGGCCAGATCACGCATTCCCCGGTCGAGCGCCACCCGAAGCGCACCGACAGCCGCCTCAAGGTCGCCTGCGGCCGCCTCGCAGCAGGCGATGCGGTAGGCGACCTCGCCCGGTATGAGCGGTGGCACGCCCTCAGAAAGGACCGTTTCCCGCAACCCCAGCCGCAGGACCTCCTCGTACGCCTCCCGCGCTCCCGCGTAATCCGCCGCGCCGAACCTCGCCTCGCCTAGCCGCGCCCAGTAGTCCCCGTTCACCGGATTGGCCGTCGTCACTGTCGTCCACAGTTCCGCCGCTGCCGCCCAGTCCTTTTCGCCCGTCCTAGCCCGCGCCCTGGCCACAATCCCCATAAAGTCCGGCATAGCGCAAACCCTACGCGGGGATCATCCCCGCCCGACGTATTCGGCGAGATGCTGGCCGGTGAGTGTGGAGCGGCCCGCGACCAGGTCCGCTGGCGTGCCC
>JBEKHI010000306.1:0-10458 GCA_050012355.1 Streptosporangiaceae bacterium | reverse complement strand
TCAGTCCGGCGGTCAGCTACGACTGCGTCGAAATGTACTGAGGCGTCAAGGTGATGCTGAAGTCGGCGAGCCGGTACGGGTTCGGCACGCCGTAGCGCTCCGCCGATGCCGGGTCGTCCACCTCCGCGAACTCGGAGACCAGCGACTTCTTCACCGCGAACACCGCGTCCGACTCGATGTACGGGCTGCCCGCCACGAAGATGTGCGTGGTCAGCGTCCGGTACCCGGGCGCGGCGACGATGAAGTGGATGTGCGCGGGCCGGTACGGGTGCCGCTTCGTCGCCTGGAGCAGCTGCCCGACCGGCCCGTCGGTGGGAATCGGGTAGTGGCTAGGCACGATCGTCCGGAACCAGAATTCACCGGCCGAATCCGCCGTGAACAGCCCGCGTCCGTTGGTACGAGGCTGGACGTCGGGCTGCTGGACGTCGTAAAAGCCCTGGTCATTGGCCTGCCACACGTCCAGCGTGGCGCCGGGCAGCGGCGTGCCGTCGGGGGCCAGCACCCGGCCGCGAACCACGCACTTCTCCCCCGTGCCGACCAGGTCGATGTCGTCGCCGAGCTCGCGCAGCGGGGACTCCACGACGTGGAACGGGCCCAGCACCGTCGACTCGGTCTCGGCGCCCGATTTCCGGTTGGAGATGGTCTCCGTCAGCATCGACAGACCGAGCACATCCGACAGCAGGATGAACTCCTGCCGCTCGTCGTCGCACTTCTGCCCGGTCCTGGTGAGGAAGTCGATCGCCTTCTCCCACTCCGGTATGGTCAGCTCCACGTCACGGGCGAACGCGTGCAGGTGCTTAGTAAGGCTGGTCAAGATCTCGCGCAGCCGCGGGTCGGGCGTCGCGGCGAACGACTCGACGACGGCGGCGGCAGCGGTCTCCTCGGTGAAATCGGTGGCCATGCGGGCCAGGGTAAGTCCTGCGGCGGCTTCAGCGCCACATCGGAGACTGCCCCAAGATGATGCAGTTTGTCGGGATTCACCACGGAACGGACCGTGACCACGAGGCCATCGACGATGTCCAGGACGAACACGCCGATCACTCGCCCGCTGGAGTCGAGGCCGATCGCCCCCGGCTGGCCGTTGACCTCGGTGAGGCGGATGCTGACACCCAGCGCGTTGCCCCGGCGGAACAGGCCGGTCAGGAACCTGGCAACCCGCACACTGCCCAGCAGCGGACCGGTGACCGCCTGCGCCTTTCCGCCGCCGTCGCCGTGGAACACCACGTCCGGCGCCAGCACGGCGAGCAGCGCGTCCAGGTCACCGCCTTCCGCGGCGGCGAAGAACCGCCGGCCCACCTCGTCGCGCTGCTCCCTTGAGCTCTCGAATCGCGGCTTTCCCTCGTCCACGTGCCGCCGGGCCCGGACCAGGACCTGCCGGCAAGCCTGCGGGGATTTACCCACGATGTCGGCTATTTCCGCGTGGTCGTAGCCGAAGACGTCGTGCAGCAGGAGCACCGCGCGTTCGACCGGGCTCAACGACTCCAGCACGATGAGAAACGCCATCGACAGGGAATCGGCCATCTCGGCATGCTCCTCCGGGCCCGGCTCCGTGACCACCGGCTCGGGCAGCCAGGCGCCCACGTAGGACTCCCGGCGGGCCCGGGCGCTGGTCAGCTGATTGATGGCCAGCCGGGTCACGGTGGTCGCGAGGTAAGCCTTCGGATCGGCCATCTCGGGTTCCAGCCGCAGCACCCGGGCGAACGCCTCCTGCACGATGTCCTCGGCGTCGCTCACGCTGCCGGTCATCCGGTAGGCGATGGAGAACATCAGCCCTCGGTACTGCTCGACCTCACCCATTCTGGAAACCCTTCCCGCCAGGAGGCGTAACGCGGCGTCCAGCCAAGCAAGCGCTTGGCCTTGGCGTTGGACGAACCGCGGATGTCCGTCATCATCGACACGCCCATCTCCCCGGCCAGCGGGCGGGCCAGCCAGGCCGGCAGCAGACGATGGGCATCTGCCGGTTGCGGACCGGGGCCAGCAGGTCTCCCGACGCGCCGTGCCCGTAGAACCCGCCGTACCGCAGTACAAACCCACCATGAGCCATAACGACGGACTCCACGTGCCGGATAGCCGCCATCGACTGGCGAGCGTTCCTCGGCGGAGCCGGATCGAGCGGATCGTCCTCGGTCTTGACCGGGCCGCCGGTCCGCTCGTTCGGCCAGTTCGTGTAGGACTGGGCGATGAACCGCTTCGCTCCGGCCTGCTCCGCGGCCTCCAGCAGGTAGTCGGTGCCCTTGGTGCGCAGCTCGTTAGTGACCGCGAACTCGCGGTCGAACTGGCGGAAGCCCTTCAGGTTGGTGAGCGCGGTCATCTCGTGGATGACCACCTCTGGTTTGGCGGCTTTGACCGCGTTGATCATGGCCGTCCGGTCCAGCCCGTCGGCGATGACCGGGGTGGCGCCGAGGCTGCTGATCTTGTCGGCGTTGCCCGCCGACCTCGTGGTCCCGGTGACCTCGTGCCCCTCGGCGATCAGGGCGGGGATGAGGAAACGGCCGATCATCCCGGCCGCCCCCGCGACGAATACTCGCATGATTGCCCCCTTCGTTATCAGAGACAGGGCGGCGCCGCGGCGTGTGACAGGATCTTATGGCGACGATCCGGCGCCTTCCCGGATCCGCTGCGGGAGCACCTCCTCCATGCCGTCGGCGAACAGCGGGACCCGGTGCAGCGGCGGCAGCGGGCCGGAGATGCCCTGCAGGCGCATCGAGCTGTAGATGGTGAGCCTGACCAGCCGGCGCGCCGCGGCGAACATCAGGAAGGCGAGCGGCAGTTCGACGAAAATGGCCTCGAGCAGGCTGCCGGTGAACTCGCGGGACCCGTACGACGACGCCAGGTCGAACCAGGCGTCGCAGAGCAGCAGCGTCCCGGTGATGATCATGAACACGATCACGATCTGCCGCTGTTTCCAGGCCGCCCACGCGGTAGCCGCGAAGGCCGCGAGCTCGGCCAGGTCAAGGCCCACCCAGACAGCGGGCCAGTGCCGCACCACGAAATGCCGGTGCAGCGTGAGGATGAGGATCGCGATCCAGGCCGCCAGGATCAGGCAGACGGCCATCATGAGGATCAGGCCTATCCGCCTTCGGCGGACCTGCTTCGGATCGCGTGACAGCTTCGGCAACTCGATCTTCGCGAGGATGCGGGCCAGTTCGCTCCGCTCGGCGTGGCTCATCCGCCGCAGCTCAGCTTCGTCGATCACAACTCAAGTGTGCCCGTTATCGGCGGGCGTGAGCATACGATGGGTGGCGTGGCCGATGAGCTTATATACCTGTACGCCGGGTTCGGCACCGGCGCGCTGGACTACACCGTCGGCTGGGATCTGCAGCGGCTCGTCCACGATCGCCGGGTGGCGGACGAGATCCCGGACAGCTGCCTGCTGCTGGAACACCAGCCGGTCTACACGGCGGGGAAGCGGACCGGGGTCTCGGACCGGCCGGTCGGTGACCCCGGCGCACCGGTGATCAACGTTGACCGCGGCGGCAAGATCACCTGGCACGGTCCCGGGCAGCTCACCGGCTACCCGATCATCAAGCTCCGCGAGCCGCTGGACGTCGTCGCCTACGTCCGGGCGCTCGAGGAGACCATGATCCAGTCCTGCGCCGACTTCGGGGTGCGCGCCATCCGGGTCGAGGGCCGCAGCGGCGCCTGGATTCCCTCCGACGACCGTGGCCCCGAGCGGAAGATCGGCGCGATCGGCGCCCGGGTCGCGCGCGGGGTCACCATGCACGGCTTCGCGCTGAACTGCGAAAACGACCTGTCGTGGTTTGACCGGATCATCCCGTGCGGCATCCGGGACGCCGGTACCACCACGCTGTCCGCCGAGCTCGGCAGGCGGGTCAGCGTGTCCGAGGTCACGCCCGGCATCGAGCGGCATCTCGCCGAGGTGCTCGGCTACCGGCGCTGGATCCGCACGCCCAACGCCAGCCTGCTGACCGGCGCTCAGCCAGCCGCGCGCTGAGTTCCCAGGCGCCTGAGCCCAGGCGCCTGAGCCCATCGATGGCCCACCGCTGGTGCTATGGCGCTATCGATGTCCCACCGCCGGGGTCGCAAAAGGGGCCACGGCGATGCCAATGTTACGGTTGTCCGATTACGTAACGACGGCGAAATGACGGGGGCGACCACGAAGACGCGGGGCGCGGCCGCCAATCTCAGGCTGGCCGTCGGCTTGCAGGCGATGATCTCGGCGGGTGACGGGCTCGCGCAGATCGCGCTGGCCAGCCGGGTATACGAACGGTCGCACGCCGGGTGGGCCGTGGCATCGGTGTTCCTGGCGATCACGTTGCCGATCGTGCTGCTCTCCCCGCTGGCCGGGCTGCTGCTCGACAAGCTGCCGCCTAAGCGGGTGCTGGTGGGCGCGGCGCTTTGCTGCACCTTGGTCGCTATCGGGCTCATCTTCGTCACCGGTGTGCCGGGCACGCTGGGACTCGCGGCCGGCTTCGGGGTATGCGGCGCCGTGCTGCAGCCCGGTCTCGGCGCGATCGTGCCGCTGCTCGCGCCGCCGGAACGCATCACCGCGGCCAACGGGTACCTGCAGGCCGCGACCTGGGGCGGGATGACCGCGGGCCCGCTGCTCGCGGGCTTGCTGAGCGCGGCGGGCGGCACCAGGCTGGCGCTGATCGGGAACGCTGCCTGCTATGCGCTCGGCGCCTGCGGCCTCGGGCTGCTGCGGCTGCGCGGCCGGGTGACGGAGCACGACACCGGCGAGTCCATGCTGACCCAGATCCGGGCCGGGCTGTCATATCTGCGGTCGGACCGGACCGCCCGGTTGCTGGTCTCGGTCGTCGGGGTCATGGTGGCGTTCGCCTACATGGCCGTGGTCGCCGAGGTTGTGCTGGCCGAAGGGGTCTTTCGCGCCGGGACCGGCGGCTACTCGGTGCTGGTCGCCTCCTGGACCGCCGGCATGGTGGCGGGCTCGCTGGCCGCTGGACGGATATCGCAGCGGTGGCTCGTCCCGGTGGCGATCGCCGGGACCCTCGTGACCGGGGTCGGGATCATGCTGGCAGGTATCGCGCCGGTCCTGTGGCTGTCGGCGGTCGCATACGGTGCCGGCGGTTTCGCCGACGGGGCCGAGGTGCTCGCTACCAGGTCCTACCTGAACCACAACGCTCCGCCGGCCCTCGCCGGCCGGGTGTTCGCGCTCTACTCGGCGGTGATGTTCGGCGCGGCTTCGCTGGGCATGGCGGTGGCCAGCGGTCTGCTCAGCCCGCTGGGAGCCCGCTGGGTACTCGTCGTCTCCGGTGCCGGCGGCATCGGCGCGGGCATCGTCGGCTGGGCCATGCTGGCCGCCCGCCGCTCGCCCGGTTCTAGAGCTTCCGGATCTTGACGCCGGTGCCGTAGGCGCAGATCTCCTGGCCGATGTTCTGCAGCTCGCTGACGTCGAACCGCATCGCCAGCACGGCATCGGCGCCCTTCCCGGCCGCCGTCTCGGCGAGCCGGTCCTGCGCCTCGACCCGGCTGTCGGACAGCAGCTTCGTCATGCCGCGCAGTTCGCCGCCCTTGAGGGACTTGAAGGCGGCGCCAAGCTGGGACCCCACGTTCCGCGACCGGACGGTTAGCCCGAAAACCTCGCCGATCACCTCAGTGACCTCATATCCGGGCAGATCGTTCATCGTGCTCAAGATCATGGTTCCCCCTTGCTGGTTATGTCCGCGGGGGAACATACCCTGGAAACGTGGTAGTCGCACCGGAAGACAGGCGGATGCTCCGCTTGGAGGCCCGCAACAGCCAGGTTCCGATCGAGCGCAAGCCGCCGTGGATCAAGACGCGGCTGCGGACCGGGCCGGAATACCGCGCGCTCAAGGAACTGGTGCGCGGTGAGGGACTGCACACGGTCTGTGAGGAAGCCGGCTGCCCCAACATCTACGAGTGCTGGGAAGACCGCGAGGCCACCTTCCTGATCGGCGGCGACCAGTGCACCCGGCGGTGTGACTTCTGCCAGATCGATACCGGCAAGCCCGCCGCGCTCGACACCGACGAGCCGCGCCGGGTCGCCGAGTCGGTGGCGACCATGGGGCTGCGCTACGCGACCGTTACCGGCGTGGCCCGCGACGACCTGCCGGATGGCGGGGCGTGGCTGTACGCGCAGACCGTGCGGGAGATCCACGCCGCGCTGCCTGGCTGCGGCGTGGAGCTGCTGATCCCGGACTTCAACGCGTTGCCGGACAGGCTGGCCGAGGTGTTCGGTTCCGTGCCCGAGGTGCTGGCCCACAACATCGAGACCGTGCCGCGGATCTTCAAGCGGATCCGGCCCGGGTTCCGCTACGAGCGTTCGCTCGACGTGCTGCGGCTAGCCCGCGAGGTCGGTCTCGTCACCAAGTCCAACCTGATCCTCGGCATGGGCGAGACTCGCGAGGAGGTCAGCGAGGCGATGGCCGACCTGCACGCGTCCGGCTGCGAACTGCTGACCATCACCCAGTACCTGCGGCCGACGCCGCGGCATCATCCGGTGGAGCGGTGGGTTAAGCCCGAGGAGTTCGTGGAACTGCGTTCGGAGGCGGAGGAAATCGGCTTCGCCGGGGTGATGTCCGGTCCCCTGGTGCGGTCCTCCTACCGGGCGGGCCGACTCTACGCGCAAGCCATCGACCGCCGCCGCGAGCAAGCTCCCGCCTGACGTCCACCGGCCTCGCCACCAGCGGAGCGGTAGCATATACGCGACGTGTTCGCAGAACCTTACCGGCAGTCCGGGCGATACCGTCGCGGTTGCTGCCAAGCGCACCGGGAATCGTATGCTGCGGGTATTGGAATGCTTTATATGGAAGAAGGCTGGAACCGGTGACTAACACGGATGACGTCGCGAACATGGGCAGGCTCAAGCAGCTACGCATGGTAGCGAAGCTCGTACACGAGCGTAACCCCAGGGCGCTGCCGATCGTCGTAGGCACCCTGGTCGGCGTCATCGTCATCTTCGTGGTCGTCGGGTTGCTGACCGGACTGGTCGGCTTCCTCGCCCCGCTGGGCGTGCTGCTCGGCATCCTCGGGGCAATGTTGCTGTTCGGGCGTTTCGCGCAGCAGGCACAGTTCTCGGCGATCGAAGGCCAGCCAGGCGCCGCCGCCGCGATCCTGCAGTCCATGCGGGGCAACTGGACCGTGACCCCGGCGGTGACCGGGAACCGGAACATGGACGTCGTGCACCGCGCCGTTGGCCGTTCCGGCGTCGTGCTGGTCGGCGAGGGGAACCCCAACCGGCTGAACGGCCTGCTCGCCGCGGAGAAGAAGCGCACCGCCCGGGTCGCGCACGACGTGCCGATCTTCGACTTCCAGGTGGGCGACGCCGAGGGCCAGATCCCGATCTCCAAGCTGCAGCGGAAGGTCCTGCGGCTGCCGCGTAACCTCAAGCCCGCCGCCGTCAGCGACCTTAACTACCGGCTGAAGGCACTGCAGCCGTCGCTGCAGATGCCGAAGGGCCCTGCCCCGCAGAGCGCCCGGATGCCGAAGATGCCCCGCCCCCGCACCCGCTGACCCGTTTTGCTGGTTGGTGCCGCCTTACCCAGGTTCTGACCGGAAAGTCCCCATTGTCGCGTGCGCGGAGACGGATCGTTCCTGGGCGGTGCGGCCCTGCCCGCGAAAGAGCCAGAGCAGAGCCGCACCGCCCACTTTCACGCCACCGCGACCATCCCCCCGGACGAGCCAGGCTTTTCTTGGTAGTGCAGCACTCACCAGGAACCGGTTGGCGTCAGATCCGGACGACTATCGTGTCGGCGGCGCGGTCGTGCAGGCCGCGCAGGTCACGGTCGCTCAGCAGCGGCGGGATCACGCAGAGCAGGAGCACCAGTCGCAGCGCGGACCAGCCGAAGCCAGGCCGGTCGCCGTTGGTGCGGATCACCCGGATGCCGAACAGCCGCTTGCCTACCGTCAGCCCGCTGATCGAGGTGAGCAGGTAGACCTCGATCGCGAAAATCGGCAGCGTCCAGTACGGCGTATGCAGCAGACCGCGCGCGATCACCAGGCACAGCAGCCAGTCCACCATCAGCGCCCCGAACCGGCGGATCATCGGCGCGACGGACATCGGGCCGTCCTTGGGCAGCCCGAAACGCTCCCCGGGGTACTCCGATGCTTTAGAGGTCTCCCTGACGGCGGTATTCTCAGCCACGTCCCCACGGTATCCCTACCCTGGGGCGACCGACGACGGCGGGCCAGCCGTAACATCTGGGAAACATACGCGACACTGGACGGAAATTGCCACGAGCTAACGTCCGAACCAGATGACCGCCGCTTTTTACCCGACATATTCGCCCTGTCTAGGGGAGGGTTGATGTTCAGCAGTGCCGAAGAGGTTCTCGGTTTCATCGAGGCCGAGAACATAGAGTTCGTAGACATCAGGTTCTGTGACCTGCCGGGCACCATGCAGCACTTCACCGTGCCCTCGAGCAACTTTTCCGCCGGCGTGTTCACCGATGGCCTGATGTTCGACGGCTCGTCGATCCGCGGCTTCCAGCAGATCCACGAGTCGGACATGCTGCTGCTGCCCGACCCGTCCAGTGCGTACGTGGACCCGTTCCGGACGCGCAAGACGCTGAACCTCACGTTCTTCGTCCACGACCCGCTGACCGGCGCCCCGTACACCCGTGACCCGCGCAACATCGCCCGCAAGGCCCAGGAGTACCTCAAGGGCACCGGCATCGGCGACACCGCGTTCTTCGGCCCCGAGGCCGAGTTCTACATCTTCGACTCGGCGCGCTTCAAGACCGCGCAGAACGAGGGCTACTACTACCTCGACTCGATCGAGGGCGCGTGGAACACCGGCCGCGAGGAAGAGGGCGGCAACCTCGGCTACAAGCCGCGGTACAAGGGCGGCTACTTCCCGGTTCCGCCGACCGACCACTACACCGACCTGCGGTCGGAAATGGTGGCCAAGCTGATCGAGGTCGGCATCGAGACCGAGATGCAGCACCACGAGGTGGGCACCGCCGGCCAGGCCGAGATCGACGTCCGGTTCGACACGCTGCTAAAGATGGCCGACAAGCTGCAGACGTTCAAGTACGTCATCAAGTCGACCGCCCGCGCGGCCGGCAAGACGGTCACGTTCATGCCGAAGCCGCTGTTCGGTGACAACGGGAACGGCATGCACTGCCACCAGTCCATCTGGAAGGACGGCTCGCCGCTCTTCTACGACGAGGTGGGCTACGCCGGCCTGTCGGACCTGGCCCGGTTCTACATCGGCGGCCTGCTCAAGCACGCCCCGGCGCTGCTGGCGTTCACCAACCCGACGGTGAACTCCTACCACCGCCTGGTGCCGGGCTACGAGGCTCCGATCAACTTGGTCTACAGCCAGCGCAACCGCTCGGCCTGCGCTCGTATCCCGATCACCGGGACGAACCCGAAGGCCAAGCGCGTCGAGTTCCGGGTGCCTGACCCATCCGCCAACCCGTACCTCGCGTTCTCCGCGATGCTGATGGCCGGCCTCGACGGCATCAAGAACAAGGTCGAGCCGCCGGAGCCGGTGGACAAGGACCTGTACGAGCTGCCGCCGGACGAGGCCGCCGCCATCCCGCAGGTCCCGAGCTCGCTCGGCGAGGTGCTCGACACCCTGGAGGCCGACCACGCGTTCCTCACCGAGGGCGGCGTGTTCACCCCAGATCTGATCGAGACCTGGATCGACTACAAGCGGTCCAACGAGATCGAGCCGATCGCGCTGCGGCCGCACCCGCACGAGTTCGAGCTCTACTACGACATCTGACGTCCGCTGGTGAGGAGCCCGCGCGGGACTGACCGTCCGCGCGGGCTTCTCGCCTTTTCCGCCATAACGACGAGAGGCCGATCGACCTGATCATCCGTCCTGCCCAGGCGGGCGACATGCCCGCGGTGGCGACGATCTACGCGCATTACGTCGCCACCAGCGTGGCGACCTTCGACGTGACCGTTCCAGAGCCGGGCTACTGGGAGCAGCGGCTGGCGGACCTTGACGAGCACGCACTCCCCTTCCTGGTCGCCGAGTCCGGCGGCGACATCCACGGCTACAGCTACGCCGCCCCGTGGAAAACCCGGCCCGCCTACCGGCACACCGCTGAGGACTCGGTCTACGTCGCCCCCGGCCGCTCAGGGCAAGGCCTGGGCACCGTGCTGCTCGGCGCGCTGCTTGACGGCTGCGCGCGAGCCGGACTGCGGCAGGTGATCGCGGTCATCGCCGACGCCGCTGACACCGGCAAGGCCTCGGTAGCGCTGCACCGCCGATTCGGATTCGTCCCCGTCGGCACCCTGCACGGAGTCGGCTTCAAGCACGACCGCTGGCTGGACACCACCCTCATGCAGCGCGACCTCACCTGACTTCTATCAGGCTAGTGCGCACCTGCTGGGTTACTTGATGAGGGCACGGACGGCCTCGGCCACCTCGTCCAGCGGTATGTCCTTGAGCAGGTAGCCGCTGGCGCCCGCGCTGATCGCCTCGAAGCGGTCTTCCTCCTCGTCGCTGACCGTCAGCATCACGATCTTGGCGGACGGGGCGACCTCCTTCACCTGGCGGGC
>JBEKHI010000305.1:0-14219 GCA_050012355.1 Streptosporangiaceae bacterium | reverse complement strand
CCGAACACCGGGCCGACCAGCGTCCGGAGCCTGCGGTGCTGGTCACCGGTCAGGTTCAGCGGGTTCTGGTCGATGTGATCGGCGAGCGGACCGCTCGTGATCCCGAAAAAGGTCGCGATCTGACGGCCGGGGAACGCGGTCACGCCCGCTCGCAGGAAGAACTCGCCGGGCTCGCGCTCCAGCACCAGATAGGCCAGCGGCGAACGGGCCAGCCAGCCCTGACGCCGCAGCTCAGCCAGCTGCTCGTGATACGCACTGTCGCTACATACTTGCTCTGCGTAGTCAAACTCAGGCAAGTTGAGCTCGGTTACAAGAAGGTTCATAACGGATATAACACTACGCCGTCGCACCATGTAGTCAATAGTTGGCGAAAAATTACTCTCCGATATCAACCATCGGCGTTCCACCTGCGCATCCTCGCGACAGCGTCTAAATTTGTGCCAGATGCCGGGCGCGCCGGCGGGGGCGGAAATGAGGTGGCATGGTGCCCGAAGGGGGGACTTCCAACCGCAGGCTACTGCAACTCGTGATGCCCGTTTTCCCCGACAAGCGCATGTTCCGCATCCACGATCCTGAGACCGACCCGGAGGCCCCCGGCGGTCCGCTGCCGCCGATCGGCACGCTGGTGTCCGCGAACCGCGAGCAGCTGTGGGTGGGCAGCCTGCAGCAGGACATCGACGTCCGGCTCGTACTCGAGGAATGGGACGGCGCCCCGCTGATGCCGGACGGCTGGGAGGACGAGGGCAAGGCCAGGCTCTACCTGCGCGGCGCGATCACGATCTCGATGGGGGCGGCCGGAACAGCGGTGCGGGCGCTGCGGCTATCCGGCGGGGTCGGCTACTACGAGGTCCGGGTGTTCGCGCGGTTTCGCGAGGCGGTGCCGCAGATGTACGCCGAGCTGTTCGACCGGCACCATGACCCGCTCAGCGACGAGTTCCAGTACGAGAAGCACAAGCTGGAAGGCGTCGAGCGCTACCTCGTCCAACTCTGGCGCGACTACTGACTACTTGCTCGGCTGGGCGCTGTGTACCGTGCTGGCGGCACGCGCGTGGGTGTTCTTCACGCTCGCGCTCGGCACCGTCACCACCGGTTTGACCGCCGCGGCTTGCGGACTGCTGGTGAACGTCGCCTTCGCGGTGGCGGCGTGGTCCGCGCGCAGCGGGACCATGGCATAGATGACGAGCGAGACCACCGCTACTACCGCCACCGTGAACACGGATCCGACGATCCGTACCCGCGGCGAGCGCAGCAACGTGCCAAGCCCGGCCCTGCGGAACGACGACAGCCTCGCGGCCAGCGCCGGATCCTCAGCGGCGAGCCGCTGTTCAATCTCCGCGAGCATACGCTGCTCGTCCATCGAAAGCGCCATAGCGCTTAACCTCCGCGTCACGCCCCGGCAGGAACTCTCTTACTATCCCCCACTGCGGGCAGCTTTATCCAATCGTTCTGACTTTGTTCCCCACTCTTTTTACCTCCTCGACGCTCAGTAGTAGCTTCGTAACCCGATGACCTGGTCTTCTGAGTACACGTTCAGTTGCGCGTCACGATATCCGACATGAGCGAACATGTGTTTGCTCTGATCGAATAGCCGTTCTACGATGTGTAACATGCGCTGGGACAACCTCCTGCTGGACGACGCGGCTCTTGGCGACGCCGCTTCCCCGGTCCAGCCGCTCATCGAGCGGCGGTCAGTCGTCCGCACCTTCGACACGCCCGGCTTCAGTGGCATGACCTTTTACGAGGTCCAAGCCCGCTCGATCGTCAACCGGGTCCCCGAGGCATCACACGTGCCGTTCCGCTGGACGATCAATCCCTACCGGGGATGCCAGCATTCATGCAATTATTGTTTCGCGCGCAACAGTCACACGTATCTCGACCTGGACTCGGGTGAGGACTTCAACTCCAAGATCATCGTCAAGGTCAACGCGCCCGAGTTGCTGCGCAACAAGCTCGCCTCCCCCAGCTGGCGCGGCGAGCCCATCGCGATGGGCACGAACGTGGACTGCTACCAGCGCGCGGAGGGCCGGTACGAGCTGATGCGCGGCATCATCTCGGCGCTGCGCGACGCCGCCAACCCGTTCTCCATCTTGACCAAGGGAACGCTGATCCTGCGCGACCTGGACCTGCTCCAGGAAGCGGCTGAGGTCACCCAGGTCGGACTCAACGTTTCGGCGGGCTTTGTCGATAAATCGCTTTGGCGACTTATCGAGCCTGGCACCCCGGCGCCGGAACGGAGGCTCGAGGCCTGCGCGACGTTCAACGACAGCGGGCTGGACTGCGGCGTGCTGATGGGACCCATTGTCCCGTACCTGTCGGACTCCTTGAGCCAGCTCGACGTCACGGTGCGGCGGATCGCGGAGACCGGCGCGACGCATGTCTCGCCGATCGTGCTGCACCTGCGCAAGGGTGCCCGCGAGTGGTTCCTCGGCTGGCTGCGCCAGGCTCATCCCGATCTGGTGCCTCGGTACGAGGAGTTCTACGGCCGCGGCGCCTACGCCCCCAAGAAATACCAGGAGCGGATCAACGGACAGGTCAGAGAACTGGCCGAGCGGTACGGTATCGGCAGACGGGGCAACCGCGGCCGGGGCCGCGCCGTCGAGCAGGTCTCTCCCGGACCGCCACAGCCGGACCCGCCAGCATGGCTCCCCCGGCAGCAGACTCTGTTCTGACTGGAGCCCCGCTGGACGGTCAATCCATGCCTGACCATTACAATTGGCGCTCATGACAGGTGTCCGGCCCACGACGAGCGTCCTGGCCGGTGACCGGCTGACGGTACGCACAACCCCCATAGACGACCCCGAAGACCTGCTCGCCGGGCTGCCAGTGCCGGGCGAGCCCGACGGCCCCGGGCCGCTCGCCTGGGTGCGCCGAGGCGCGGGCATTATCGGCTGGGGCGAGGTCGCCAGGGTATCGCTGCCGGCGGGCACCGACAGGTTCACCGCCGGGGAGAAGTGGGTTCGCGAGCTCTTCGACGGAGCCAGCGTTACCGACGAGGTGCGGTTGCCGGGAACTGGCGCGGTCGCGTTCGGCAGCTTCACGTTCGACCCGTCGTGCGAAGGGTCCGTGCTCGTGGTGCCCCGCGTCGTGCTGGGCCGCGACGGAGTCGGGAACGCCTGGCTGACCACGATCGGCGACGGCGCTCCGGTCGCTGCTGAGCGCGCTCCGCTGGTAAGCCCCGGTCAGGTGCGCTGGCACGACGGCTCGCTCGCCGCCCCGATATGGGAGCGCGCGGTGGCCGCGGCGGTCCGCCGGATCATGGTCGGCGATTTGCAGAAGGTGGTGCTGGCCCGCGACCTGTTCGCCACCGCCGACGAGCCCATCGACCAGCGCGTCCTGCTGCGCCGGCTGGCCTCGCGTTACCGCGACTGCTACACGTTCGCCGTCGCCGGGCTGCTCGGCGCCACCCCGGAACTGCTCATCAGGCGGCGAGGCACCGAGGTCAGCGCTCTGGTGCTGGCGGGCACCATCCCGCGGGGCGCGAGCCCCGACGAGGACGCCGCGCTGGCCGCCGAACTGCTTCGCTCCGCGAAGAACACCGAGGAGCACGCCTACGCGGCGGCCTCGGTCCGCGAGATCCTTGAGCCGCTCTGTGCGGATCTCACCATCCCGGGGCGCCCCGGCCTGCTGCGACTGGCCAACGTGCAGCATCTCGGCACGAAGGTGAACGGCACCCTAGCGCCGGATAAACGCGACCGCTCCGCCTTGGCCCTCGCCGGTGCCCTGCACCCGACCGCCGCGGTCGGCGGGACCCCAACCGAGGCCGCCATCGAGTTGATCAGGGAACTCGAGCAGATGGACCGCGATCGTTACGCGGGTCCGGTGGGCTGGATCGACGCCGACGGCAACGGCGAATGGGGCATCGCGCTGCGCTGCGCCCAGGTGGCCGGCGACCGCGCCCGGCTATTCGCCGGCTGCGGCATAGTCGCCGGATCCGACCCGGCCACCGAGCTCGCCGAGGCGCAGGTCAAGTTCCGCCCCATGCAGGCCGCCCTAGAGCCGTAATTTGCTTGCCTCCGCCACTAGGCCGCTTCGCGTCTCGCGGCCCGCGCCAGGTGCTTCTACAGGCCCGTCGATGGGACATTGCTGGCGCAATAGCGCCATCGATGGGACATCCATGGCCCCCAAGAAAATCCCACCAGCCCCACTGGCAACTCGGGCCACGTAACCCGCTCCAGCCGCGGGCCGCGGCGAGCCGCGAGCCCCAACCCCCGCCGTTCTGTCCAACTTTGTAAGGCTTAGCACCAGACAGGCCGCATATTCCATCAACATGCCACGAAATGATTACGCTGCGTATATTGCTGATAACGGGGAATGCTCCGGCCAGGCGGTCCGCCAGTCCGGCGTCGCCCGCGAGAAGCATGTCAGAACGATAGTTAGGAACCGCGCACCATGGGAGCATCCCCAGAGCGGGCCGACACCGGGCTAGCCGACACCGGACGGCAGCACACGCGAGGCCGCCACCGTCGCCGTCCCCGCCTCACGACACGCCCGAAGCGGATCGCCGCTATGGGCGGCGCCGCCGCCTTGATCCTGCTGGCCGCGGCGTGCGGCAGCAGCGGCAGCGGCGGCTCGAGCAGCACCAGCACCGGCGGGACCAAGGTGTCGGGGGGCACCGCCACGTACGCTCTGCCTCCGTCGGTGACGCCGAACTACATCTTCCCGTTCGACAGCAGCACGTATTTCAGCGTGTCCAACTCACAGTACTTCCAGTACCTGATGTACCGGCCGCTGTACTGGTTCGGCAACGGCGCGAGCCCGACGCTGAACGCGAGCCTGAGCGTGGCGAACCAGCCGGTCTACAACGGCAACCAGGTGACGATCACGCTGAAGCACTGGCAGTGGTCGAACGGCACCACCGTGACCGCCAACGACGTGCTGTTCTGGATCCACATGCTGCAGTCCGTGGGCACCGCGGACTGGGGCGCGTACGTGCCGGGCGGCTTCCCGAGCAACGTCAGTGACATCAAGGCCACCAGCGACAACACGGTGACCATGACGATGAACAAGAACTACAACCACACCTGGTTCACCTACAACGAGCTGAGCCAGATCACCCCGATGCCGCAGGCGTGGGACCGGACGGCGAGCGGCGCCAGCGACTGCACCAACGACGTCAGCGACTGCTCGGCGGTGTACTCCTACCTGAACAGCCAGTCGCAGTCGATGACCACCTACGCATCGAGCCCGCTGTGGTCGGTGGTGGATGGCCCGTGGAAGCTGCAGTCCTTCAACTCCGACGGTAACTCCACCTTCGTGCCGAACAAGGACTACTCCGGCCCGGTGAAGGCGAGCCTCGCCAAGTTCCAGGAGGTCCCGTTCACCACCGAGAGCGCCGAGTACAACGTGCTGCAGGCCAACGGCTCCGGCGGCCAGCAGCTCGACGTCGGTTACCTGCCGACGACGGACGCGCCGACCAAACCGGCGAACGCCACCACCGGCACCAACCCGCTCAACGGCTACACGCTGGACCCGCTGTACTCGTGGGGCATCAACTACTTCCCGCTGAACCTCCAGTCGACAACCGGCAACGGCCCGGTCATGAAGCAGCTGTACTTCCGGCAGGCGCTCGCCTACCTGATGGATCAGCAGGCGGTCATCCAGGGCCCGCTCAAGGGTTACGGCCTCTACACGGTCGGCCCGGTGCCGACCTACCCGGCCACCGATTACCTGTCGAGCACCGGCAAGCAGGGCGACCCGTTCCCGTACAACCCGACCAAGGCCAAAGACCTGCTGACCAGCCACGGCTGGAAGGTAGTCGCCAACGGCACCACGGTCTGCGAGACGCCGAGCGAGTGCGGATCGGGAATCAGCAAGGGCAAGACGCTGAGCTTCAACCTGGCGTACGCGACCGGCACCAACTGGATCGAGTCAGAGATGACCCAGTTCCAGTCGAACACCGCGCAGCTGGGCATCAAGATCAGCCTGTCACCCAAGCCGTTCGACCAGGTAACCGCGGAGGCTGCCGGTAACTGCGTCGTCGCGCACATCTCCTGCGACTGGGACATGGCCGACTGGGGCGGCGGCTGGACGTTCTCACCGGACTACTACCCGAGCGGCGAGACGCTGTTCCTGTCCGGCTCCGGGGCGAACTCCGGCGGCTTCACCGACAGCCAGAACGACTCGCTGATCGACCAGACGCTGACCGGTAGCTCGCTGACGCCGATGTACAACTGGCAGGACTACCTGGCCAAGCAGGTGCCCGTCATGTGGCAGCCGAACGGCGTGTACGAGCTCACCGAGGTCGTGAACAACCTGCACGGGGTGATCCCGCAGTCCACGACCGACGCCATCAACCCGGAGAACTGGTACTTCACCAAGTGATCACGCGGGCGGCGGGGACGGCAACGTCCCCGCCGCCCATCACCCGGAAAGCTCACCGATGATCGGCTTCTTCGTCCGTCGCATTTTGCAGGCGGCGATCGTGGTGCTCCTCGTCACCATGATCACGTTCGTTCTGCTGCGGGCCATCCCCGGTAACGTGGCGGTCGCCATCCTCGGCCCGTCCGCCTACCGCAACCCGCAGGTCCTGGCGCAGTTCAACCGGGAGTACGGGTTCGACAAGCCCTGGTGGTCGCAGTACCTGCTGTGGCTCGGTCACCTGCTGCAGGGCAACCTCGGGTTCTCCTGGACGCTCGACCAGTCGGTCGCGTCCTTGCTCGGCCAGCGGCTGCCCAAGACGATCATCCTGGTCGGCATCTCCACGATCATCGCGCTGATCATCGCCATCCCGGTCGGCTTGTGGCAGGCGGTCCGCCGGAACTCGGCCCTCGACTACACGTTCACCGCGCTGTCCTTCCTGTTCTACGCGGCGCCCTCGTTCTTCGTCGGTACCGTGCTGATCCTGGCGTTCTCCGTCAAGCTGCATATCTTCGGCGCGGAGGGTCCGCAGGGCGGCATCGCCAACGACCTGACCGACTGGCGGGACATGGCGCTACCGGTGATCACCCTCGCGGTCATCACGATCGCGCTGTTCAGCCGGTACATGCGTTCGGCCGTGCTGGACAACATCACTGAGGACTACGTGCGTACCGCGCGGGCCAAAGGCGCCAGCAAACGCCGGGTCCTGTGGCGGCACGTGATGCGCAACTCGCTGATCCCGATCGCCACCCTGCTCGGCCTGTCCATCCCCGGGATCATGTCCGGGGCGCTGATCACCGAATCGGTCTTCAACTACCCCGGCATGGGCTACTTGTTCTATCAGTCGGCGCAGAAGCAGGACTATCCCACGCTGCTCGGCTTCGTCATCGTGGTCGCGATCGCGACGGTGGTCGGATCGCTGATCGCCGACATCTTGTACGCGGTCCTCGACCCGCGAGTGAGGTACTCCCGATGAGCGACTCAGCTGATGTCCACGTGCCGGGCCTCGGCGGCATCGTCCCGGAAGTCGCGGCCGAGCCCGGCACCGTCCCGCCCGGCAAGACCAGGTCCATGTTCGTCCGCGGACTCGAGGTGTTCGTCGAGAACAAGCTGGCGCTGGTGGGTCTGGCGATCCTGGTGATCATCGTGGGCTTCTGCTTCATCGGTCCGCTGTTCTACCACACCAACCAGATCAACACCGACCTGGCGATCGAGAACCAGCCGCCGGAGACCGGGCACCCGCTCGGCACCGACGCCAACGGCTACGACGTTCTCGGCCGGCTGATGACCGGCGGCCAGATCTCGCTGGAGGTCGGCTTCGCGGCCGCGGTGCTCGCCACCGTCGTCGGCACCATCTGGGGCGCGGTCGCCGGCTACGTCGGCGGGTTCGTGGACGCGATCATGATGCGTATCGTCGACGCGCTGCTGGCCATACCGACGCTGTTCCTCGCGCTGGTCGTGGTCTCCATGTTCGCCCCGACGGAGATGGAGCTGATCGTGGTGATCGCGCTCACGTCGTGGCTCACCACGTCCAGGCTGATCCGCGGCGAGGCACTGTCGCTGCGGGTCCGTGACTACGTACAGGCGATGCGGGTGATGGGCGGGAGCGGAGCGCGGGCCGTGTTCCGCCACATCGCGCCGAACGCGGTTGGCACCATCATCGTGAACGCCACCTTCCAGGTCGCGGACGCGATCCTGCTGGTCGTGGCCCTGTCCTACCTGGGGCTCGGCATCCGGCCACCCCAGACCGACTGGGGCGGGATGCTCAACAGCGGGCTGAACTCGGTCTACGACGGCTACTGGTGGCAGATCTTCCCCGCGGGCATCGCGATCATCCTGGTCGTGATCGCCATCAACTTCATCGGTGACGCGCTGCGTGACGCATTCGAGGTAAGGCTGCAACGACGATGAGCGCTCTTCTCGAAATCGAGGACCTGCACACGCAGATCCAGCTCAGGCACGGTGTGGTGCACGCGATCGACGGCATCTCGCTGTCGGTCGCGCCCGGCGAGTGCCTGGGCATCGTCGGTGAGTCCGGCTGCGGCAAGACGATGACCGCGCTGTCGGTGATGCGGTTGCTGCCCAACGGCGGCCACATCACCGGCGGACGCATCATGGTCGACGGGGTCGATCTCGTCGGCCTCGGCGAGTCGCAGATGGAAAAGATCCGCGGCAACCAGGTCGGCATGGTGTTCCAGGACCCGCTGACGTCGCTGAACCCGACGATGACGATCGGCGACCAGATCGCCGAGTCGGTCCGCATCCACCGCGGCGCGTCCCGGTCGGCCGCGATGGACCGTGCGATCGAGGTACTCGGACTCGTCGGCATGCCGCGCCCCGCCGAGCGGGTCTCGCAGTATCCGCACCAGCTGTCGGGTGGCATGCGCCAGCGGGTGATGATCGCGATGGCACTGGCGTGCGAGCCGAAGCTGCTCATCGCCGACGAGCCGACCACCGCGCTCGACGTGACCATCCAGAAGCAGATTCTCGAGCTCATCGACTCGCTGCGGTCCCGGCTGAACATGGCGGTCATCCTCGTCACGCACGACCTTGGTGTGATCGCCGGGCGCGCGGACCGGGTCGCGGTCATGTACGCGGGCCGCGTCGTGGAGACCTGCCCGACCACCGAGCTGTTCGCCACCCCCCGGCACCCCTACACCGAGGCGCTGTTCGCCGCGCTGCCGGAGAAGGCGGCGCTGACGGGCCCCGCCGTCCATCGCCTCTACAACATCCCCGGCCAGCCGCCGGACCTCACCGAGCCACCGCCCGGATGCAAGTTCGCCGCACGCTGCCAGTACGCCCAGGACCAGTGTCGTAGTGAAGAGCCGGCCATAACGGCGAGTTCCGAGTCGCACGCCTACCGTTGCTTCTTTCCGGTCGGCCTGACCCACCGGGAAGAGACCGTCACCGCGGTCACCAGGCAAACCGTGGAGCAAGTCCCCTCGGCAGCCCACGCCGACGGGAACCTGCTCGAGATCAGTCACCTGGTTAAGGACTTCCCGGTGACTGCGGGAGCGGTATTGCAGCGGCGGGTCGGGGCCGTCTCGGCGGTCGCCGATGTGTCGTTCGCGGTGCCTAAGGGGACGACGTTCGGGCTGGTGGGAGAGTCCGGGTGCGGGAAGACGACGATCGGGCGGCTGATCGTGGGTCTGGAGAAGCCCACCGGGGGGTCGATCGCGCTCGGCGGTTCCGACCTTAGTTCGCTCAATGGTCGGCAGCGGCGCCGTCAGTCGTCATCGGTGCAGCTGATGTTCCAGGACTCCTACGCCTCGATGGATCCCCGGATGCGGGTCGGCACGATCCTGCGCGAGCCACTGGTCATCCAGGGCCGCGGCGGCCGTTCCGCCCAGCAGCAGGCGGTCCAGCAGATCCTGGACGAGGTCGGGCTGCCCGCCTCGGCCGCGGAACGGTACCCGCACGAGTTCTCCGGTGGCCAGCGGCAGCGGCTGGGCTTGGCCCGCGCGCTGATGCTGCGTCCGTCGATGATCGTCGCCGACGAGCCGGTGTCCGCGCTCGATGTGTCGATCCAGGCGCAGATTCTCAACCTGATGCTGGATCTGCAGCGCGAGAACGGCCTGACGTATTTGTTCATCTCGCACGACCTGTCCGTCGTCCGGTACATGGCCAACGTGATCGGCGTCATGTACCTCGGCAAGCTCGTCGAGACCGGCCCGGCCGACGACGTGTACATGCGCCCGATCCATCCGTACACTCGCGGTCTCATCGACGCCGCCCCAGTTGCCGACCCGAAGATCGAGCGTGCCACCTCGCAGGCGGGCGTCACCGGCGAGCTCCCCTCGGCCGTCGCTCCCCCGTCCGGCTGCCGGTTCCGCACCCGGTGCCCGCGGGCCCAGGACCTGTGCGCCGCGCAAGAGCCACCGTTGGTGGCGTACACGGCCGACGGCCACCAGGCCGCGTGTCACTTCCCGCTCCGCGACCCGGAAGCCGGGGTCGGCCGAGCAGTGGGATAACCGGGATTTCCCGGTCGGTCTTCTCCGCGTACCTGCCGAAGCGCGGTATGGCCGCCGTGAGCGTCTGCCAGGCAGCCTCGCGCTCGGTGCCGTGAAGCTGCTCGGCGGAGACCGGGATGGTGGCTTTGTTGATCTCGATGCGTGCCTTGTCGGGGGCCGCGGCAAGGTTGTGGTACCAGGCGGGGATGTTAGCCGCGCCGTTGGCCGTCGCTGCGATCAGCCAGCCGCCGTTCCCGTCGGAAACCCAGCCGAGGGGCGAGGTCCGCTCCAGGCCGCTCTTACGGCCGGTCGTGGTCAGGAGCAGGAGGTCGAAGTCGAAACCCGGCGGGTTCTTGCCGCCCTTACGGAGCCGCCTTGCTACGAAACCGTTTATCCAGAGCACGGGGCGGCCGCTGAGCTGCCGGCCACCGCGGGTACCGGGGCGCGCGTCGAAGGTGGTCATGGGCTGCCTCCTCGTAATCGGTAGGGATCGTGGCAGCTCCCCGCTCTCTCGCGGCACGGGCATGACACACGTACCGCCTGACTCTCAGAGACCCGCCGTCCCCAATTAAATCGCAATTATCATCTTTCACCATATTATTGCCACCTAATTCGACAAAAGTTATCGTCATGGCACAGCGTGTTACCCCCGCAAACACGCGTGCATCGGAGGTTCCCGCATGACGAAACATCTCCGCAGATTCCTCCTCTATCCGCTCGCCGCGACGTTGCTAGCGCTTGGCCTGATGATCGGCCTAGGCGCGGCCGCCGGGGCGAGCACTACCCACGCCACTCCGGCGGCCGCCACCGCGATCGCCAAGGCGGCGATCAAGGACCTGGACATCGGGCAACACGGCACGATCCACCGGGCGTCGTCCCACCTCTCGAAGAAGATCGACGGCCAGTCGGTAGTCGAGACCTACAACTGGTCCGGCTACGCGGACACCGGCAGCGGCTACAACGAGGTCAGCGGATCCTGGACCGAGCCCTCCGCCAGCTGCGGCAGCGAGCTGACGCTTGCCGCGTTCTGGGTCGGCATCGACGGCTACAACGACGGCACCGTCGAGCAGGACGGCACACTGATCGAATGTTACGAGGGCACTGCCTACCAGTACTCGTGGTGGGAGATGTACCCGTCTAACGCCATCCAGATCGTCGGCGAATCAGTGCAGTCAGGCGACCTGATTACCGCTTCGGTGAACGTGAACGGCTCGAACTACCTGCTCACCGTCCTTGACACGACCGACCCGGCGAACGACATCTCCACGACGCAGAGCTGCTCGGACTGCGACAACGACAGCGCCGAGTGGATCGCTGAGGCCCCGAGCGGCAGCGACGGAATCTACCCGCTGACGGACTTCGGCACCTGGACGCTGACCAACTCGACCGTGGTCGAAGGCTCCAGCTCCGGCGTGATCTCCACGTTCCCCGACGACGAGCTCATCATGATCGACAGTTCCGGCAACGTCGAGGCGCAGCCCGGATCTCTGACCAGCGGCGGCAGTTCCTTCTCCGACACCTGGGAAAGATCCTCCTGAGCATCAAGTCCTGACCACACCCGGCGCTGGAAACCGAGCCGGGCTTGACCGTGCGGGCTGCCCCTACCCGGCAGCCCGCACGGTCTCGTCGTCGTTCCGGTCGCGGATCCCAAGGAGTAGGCTTGCCCACCGCATGTCTGCGCGCATCAGCGAGAATGGGGCAGCGGGCCAGCTGGTGCTGAAGGCGAGAAGCGGATGGGGATCGTGAGCATGGACGAGTCGCGACAGGTCTACGTCATCGGCGGCGGCCCGGCCGGGCTGGCTGCCGGCGCCGAACTACGCCGTCGCGGAATGCATCCGGTGATCCTGGAACGCGGCGAGCAGGTGGGGACCAGTTGGCGCGCCGGCTACGACCGGCTGCATTTGCATACCGTGCGCGGTCTTTCCGGGCTGCCGGGCTTCGGAATTCCCCGTCAGGCGGGCCGCTGGCCGTCCCGGGACGCCGTGATCGACTACCTGGAACGCTATCGGGCCAAGCATGAGCTCGAGGTCCGCGGGGGCATCGAGGCGAAGCGGATCGCGGCGGCGGAGGCCCAGGACGGTGATGGCATTCGGTGGGTGATTCACACCACGGCGGGCGAGCGGCTCCCGGCCCGGTCGGTCGTGGTCGCGACCGGTCACGCTCATACGCCATATGTGCCTGACTGGCCGGGGCTTGAGTCGTATACCGGCCAGCTGCGGCACGCTCGGCAGTACCGCAATCCGGTCCCGTTCGCCGGACTCGATGTGCTCGTGGCCGGCGTGGGTAACAGCGGTTCCGAGATCGCTACCGATCTGGGTGAGGGAGGCGCCCGGCGCGTGTGGATCGCGGTGCGGACCCCGCCGCAGATCGTCCGGCGCGACGTGGCCGGGTGGCCCGCTCACGCGACCGGCATCCTGGTCAGCCGACTGCCCGCGGCGCTGGTGGATCCGGTCGCCCGGCTGCAGAGGCGGCTCACGATCCCGGATCTGACCCCCTACGGCATCCCCCGCCCGGATGATGGCTTGCTCACGCGAGTCCGGCGCGTCGGGGAGGTACCTCTTCAGGATGTGGGGTTCGTCGGCGCGGTTCGCAGCGGCAAGGTGACGCCAGTCGCGGCGGTGACCGGGTTCGAGGGTGACAAGGTCTTGCTGGCTGACGGATCGGCCATAAGCGCGCAGGCGGTGATCGCGGCGACTGGCTACCGCCGCGGGCTGGAAGAGATGGCCGGGCATCTGGGGGTGCTCGACGAAAGGGGCATGCCCAAGGTCCATGGCGGGCCGCCTGCCGCCCCCGGCCTGTTCTTCATGGGATACACCGTCTCGCTCAGAGGCATGCTGCGCGATATCGGTGCCGACGCGCGGCGGGTCTCGACTGCGGTGGCCCGCGACTACTAGTCGGGGCCGCGCTAGTTCAGCGTCGGCCCACAAGGGCTCCTTCGAGAGCGCGTCCGCGCGCCGTTCGGTCCGCTGCGCCTTAGTCGCCATGAGCACCATCTTGACACGGTTGGAACAATGTTCCAAGATGTATTCGTGGAACAACGTTCCAATCAGCTTGCGGAAGGGGAATGATGACGGCATCAGTCACCATCATCGGCGCGGGCCTCGGCGGCCTCACCCTCGCGCGTGTCCTGCACGTCCACGGCATCCCCGCGACGATCTACGAGGCCGAGCCCTCGGCGGGGGCCCGGACACAAGGCGGCCAGCTTGATATCCACGAGCACAACGGACAGCTCGCGCTCGAAGCGGCCGGTCTCACCGGCGAGTTCCGCGCGATCATCCACGAGGGCGGCGAGGCCACGCGCATGCTCGACTCTCGCGGCACGGTGCTGCTCGACGAGCCTGACGACGGCACGGCCGGGCGCCCCGAGGTGCTCCGCGGCGACCTTCGCCGGATCCTGCTCGACTCCCTGCCCGGCGAGACGGTCCAGTGGGGACGCAAGGTCACCGATATTCAGCCCCTCGGCGACGGCCGGCACCAACTGACCTTCGCCGACGGGTCAACCATGACCACTAGCCTCCTCGTCGGCGCCGACGGTGCCTGGTCGAGAGTCCGGCCACTGCTCTCCGACGCGAAGCCCGAGTACGTCGGCGCGACGTTCATCGAGACCTACCTTTACGACGTCGGCGAGCGGCACTCAGCGGCGGCCGCAGCGGTCGGCAACGGCGCGATGTACGCACTTACCCCCGGGAAGGGGATCGTCGCGCACCGCGAGGCAGGGAACATCCTTCACACGTACGTCGAGCTGATCCGCCCGGCCGAGTGGGTGGCCGACATCGACTTCACCGACACCACCGCCGCGACCGCCCGGGTCGCGGCCGAGTTCGATGGGTGGGCCCCCGAGCTCACCGCGCTGATCACCGAAGGCGAGACCGCGCCAATCCCCCGCCCGATCTACACACTCCCGAACGGACA
>JBEKHI010000304.1:0-10486 GCA_050012355.1 Streptosporangiaceae bacterium | reverse complement strand
TGATCCGCTCGCGGTGCCCGTCCGATACTTCTGCCATGATTCCAATGATAACAAGATCGAGTTATCGATGGTACGCTCACCTGTTATCAGTGGAAACAAGCCAGGAGGATCACTGTGATCATCGTTACCGGAGCCAACGGCCAGCTCGGCCGGGCGATCACCGAACGGCTGCTGGACCACGTCCCGGCCGCACAAGTGGGCGTCAGCGTCCGCGACCCGCAGCAGGCTCGAGCGCTCGAAGAACGGGGCGTGCGCGTCCGCCGGGGTGACTTCACCGACCCGGCGAGCCTTCGGCATGCGTTTGAGGGCGCCGAGCAGGTGCTCATCGTCTCGGCGGACAGCACCGGCGCGGGGCTTGTCCGCGCCCACCGCCTGGCCATCGAGGCCGCCGTGGCGGCCGGAGCCAAACGCATCCTCTACACCAGCCACATGGGCGTGAGCCCGTCCTCGCCGTTCCCCCCGATGGTCGACCACGCTGCCACCGAGGCGATTCTGCGCGACAGCGGCGTCGCCTACACGACACTGCGCAACGGTTTCTACGCCTCGACCGTCCCCATGCTGCTCGGCGCGGCGCTCAAGACGGGGGAACTCGCCGCGCCGGAGGATGGGCCGGTCGCCTGGACCGCGCATGCCGACCTCGCCGACGTGACGGCGCTCGCCCTCGCCGAGGACGGACTCCTGGACGGGGTAACGCCGCCGCTCACCGCGGCCGAGGCGATCGACATGACCGGCGTCGCGGAGATCGCTAGCCACGTCACCGGGCACCCGGTCCGCCGGATCGTCGTCTCCGACGCCGACTACCGGGCAAGCCTGCTCGCGCACGGTCTCCCGGAAGCGCAGGCCGACATGCTGGTCGGCCTGTTCATCGCGAGCCGGCACGGAGATTTCGTGCCAGCGGACCCCGCACTCGCCGCGCTCCTCGGCCGGCCCCCGATCACCCTGGCCGACTACCTTAAGGAAGCCCTCGCACCCTAAGGCTCATGCTGGTCGGTGTGGCACCAACCAGATAAGAGCCGGGTTGGTGCCACACCGACCACAATCTGGGCAGGCGAGAACCGGTACGTTCGTTATCCGGCTGCGGCGGTGAGCGCCGCCAGGGCCGGCTTGGCCGTGCCATCCGCGCGGACCAGGCCGAAGGGACCAGCCGTCCCGCCGGCGTCGCTCCAGCAGAACACGAAGACGGCCTCGACATACGGCCACGGACCGGCACCGACCACCCCGGTACTCGCGGGAATGCCGGTTTCGATGGCGGTGAATACATCCGTGATGGTCTCCGCCTGGGTCGCCTCGCTAATCGAGGCGTTCTGCGCCGCACCGGGCGGGTAGATGTCAACGATGGTGTGGACGCCCTCCGCGACGTCGGTGCCCAACGTCTGCCCGATCGAGGCCTGTATGACGCTGCCGACGGGATAATCAGCCACTGGGGTGACGCTGCTGACCGGGATGAGCGTCTCGGCGCTGGTCGACGTGGTGACCGTCTCCGTCGTCGTGCTTTTCGCGACCGAGGTCACGCCCGAGGCGTCTCCTGGCGCCACGGTGACCTTGACCAGGGTGCCCGCCGCTATCGTGGTCGCCTCCGCCGTGGCGGCGACGGTGAGGGAAGTGATCGCGGTCCCAGAGGTCAGCGCGCTCGCCAGGACCAGTCCGGTCGGCGGCAGCACAGTCCACCCCGCGCCGGCGGTGGCGTTCCATACGAAGCTTCCCGTTGGCGCCCCGTCGGCGACGAGCAGATAATGCACGTCATCGGTGGTCGCGTTGGGCGAGGTGACGGGCAGTGACGTGCCCGTGGCGTCCGTGGCTGGCCAGGACGCGCTGGCCCTCCCGGTGGCGCCGCCTATCTCGGTGATCCACATCGGCTTCGCGCTCTCGCCGTTGGCGACCATGATCTCCCGCAGCGTCGGGATAGTCGTGAACCCGCCCGCGACAAGTGGCTGCTCCGCCGGGAGCCAGGGCGGGGTGTAAGGATGGATCGCCAGCGCGTCCCACATGGGCTTCCCGGCGGCCTGCGCGTACGCCTGGGTCAGGAATACATCCGGCGCGTACCCGTAGCTCAGGTGCACCGTGACCGCGGAGCCGGCGGCGATGGCCGCGAAGGACGTATCCCAGGCCGGCGGTGCGACGGTATATCCCACCCCGGACTCCACCGAGGTGATGTACGTACCGACGGGGAACAGTCCGTCGGCGTCAGCGAGCAGTGTGTACAGATCGGAGGAATCCGCGGTGGCACAGGTGACCTGAGCGCTGGTGGACCCGGCGGCGAGCGTCGGCCACGAGGCGGTCCGGACCGTGCCGCCGTACCCGTACTCGTCGTGGGTCGCCAGGGTGCCGCCCAGCACGGTCGCGGCTGAGTCCGCGGCCTTGATCGCCGGGTAGGCGGCGACGGCGAGATTGGCGAAACCGAGCGGGGAGAGGTATCCCCAGCCCGACGGCGTCCCGGACTTCCCGGCCGCGACGCCAGTGTCCAGGTTCGGCTCGTTCCACAGCTCGAAGGTGTGTACTCCCATGGCGCTGTAGTGGCTGGCCGCGGCCGCGCAGTAAGTTGCGTACAGCGCTGGATCCGGTGTCGGCCAGGGGCTGTCCAGTGGCGTGGCTCCGGCGGCCAGACGCGCCCAGGTCGGCGATTCGTACAGCAGGATGTCGAGTTTCATCCCCGCCGCGAGCATGGCGTCAGCCATCGCATCGGGCACGGACCAGTCGAAGCCGCTGGTTTCGGCCGGCTGGACGATGTCCCAATCGGCGTCCAGCCGTATCCAGGTGATGCCCGCAGCCTGCATTCCCGCGATCTCGGATTGCTGGGCGCTGGAGGACAGCGAGGTGAAGTAGTCCTGGTAACCGGAACCGAGGGCGATACCCACATCGAGCGCGCTCGATGTGCTGGCCGCCTTCGCCAGGCGACGAGTGACGGGGGTCGCGCCGGCGTGTTGTCCGTCTTGACGGTGGTTCACTCCACGCCGGCGAGTTCACGAACCGGACATCCAGGCCATCTCGCTCTACTGCCGCGCCCGGCCGTTATGGTCGGTGTTGCATTACCCATACTCTTTTCTGTGTAGTGCCACACTCACCATGATCACTCGAATTCATGGGTGATGACGCGGGCCGGCGCAACCTGGGCGATACCGCACCAAACCAAGTACATCTGCAACGGTGATTGCCCCAGCGGGCGCGAGTACCTGAATGAGGGCGAGTAAAGCTGGTCTCGGGACAGACCGCGGGTTGAGCGATCACCCCTCCATCAGGGATTCCACTCCCGCCGGGAGACTGCCTGACGCGCTCTCGGTGCGGATGTGCGCCAGCAGCGTCTCGCGGAACATCCAGGCCGCCCGCGTCGGGTGTACGTCCTTGCGGTGGGCCAGCGCGATGGTCCGCCGCAGCCCGGGCGGCGCGATCGGGTACCCGGCCAGGCCTGGCCTGCCCGGCAGCACCATGGACGGGACCACGGCCAGGCCAAGCCCCGCCTCGACAAAATGCAGTACCGCGTCCATCTCGCCACCCTCGATCGAGAACCGCGGCTCAAGGCCCGCCCCGCGCCACGCCGCGATGGTCGATTCCCGCAGGTCATAGCCCTGGCGGAACATGACGAGCCGATGCGACGCCAGATCGGAGATACGCACGTACCGGCCCCGGTGCGGCGGGGGAGAAGCAGGCGGCGCGGCGATCATCAGCTCCTCCTGCAGGATCGGCAGCGTCTCAAGCGAGGGGTCGCCGGTCTGCAGTGGCAGCACGATCACCGCGAGGTCAAGCTCACCAAGAGCCAGGTCGCCAACCAGATCGCGGGAGCCGCCCTGGGCGACGAACATCTCGATGCCCGGGAACTCCGTGTGAAATCGAGCGAGCGCGTCGGCCAGCAAAGACCCAAGCAGCGACGGTGTGGCACCAATGCGAATCCGCCCCCGGCGCAGCCCGGTCAGGTCCTGCACCTCCCGGTGGGCCGTATCCACGTCGGCCAGGATCCGCCTGGCCAGCGGCAGCAGCGCCTCGCCCGCGGGCGTCAGCGTCACGTTGCCCCGAGCCCGGCTGAACAGGGGAGTCCCGAGCGAGGACTCCAGCGCCGAGATCTGCTTGGACAGCGACGGCTGGGCAACCCGCAACCGTGACGCGGCCCGCGTGAAATGCCTCACCTCGGCCACCGCCAGGAAATACCGAAGCTGCTGTATTTGCACGCTTCATAGCTTATGGCTATGGAGACGACTACTTTCATAGATTAGACGGCACCGTGGACGGGCTCTTACGGTCAGACCATGGCCGCCCCACCCCGCGCCCAGGACAAACCACGCCTGGTGACGACCTCCTCGAAGCCCAGAAACGGCTCCCAGCTGCTCAGCCTGTACCGGACGACGATCGGCAAGAAGGCCGTGATGGCCGTCACCGGGATCGTCTTCATGCTGTTCCTGATCGCACACATGCTCGGGAACCTGAAGATCTTCCTCGGACGGGCCGATTACAACAACTATGCCGCCTGGCTGTCCACCGCCGGAGCCCCCGCACTGCCGCACAACACGCTGCTAATCGTGATCGGGGCAGTCCTCGGGATCAGCGTGGCGCTGCACATCGGCTCCGCCGTGGAACTGGCGCTCCGTGCCCGCCGCGCCCGCCCGGTCAAGTACGCGGGCGGCCGGCCCAAGCAGAGTTACGCGAGCCGCACGGTGCGGACCGGCGCGATCCTCGTCTTCCTGTTCATCGTCTACCACCTGCTGGACCTGACGTTCCGGGTGGTTAACCCCAAGGGCATCGCCGGTGACCCTTACGACAACGTGGTGGCCGACTTCAAGAACCCGTGGGTCACGGCGTTCTACGTCATTTGCCTGCTGATCCTCGGATTGCACATCCGGCACGGGGTGTGGAGCGCCACGGCGACCCTCGGCAGGAACACCGCGCGGCGGCAGCAGGCCATCAACATCTTCGCGATCGCCTTCGCAACCGTCCTCATCGGCGGGTTCCTCGCCGTCCCGTTCGGCGTCGTGATCGGAGTGGTGCACTGATGTACGTAACCGGCGACCCCATACACGACCCCAAGGCCCCCGAGGGGCCCATCGAGCAGCGCTGGGATAAGCGCCGCTTCGAAGGCAAGATCGTCAACCCGGCCAACCGCCGCAAGCTGAAGGTCATCGTCGTCGGCACCGGCCTCGCGGGCGGATCCGCCGCCGCGACACTCGGTGAAGCCGGCTACCAAGTGAAATCTTTCTGCTATCAAGACTCGCCAAGAAGGGCGCACAGCGTCGCGGCGCAAGGTGGCATCAACGCTGCCAAGAACTATCGCAACGACGGCGACTCGATCCAGCGGCTGTTCTACGACACGGTCAAGGGCGGTGACTACCGGTCGCGCGAGTCGAACGTCTACCGGCTAGCCCAGGTGAGCACCGAGATCATCGACCAGTGCGTCGCGCAGGGCGTCCCGTTCGCCCGCGACTACGGCGGCCTGCTGGACACCAGGTCGTTCGGCGGGGTCCAGGTGAGCCGGACCTTCTACGCGCGGGGCCAGACCGGCCAGCAACTGCTGCTCGGCGCCTACCAGGCGCTCGAGCGGCAGATCGCGGCCGGCGCCGTCACCATGTACCCAAGGCACGAGATGCTCGAGCTGATCATCAGCAACGGGAAAGCGCGTGGCATCGTGGTCCGCGACATGGTGAGCGGCGAGATCGAGACCCACCTAGCGGACGCGGTGGTGCTGGCCAGCGGCGGTTACGGGAACGTCTTCTTCCTCTCGACCAACGCCAAGGGATGCAACGTCACCGCCACCTGGCGGGCGCACCGTAAGGGCGCGCTGTTCGCCAACCCCTGCTACACGCAGATCCACCCGACCTGCATCCCGGTCAGCGGCGACCACCAGTCCAAGCTGACCCTGATGTCGGAGTCGCTGCGCAACGACGGCCGCGTCTGGGTGCCGCAAAAGGCCAACGACGACCGGAAGCCAGCAGACATCCCCGAGGCCGACCGCGATTACTACCTTGAGCGCATATATCCGTCTTTCGGGAACCTTGTCCCGCGCGATATCGCGAGCCGCGCGGCCAAGAACGTCTGCGACGAGGGCCGCGGAGTCGGCCCCGGCGGCCGTGGCGTCTACCTGGACTTCAAAGACGCGATCGAGCGGCTTGGCCAAACCGCCGTAGCGGCCAAGTACGGGAACCTGTTCGAGATGTACGAGCGCATCACCGGGGAGAACCCGTACCAGCAGCCGATGCGCATCTATCCCGCCGTGCACTACACGATGGGCGGGTTGTGGGTGGACTACGACCTGCAGTCCACGATCGAGGGCCTGTTCGTGATCGGCGAGGCGAACTTCTCCGACCACGGCGCGAACCGGCTCGGCGCCAGCGCGCTGATGCAGGGCCTGGCCGACGGCTACTTCGTGTTGCCGAACACGATCAGTGCCTACCTCGCGCAAGGCCCGTTCCCCGCACCCGACGAGGAAGACGTCAAGGACGCCGAGAACGCGGTCAGAAACCGCATCGAAAAGCTGCTGAAAATCAACGGCGACCGCTCGCCGGACTCCTTCCACCGTGAACTCGGCCGGATCATGTGGGAGTACTGCGGCATGGAGCGCACCGCGGAGGGCCTCACCAAGGCGATCGACGAGATCAGGAGCCTGCGAGAAGAGTTCTGGCAACGGCTCAAGGTCACCGGTACCGGAAGCGAGCTCAACCAGACGCTGGAGAAAGCGGGAAGGGTCGCCGACTTCCTTGAGCTGGGCGAGTTGATGTGCATTGACGCGCTGCACCGCGAGGAGTCCTGCGGCGGTCACTTCCGCGCGGAGCACCAGAGCGCCGATGGCGAGGCGCTGCGCGACGACGAGCACTTCGCCTATGTCGGCGCCTGGGAGTACGGAGAGACCCCGGTACTGCACAAGGAACCGCTCGAGTACGAGTACGTCCACCTGACACAGAGGTCCTACAAATGAAGCTCACGATCCGCGTCTGGCGACAGCATGACAACGCCGATAAAGGCCGGTTCGCCGACTACCCGCTCGACGACATCGAGCCGGACATGTCGTTCCTCGAGATGATGGACGTGCTCAACGAAGGCCTCATCGCAATAGACGAAGAGCCCGTCGCGTTCGACCACGACTGCCGCGAGGGCATCTGCGGCATGTGCTCGATGGTGATCAACGGCATCCCGCACGGGCCGGAGAAGGCGACGACCACCTGCCAGCTGTACATGCGGCACTTCAGCGACGGTGACACGATCGTGGTGGAACCCTGGCGAGCACGGGCGTTTCCGGTGCTCAGGGACCTGGTGGTCGACCGGTCCGCGTTCGACCGGATCATCCAGGCGGGCGGCTACGTCAGCGCACCGACCGGCTCGGCACCGGAGGCCGCCGCCATCCCGGTGTCCCATGCGGACGCCACAAACGCGTTCGACGCGGCCACCTGCATCGGCTGCGGCGCCTGCGCGGCCGCCTGCCCGAACGCGTCGGCGATGCTGTTCACCGCCGCCAAGGTGACGCACCTCGGGCTAATGCCGCAGGGCCAGCCCGAGCGCTACGACCGGGTGGCCGCGATGGTGGAGCAGATGGACGCCGAGGGGTTCGGCGGCTGCACCAACACCGGGGTTTGCGCCACCGTCTGCCCCAAGGGCATCCCGCTAGCCACCATCTCCCGGATGAACGCCGACCTGCTGAAAGCTCACCGCCCGTTACATAAGACCGTCGCATGAGCGATAATCGCAGCATGCGCGCAGCCAAGCGTCGACGACCGCAACGGAGGGCCCTTGTGCCGCCACCGGCGGGTGTTGACCTGCACGAACTCGCTGACCGTGCTTCGTATATAGGGAGTAGCGAGCACAAGAACTTCCCGTCATTTGCCGGAGCGCCGAGGCTGCGTGCGGATGCGTCCAAGTGCGATCCGAAACTGGCTGACCCGGAAGAATTGACGCGCTGGCTCCGGGAGGCCATAACGGTAGGGCATGTCGGGACTCCTTGGGAGGGTGACTTCCCCAGGTACGCCTGGTGCAAGCGTGAAGCCGCTGTCTACGAGGCCAGACTGGTCAACTCGGTGCAAGGCCACTACAAGGGCTACCCGCTGGGACCTGGTGAGGAACCGGAGGGCCTTGATGACTGAGGTCGGCCTGAAGCTGGAGTGGGAGTGGGAGGCCGCACCCACGGTCCAAGCTCCTGAGCACCGGGCGACTTGGGCACGCGTTGAGATACGTGCAGGAGACCAGTGGGCCACGCTCGTCGAGGACCGAGCATCAGGGAGTGCCAGGCGATCTATTTACTGTCCGCTGTACCCGCTGGCGGAATGGGTGGCCTACAACTGGTGGTTCTTGCAAGCGGATTCGCGTCCGGCGAAGGTTCTGGGTCGTATGACCGAACTCGGGACTGGAGGCTTCACGAACCTGCCGCGGATCCAGCGGGATCGGCATTCTGTGAGGGCTAGTGGCGACGGTTTCGCCTGGCCCGATCTTTGGATCGTCCCTGAGGGAAACCAGTGGACCCGCCTTTCCTGGCTGCCTGATTCTGTCGCGAATCCGGACTGGCCGATCACGTTCATCTCGTGGGGGGACCTGCGCGTTGATAGCTATTCGGTGACCCTGGAGCTAGGCAGGATGGTCTCAGGGGTCATCACCCGGCTCAAGGAACAAGGGATCAACGGAACCTCGCTTGAGAAGGAATGGATCGAGATCCTTCAGACGGATGAGGAGGAAGCGGAGTACTGCAAGGCGGCTGCAAGGCTTGGACTCGATCCGTATTCAATGCCTGAGGAGTACGAATCAACGATCCTGCGTGCCGCCGAAGCTCTTCCCACCGGTGTGTTTGGGGACTTGGTAGACGCTGCGGATCCGGGGAGCCTTAGCCTTTCCCTGGACTGGATCATCCGGCTTAGCGAAGAAATACGGTCTTTGCCTGTTTCCTTGGCTGGCCGCCTTGAGATCGCCGGACTCAACGATGGAGTCGACCAGTCGCTTGGGAGAGCAGATCAGCCATGGGAACTTGGCTGGGCGCAAGCGCGGCGCCTGCGGGTGGCTTCGAGAGTCGGACCGCTAGACAAGTTTAAGATTGACAACTACGTGTCCAGCGTGCACCGGGAGTCGCCCGACAGCGAGTTGCTCGTGCTTGGCGGGACCAATGAGCACGGGATTCCTGTCGCTGCTCTGGGCAGGCGAACCGGGGTGTCTGCTCAGCGCTTCTCGCTAGCTCGCAGCATGTGGCACTTCGTCTGGGAGCCTGGTCATTACTTCGTCGTGACCGGAGCGTATACGGATCGCCTTAAGACCGAGCGTGCGTTTGCGGCGGAGTTGCTCGCCCCCGCCGCTGGGATCGCCGAGCGGCTTGGCGTCGATCCTCGCTACGCGACAGAGGAGGATCTTGAGGAGGTAGCGGGGCATTATGGTGTCCAGCCGTTGCTAATCAGTCATCAGGTGCGGAACCAGCTGATGTCACGGGAAGCGTGACGCGTGCACCTGGGCTTTAGCCGCGGATGACGAGCCGAAGGGCATCCCGCCGCCCGTAACGCCCGGATCAGGTTCACGGTGATCACGGTGTTCTCCGGGGCACCGTACTCCGGGCCGTTGGCCGGGTGCTCGGCGGCCGCCGCCAGCGCCCCTGACCTGGCGTCTCGTTCGATCTCGCCGTACTCGGCCCCGCCCCAGTGCTCGACGGTCTCCTCGGGGACCTGGAGCCGGATGATAATCCTGGCGGTGGTGGCGCGTCCGGCGGAGACGGTGAGCTGCGCATGCCAAACGGCGCCGTAGGGATCCTCCTCCCCAGGCAGGATCGCGCGCAGCGTGGGCCGCAACGCGTTCAGCACGCCAAGCAACATGCCCGGCCGGTCCTGCGACCTAGCCCGCACCCGGAGCAGCGGCTCGGGTCCGGTACGGCCGAGCTGGGCGGAGGTCTGCCACTCGTCCACCGCCACCTGGATACCGGTGCCGGAAAAGACGTCCGCGAGCGACGAATCGTCTCCGGAAGCCGAGCTCTGATGGCCGAGCATGAGCAGCACGGTCGTGCCATGCAGCACGGCGTGTGACAGCGCGGCGAGCCGGAGCTTCGGCGCGGCCTTGGCGATGGCCGAGAGGATGTCGTGCTCGATGCCGGTTTGCGCGTCGGCGCAGATGGCGAGAACCCGCCAGCGGTGACGGGCGGCCGGGGCCATGGCGACCACGTCCAGGTGGTTAGCCGGGACCAGTTCCTCGCCGTGCTCCGCGTGCCGGTCAGGGAAACCGATCGGAATCTCGTGCAGCGGGCCCTGCGGCGCGGTGCGCACCAGCAGCCGCCGGGCCGAGCTGTCGTCGTTGAGCCGTTCGCGCAGCTCGTGCAGGAACGGGCCGAGCCGGGCGATCTCGGCGTCGGTGACCGCGACCCGGAACCTCGCCCACACCGTCTGCTCTTCCGCCGTGGGCGGCGGGGCCGGGAAGTGCGTGTCCCGCAGCAGCAGCCGGTGCTCGCGAACCTGGTCCAGCAGGGTGACCAGCGAATGGTTCTTAAGCTGCCCGAACTCCCGCTCGCGGGCCACTCCAACCCAGATGTCGAGCAATTCGGTGGCCTCGTCAA
>JBEKHI010000303.1:0-10519 GCA_050012355.1 Streptosporangiaceae bacterium | reverse complement strand
CGACCGCGCTCCGTCCGACCGCGCTCCGTCCGACCGCGCTCCGTCCGACCGCGCTCCGTCCGACCGCGCTCCGTCCGACCGCGCTCCGTCCGACCGGGCCCAGCTGCGGCTGGGCGCGGGGACCTTCGACACACGCACGGGGACGCTCACGCGGTTCGGCGAACTCAAGCTCGACGGGCCGGTGGTCGACGTGTGGCGGGCGCCGACCGACAATGACATCGGGATGGGCGACTCGGGTCCGGCCAAGCGGTGGCGCGCGGCGGGCCTGGACCGGCTACGGCACCGGACGATCGACGTGACCGCGAAAGACGACGCGATCGAGGTACACACCCGGGCAGGCGGCACGTCGACCGGCACCGGGCTCTTCGTCACCTACCGGTGGACACCGGCCGGCCAAGGACTGACGCTGGCGGTGCACGTCACGCCCGATGGGCCCTGGGATTTCCCGCTGCCCCGGCTGGGAGTCCGCCTCGCGCTCCCGGCTACATTCCAGGACGTGCGATGGTTCGGCCGCGGGCCGGGCGAGGCGTACCCGGACAGCTGTCAGGCGGCCCGCGTCGGCCTGTTCCGGTCAACCGTGGCCGGACTGCAGACACCGTACGTGCGGCCACAGGAGAACGGGAACCGGATGGACGTCCGCTGGGCGGAACTCGGCAACGTACTCCGCATCACCGGCGCCCCCACGTTCAACCTCACCGTCCGCCCGTGGACCAGTGAGGACCTCGACCGGGCCACCCACACAAGCGACCTCATCGCGAAGGACCGGGTCTTCGTGAACCTCGACTGCGGTCAGAACGGCCTCGGCTCCGCCTCCTGCGGCCCCGGTGTACTCCCCCAGTACCAGCTACAACCCCGCGAGCGAAGCTTTCAGGTCACCTTCAGCACGCCGCACGGCGCGACCGGGGGCTGAGCGGGCAGCAGCACCCGTAGTGCCCCCGCCTCGCGCCGCCACCGCACCTCGCCAAAGCCGAGCAGCGAGACCGCTCGGGGCTCCTCACGAAGCAGCCCCGCGTCCCGCCCGAGGCTCACGATGTCCGCGACGCCATCGGACGGCCAGCCGAGCAGCGTCGCGTAAACATCGTTCCCGAGCTGGGTGAACCTGACGTCGCTCGCCGTGTACGGCAGGTCGGCTTCGCGGGCCATGACCTCGGCGCCGTCGCCGCCGTACGCTTCGCGAGCCGCCTCGGTCGGGCCCTCACCATGGGTGTGCCACGGCCTGGTCTGGTAGATCGCCTCGCCATTGATGGCCAGCCAGTCACCGATCTCCTCCAGGGCGGACCGGCACTCGTCGTCGATCGTCCCGTCCGGACGCTGCACCACGTTCAGCAGCATGGACCCGTTCTTGCTCACCGTGTCGCACAGCAACTGGACGATCTGCCTGGCCGGCTTGTAGGTCTCCCTGGTGCTGTAAAACCAGTCGCCGATGCTGGTCTCCAGCTGCCACGGCGCGTCCTCGACGGCGGCGGGAAGATGCCGTTCGATGTCCAGCAGCACCGCCTCCCGGTCCGATGACGGCACGTTCTTGATGTCGACCACCCCGTCCGCGCACAGGTTGTAGTAGTCGGCGGCGAACTCAAGGCCACGCGGTGATGGCGGGACCGCCTCGCAGACACTGCCCGCGTCGAACGGGAACCTGGCGTCGTCGAGCAACACCAGATCGGGGCGGAACCCGTGCACCAGATCACGCAGGCGCGCGTAGAAGCCGTCGACAAAGTCCTGGTCAGGCGGCTCGCCGGGCCGCCGTACCCGGTCGTACAGGTCCGCCGGGTCCAGCCCCTCCCACCAGGTGCCCTTGCCGTCCGCCGCGGTCAGGTGCCCGTCGAACCGGCCGCCGTCGTCGGAGCCGAACGCGGCGTTCAGCCAGCGCCAGGTCCACGAACCCGCGTGCATGCTCACCCCGAACCTGAGCCCTTCCTCGCGGGCCGCTGCCGCCCACCGCGCGACGATGTCCGATCGCGGGCCGACGTTCACCGAGTTCCACGGCTGGTGCGCCGAGTTCCACAGGTCGAAGTTGTCGCAGTGCGCCGCGAGCGCGACGAAGTACCGCGCGCCGGTCCGCCGGTACAGGTCCATCAGCTCAGCGGGATCGAATCGCTCCGCCCGCCACCGGTTGCAGATGTCCTTGTGCCCGAACACCGACGGGTGCCCGTACCGTTCCCTGTGCAGTCGTGCCTGCCGGTCGACCCGCGGGTGCTCCCAGTCCTCGGTCCCTTCGTAGGGCCCGTACAGGTGCCGGGCGTACCAGTCGCCTGACGTCGCCACCGACTGCGGTCCCCAGTGCGCCCAGATGCCGAACTTCGCGTCCCGGAACCACTCCGGAATGCGGTGTGTGCGCAGCGACTCCCAGGTCGGCTGGTATGACATCATGATAAAACGTTATACCAATTGATGAGAGGTCGCCAGTGATCGATTTCGGTGCCGCTTATTACCACGAGTACCAGCCAGCAGACCGGCTCGCGGAGGACCTGGACCTGATGGCCGAGGCTGGTTTCACCGTGATCAGGGTCGGCGAGTCGGTGTGGTCGACGTGGGAACCTTCGGACGGCGTCTTCGACCTTGACTGGCTGGCCCCGGTGCTCGACGGGGCGCACGAACGCGGCATCCGGGTGCTCCTCGGGACCCCGACCTACGCGATCCCGCCCTGGCTGCAGCGCGCGCACCCGGAGATCGCGGCGCGACGCGCGGACGGGACACCAGTCCCCTGGGGCGGCCGGCAGGAGATCGACTTCACGAACCCGGTATTCCGCCGCTACGCCGAGCGGGTGGTGCGTGCCATCGTGAGTAGGTACGCCGATCACCCCGCGGTCATCGGATACCAGGTGGACAACGAGCCTGGCCCGGTCCTGCTGTACAACGAGACGGTTTTCGCCGGGTTCGTGGCCTGGCTGCGGCAGCGGTACGGAACGGTTGACGAACTCAACCGCCGCTGGGGCCTGACCTACTGGTCACACCGGCTGTCCGGCTGGGAGGAGCTGTGGCGGCCGCTCGGCAACACCACGCCGTCCTACGATCTCGCCTGGCGGCGCTACCAGGCCGAATTGGTAACCGAGTACATCGGCTGGCAGGCCAGGATCGTCCGCGAGCTCAAGCGGCCTGACCAGTTCGTCACCACCTGCCTCGCGTACCAGCGGGCCGGGGTGGACGACGCGGCGCTGACCGCCGTGCTTGACGTGACCGCGGGGAACACCTACTTCGGGGTCCAGGACGAGCTCGCGCTGCCGGACCCCAGCCGCCGGAACGACTCGCCGTGGATCGGGCAGGGGACGTGGCGGCTGTACCTGGACGCGGACCGGATGCGCGGATCGCGGCAGGAGCTCTTCCTGGTCACCGAGACCGGCGCCACCTCGATCGGCGGCTCGCACTACAACTTCCCGCCGTACGACGGTCAGCTCCGCCAGGTCGCCTGGGCGCTGATCGCCCGCGGGGCCCGGATGGTTGAGTACTGGCACTGGCACACGCTGCACTATGGCTGCGAGACCTACTGGGGCGGCGTGCTCGGCCACTCGCTCGAGCCTGGCCGCGTCTACGAGGAGGTACGGCGCCTGGGCAGCGAACTGCGCGCGGCGGCGCCGCACCTGGAGGGCCTGCGGCCAGACACCGATGTCACGTTCCTGTACTCGCGGGACAGCCAGTGGGCGATGGAGTTCCAGCCGCCACTGGGGGGCTCGCGTTCTTATGAGCGGATCTTCGGCGCGTTCTACAAGGGCTTCTTCGACATCGGCTGCCAGGCTGAGGTCGTCGACGTCAAACGGCTTCCGCAGCTCAGCGCCCGCGTGCTGGTCGTCCCCGCGCTCTACATCGCCGACGATGCCACACTGGACCTGCTGGACGGCTACGCGCGGGCCGGCGGCCACCTGGTGGTGACCTTCCGCACCGGGTACGCGGACGAGGAGGCGTGCGCGCGGGTCTCGGCCGGGCTCGCCCTGGCCGGAGTCCGCTGCCTGGAATTCTCCAACCTGCGCTCACCGCTGCCGGTGACGGGATTCGGCGAGGGCGCCCACGCGACCGAATGGGCGGATGGGCTCATCGCCGACGACGCGGAGCCGCTGGCTTGGTACGAGCACCCGCACTTCGGCCGCTGGCCCGCGGTAACCACCAGGCCACACGGGAACGGCCGGGTCACCTACGTGGGCACTCTCCCCGACGACGCCCTCGCGATGGCGCTGGCCCGCCACGTAGCGCAGCCCTCGGCCTGGGCCGACATGCCTGCCTCCGTCACGGTGACCTCAGCCCGCAACGCCGCCGGGAGCCGACTCTGGTTCGTGCACAACTGGTCCTGGGACCCCGTCGAACTGACGGCCCCCGGCGAGCTAGCCGACGTCGCCACCAGCGAACCCGTTCGCCACGGCCAGCCCTTCGAACTCGCCAGCTGGGACGTCCGGGTCTTCACAGAACGGGCTGCCGCAACCCCCAGCGATGGGCCATCGATAGCGCCGTAGTAGAACCACGGCCGCACATTATGTCCCGAATGCCGCACCGGGGCACCGCAGCACCCACTTCCCTGACCCCACCACCCGCGGCGCCGCACCCGGCAGGCGTAGCTCCGCTTCCGCCCCGACCGGCACCTCGACCTCAACCTCGACGCCATCGCCGACCCGCCGCCAGGACACGCCGAGCCGGCCGACCGGCGTGCCGATGGCGGCCGCGACTCGGTCGACCCCGTCCACCAGCGCGGGCTCGATCACCGCACGCCGGAACCCGCACGAATCCGCGGCCTGCCCGATGCCGGCCAGTCCGCTGTAGAACCACTCGTCGATCGCGCCGAGCATGAAATGGTTCTGCGACATCCCCCGAGTCGGCCCGTCCCACGCCTCGGTCAGCGCCGTCGCCCCGTGCTCAACCTGGTACCCGTAGCTGGGGTGATCGGTCCGCGTCGCGATCCGGTGGATGAGATCGTGCCGTCCGGCGGCGGCGAGCACCCGCAGCGCCACGGGCAGCGCGATCTCCCCGACGGCCAGGTGATCCTCGATGGCCGCGACCAGGCTGTCCAGCGCATCGATCCCCATATCCAGCGCGAACACATCGCAGGCCTGACTTCGGCCGGGCTGGTAGATCCGCTGGAACGCCGCACGAACGTGCGTCGCCATTTGACCATAACGTCGCGGCTCACTCCCCCGGCCAAGCACCTCCGCGATCCGGGCGAGCGTGCTCACGGTCCGCCAGTATCCCCAGGTCGCGGCGATCGCTCGCGGGGTAGAGGACTCGGTCGCGATCCAGTCGCCGAGCCCTAGGTCGAGGACCCCGTCGTCGGCGCGCGATTCCAGGTAGCCGACGTAACGGCGCATCGCCGGGTAGTACTCGGCGAGCACGTGATCGTCACCGTAGGTCCGGTAGAGCTGCCAGGGCACGTCCACGATCGCCCGGCCCCAGTTCACGTCGTCGCGGAAGTCCGCCAGCTCGGCGTCGAAGACCACGTACTCGGGAGCGGTAGTGGGCACCATGCCACTGGGCAGTTGCGCCGCCGCGATCCGGCGCATGAAGTCGCGGTAGTAGGCCGCGACGTCGTAGCCGTTGCTGACCACGCCAAACAGCAGGTGTGCCTGCTCCAGCCACCCGAGCTTCTCCCGGTGCGGGCAGTCGGTCAGCACGCTGAACATGTTGCCCTTGACCGCCCGGTCGATGATCGTGTGGATCCGGTTGAGCAGGTCATCCGAGCAGCTGAACGAGCCGGTCGCCTCGTTATCGGCCCGCAGCACCAGCCCCTCGACGTTCGCGGCTGGACCATGCACCTGGATGTAGCGGAACCCGTGATACGTGAACTCCGGATGCCAGCTCCCCGCGTCCCCGGCCGAGGTGTAGCTGTCGAAGATGGGCCATCCCGTGTTTCGCTGGCTGACGTGCCCGGTGTCATCGAGCAGTTCCCCCGGCCGTAGCGTGATGGTCTCGCCGGGCGAGGTGGCACCGGTCGTCAGCAGCGGCCAGCCGGCGATGTTGGTGCCGAGGTCGAAGACCCGCACCCCCGCTTCCGGCTCGGTCATCGCCACCGGTTCGATGGTCTCGGTCACCCTGATTGGCGGGGCCTGCCGCGCGCACAGTTCCGGCGCGTAGCGAACCTCGGCGGCACCGCACCAGTCGGTACCGCCCGCGAGCCGCGCGTCGTGGTCCTCGCCGCCGTACCAGTGCGACCGCCGGACCGGGCCGAGTCCGGCCCGCCAGGTCCCGTCCGAAGCAACCGCGAGCGTGCCCGCGATCTCAAGCTGGGCGATCGCGCACGGACGCTGCTGGGTGCCGGTGAACTTCGTATAGCGGTCCGGCAGGTGGCGCACGTCGGCGATACCGGTCCCGAGGGAGAGAGTCAGCGTGTTCGGCCCCGGATGGAGCAGCGTGGTGACGTCGTGGGCGGAGTAGTCCACCGAGTAGCGAAAGTCGCTGTACGGCGGTTCAAGCACCGCATCGGTAACCGGAACCCCATTGATCCGCGCCACGTATACCCCGACCCCAGCCACATAAAGCCGCGCCGAGTCCGGTGCCGCGTCCAGCGTGAAGTCGCGCCTAACCACCGGCAGCCCCGCCCCCTCAGCCGCACCCCCACCGTCAGCGGTGACGCCCCCACCGTTCCCAGCGTCCCCGGCACTCACCCGGTCCCCCGCCGCCGACTCGCCCCCCACCCACGCCGGATGCGTAACCCACCGCGCGGCCCAGTCCGCCGCGCTCAGCAGCCCCGTCTCAAACCACCGCACCGGGCTCGTCACCAACGCGGTCGATGTGACATCGACCGGCATAGAGCACGGTCGATGTGACATCGACCGCGGTGAGCTGCCCCGCCAGACTCGGGCCTGCCAGTAGACGCGCTGGCGGGAGCGCAGCGGGGCGCCCGCGTAGCGGGCCGCTTGGGACTGGCCTTCGATTCGGCCGGTGTCCCACAGGTCTGGTTGGTCCTGCTTGAGCAGCGCGGCGCTCGACGCGGCTCTTACCTCATAGGCCACCTGATGGGCGTCGCGCTCGTCGCTGGCCAGGACCCAGCTCAGCCGGGGGGTCGCGGTGCCGAGAGCCAGCGGGCAGTCGAGATCTTCGGTGCGCAGGAACTGAAACCACATCACCACAGCAGCATGGTATAACGTTTGATCCGATACGCCGGAGCTATCGCCGTCCGGGCGTCTGCTATGCCGCCGGTCCGGGTCCTGTGAGGCTTTCCAGCTCGGCGGCGACGTCGGTGGTCTCGGGCGCACCGATCCGCTGAAAGATGTCTCGTGCTTGGCGCAAGGCCGCGGCCGCGTCGGCGGCGCGGCCGTCGGCTAGAGCGCAGCGACCCAGCCCGGCCAGCGCGTGAGCTTCGTCCCAGGGACTGGTTATTTCGCGGGCTAGGTCCAGGGCCTGCCGGTGGTACTGCTCGGCCTTGCCGGGGTCACCGCGGAGCCGGTGCACCGTTCCTGCCTCATTAAGGGTCTCGGCCTCGCCGCCCCGGTCGCCGGTGTCACGGTAGATGCCCAGCGCCTCCTCCAGCGCGTTGGCCGCGCCGGCGTAGTCTCCTGTCATCCGCCGCACAGCCCCCAGATACGTGAGGGCGCCGGCCTGATCGGTCCGGTTGCCGATATCACGAGAGATACCCAGCGCCTCCTCCAGCGCCTCAACCGCACCGCCGTAATCCCCGGCCATGCGCCGCACAACCCCCAGGCCGGTGAGGGCACCAGCCTGACGCATCCGGTTGCCGACCTCGCGGGAGATGCTCAGCGCTTCCTTTAGCGCCTCGGCCGCAGCGCGGTAATCCCCGGCCATCCGCCGCACCGCGCCCAGATACGTGAGGGCTCTGGCCTGATCGGTCCGGTTGCCAATGTCACGGAAGATGCCCAGCGCCTCCTCCAGCGCCTCAACCGCACCGCCGTAATCTCCAGTCAGCATTCGGACATCCCCCAGGTAGGTGAGGGCTCTGGCCTGACCGATCCGGTTCCCGGTATCACGAGAGATACCCAGCGCTTCCTCCAGCGCATCAACCGCCCTGCCGTAGTCCCCAGTCAGCAGCCGAACAGCGCCCAACCCGGTGAGCGCGCCGACGTGACCGATCCGGTTCCCGACATCACGGGAAATGTCCAGCGACTCCTCCAGCGCCTCAACCGCACCGCCATAATCCCCGGCCAGCCGCTGCACTTCCGCCAGGTCGGTCAGGGCGTTCGCTTGGCCGAGCCGGTCCCCGAGGTGCCGGGCGACTGTGATGGCGGTGGTGTGCCGGGTGATTGCGGTGGTCCAGGGGCCATCGTGGCGTAGCAGGGATGCCGTGCCAGCGGTGAGGGCGATGATCCGAGCGTGCTGCCCGGTCGCGGTGGCGTGGTCCAGGCAGGCTAGCAGGTTGACGCGTTCGGTCCGCGCCCACGTCAGTGCCTGGGTGCTGTCGGTCAGGTCCGGGATGGCGGCCGGGACCAGCTGCGGGGCCGCGTCGGGACCGGGACGGGCCTGATCGGCGAGGAGCCTCTCGGACTGGGCGGCGGTGTACTGGTAGTAGTCCAGCAGCCGCTCTAGTGCCTGCTCGCGAGTGGCGGGCGGGTCGGTGGCGGCCAGGTCGCGAGCGTAGCGGCGGATCAGGTCGTGCATGCTATAGCGGCGACGGCCGGCCTCGGTGAGCAGTCCCTCGGCGTGCAGTGCATCGAGTTGCCCGGCGGCCTCGGACACGGGCAACCCGGCCAGCGCGGCGGCGGCGTAGCTATCGATGGTGGTGCCCGGGTGCAGGCCCAGGAACCGGAAGAACTGCTGGCGGGCAGGATCCAGATACCGGTAGGACACCGCGAACGCGGCGGCGACGCTGTCGCGTTCGGCGGCCAGAGTGAGCAGGCCTGCTCGGGTCTCGGCGGCCAGGTCCGCTAGCGTCCAGGACGGGTGCCGGGCGTAGACCCGGGCCAGCAACGAGATGGCCAGCGGCAGGAAGCCAGCCAGCTCCGCCAGCTCGGCGATGGTCCCGGCCGGGCCGTCAGCGGCGCGGGGAGCCAGCCGCACGAACATGTCCTGTGCCTCCGCCGCTGCCAGCACCGGCAACAGCACCGAGGCGGTGGCCCCGGGCAGATCGCCGAGGTGGCGGCGGCTGGTGACCAGCACCAGGCAGCCGTCGCCACCCAGCAGCAGCGGGGTGACCTGGGCGCTGCTGGCCGCGTTGTCCAGCACCAGCAGCGCTTTCTGCCCGGCCATCCGGTCCCGCCACAACGCGGTCCGCCCGGCCAGGTCGGGGGGCAGGTACCGGGCGTCGACGCCGACGGCGGCCAGCAGCCCGGCCAGCGCCGCCTCCGGGGTGACCGGGGACTGGCCAGGGGTGTGAGCATGCAGGCTGATGAACAGCTGCCGGTCCGGGAACTGGTCGGTCAGCACATGCGCGGCGTGTACCGCCAGTGCGGTCTTGCCGACCCCCGGCATCCCGCCGATCGCGTGGATCGCCACCACCCCGCCGGATGCGGCGGCGGTAGTGACCGTGGCGGTGATGCGGTCCAGTTCCGCCTGCCGACCGGTGAACACCGCGGTATCCGGGGGCAGCGAGTAGACCACCCCTGGCGTGGACACCGGCCCGCCGTGTTTGTCTGGCGTGCTCGTTACCGCCTCCGCTGGGATGTCCTGGCGCAGCACCCGCTGGTGAGCGGCGGTGAGCTCCGCACCAGGGCGAACCCCCAGTTCTTCGTCCAGCCGCCGCCGCAGTCCCTCGAATACTTCGATGGCGGCCGCCTGTTGCCCGGCCCCGGCCAGGGCCACCATTAGCCGCGCGTTTACCCGTTCCTCCAGCGGCAGCTCCTGCGCTAGCGCCTCCAGCAGCGGAAGCACCCGCTGATGCCAGCCCAGCTCGCAGGCCGCATCCGCGTACCCGAGCACCGCGTCCGTCCGCCGTCGCGCCAGACCGGTCACCGCCGGATGTCCCCGCAGCACTTGTGCGTCCGCGGCGGGCTCTCCCCGCCACAGCTCAAGCGCCTGGGCATACAGCTCACACGCTGCCGCCCGGTCTCCCGCCGCCGCAGCCTTCCCGGCCCGCCCGGCCAGCTCGGTGAACGCCATCACGTCCAGCTCATCAGTACCGGTGCGCAGCCGGTAGCCCGCTGGGCTATGTTCCAGCAACCGCTCCCGGCCTCCCGGGTCCAGGATGCGGCGCAGCCTGCTGACATGCGCCTGCACCAGCTCGGCCGCGGTGGATGGGGGCTGGTGCCCCCATAGCGTGTCAATGATCGTCTCGCGGCGCACCAGTTCGCCGGGCTGGAGCGCCAGCTGCATCAGCACGGTGGCCCGCTGCGGCGGTCCAAGCTCCAAGGGGCGCCCGTCCCGCCACGCTGCCAGCGGCCCCAGTACCGCTAGCCACAGCCCGCTGCCGTGCCCGGCCGGCGCGCCCGTCCCGGCCGGTGCCAGGCGAGCCGGGCGCGTCGCGCGCGCGGCGGACCCTAGAGTGGCCGACTGCCCGGCGTCCAGGCCCAGTGCGCGGGCAAGCGCGTCCAGCGACCCCGGCCGCGGCCGGTACCGGCGGCCTTGCTCCAGATCCCGCACCGCCGCGACGCTCAGCCCGGACCGGTCAGCCAACTGCCGCTGCGTCAGCCCCGCCGCTCGCCGAAACTCGCGCACG
>JBEKHI010000302.1:0-10544 GCA_050012355.1 Streptosporangiaceae bacterium | reverse complement strand
TCGACGTAGCCTCGGTGCTCGGCCGGGAGTTCTCGGTGGCCGAGCTGGCAGCGATGACCGGTCAGACCGCCAGCCAGCTGCTGGCTCCGGTCAGGGAAACGCTGCAGGCCGAGTTCCTGGTGGAGGTCGCCGACGGGCTGGCCTTCCGCCATGACCTGCTCCGGCAGGCGGTGTATGAGAACTTGCCGGCCTCGGTGCGGGTGGCGATGCACCGGGACGCGGCTGATGCGCTGCGCCGGACCGGAGCGCCGCTCATCCGGATCGCGGGCCAGCTGGCAATCGGGGCCCGGCCGGGGGACGAGGAGGCGGTGACCGCTCTGCTGGCGGCGACTACTCAGCTACTCGGCTCCGCTCCCAAGGCAGCCGCGGACATGTCGCTGACCGCCCTGAACATGCTTGACGAGCATGACGATCGCCGGCCCGCCACCGTGCTCACCGCGGTCCACGCGCTGTCGCTGGCCGGGCGCGGAGCTGACGCTTTCGCCCTGGCTGAACGTCACCTCGCCGAGCGCACGCTGCCTGTCCAGGTCGAGGCGCAGCTGCAGCTCGAGCTCCGCGAGGCGTGGGCATTCGATCGCCAGCAGGCGTACCCTTCCGCGCTGCCCCTCCACGTGCGGACGGATCCGGGGGTCGCCGCGGCCGTCCTGGCGACCGCGGTGGCCTGCGAGCAGGTGAACTTGATCTGGGAGGGTAACGGCGACGAGGCGGATAAGGCCTTCGACCTTGCCCTCCAGGCCATGGATGATGACAGCCGGTCATTCGATTTCACCACCATCACCTACCTCCGGATACTCAACTCCATGCTCCGCGGACGTATGGCCGAGGCACTCCAGCGGGCCGAAGCCGGGATCGTGGTGGCCCGGCGGCGTGAGCAGCCGCGCAGCTCCGGGATCCATGAGACTCTCGTCGCCGTCGGGCTCGGGGTGAACGGACGGTACCGGGATGCCCTGTCGGGGCTGCAGGTGGCCGTCGCGGCAGCCGAAGCGGCCGGGCGGGCGGAGTTCCTGGTGCACTGCCAGTGGCTGCGGGCCTCGTACCTGCTGCAGCAGGGTCAGTTCGACGACGCCCGCGCCGAGGCTCGCACCGCGGTCGCGACGGCGGAGCAGCTCAACTACGCCGGGCACCGGTCGCACGCTCTTACTGTCCTCGCCGAGGTAGCACTGCGCCAAGGCGACGCGGACGCCGCGTCCTCAGCTCTGGCCCAGTTCGGTTCACCTGAGGAGACCGGACTGCTCTTTGACCGGAACTGGGTCGCGGCCCTGGCCGCCGACGCACGCGGCGACACAGCTGCGGCCTGCCGGGCTCTGCAGCCGATCTGCGGCCAGGTGGAGGCGGGCTGCTACGCGATCGGGATCACACAGCATCACCGGCTGCCGTGGCTCGCGCGGATCGCGCTGCGCGGCGGGGAAACCGCCGCGGCGGCCGTCCTCGCTGCCGGGGCCCAGGATCTGGCACGCCGGAACCCGCAGGCCAGCTCCCTCGTCGCTGCCGGCTGCCACGCGCAAGGCTTGCTCGAGCGTGATCAGGGGCTCATTCTCGAAGCGGTGCGGCAGGCGGAGAGCAGCGAGTCCCCGCTTCTTGAAGCGGCCGCCCGCGAGGACCTCGCTGAGTTCCTGACCAGCGCGGCGGCCGTCGAGCAGCTGGAGCGGGCCTATGCCTTCTACGTGCGGGCCGGCGCGCACCACGACACCGCGCGGGTCCGCGCCGCGCTGCGCGGGCACGGCGTGCGGAAACGGCAGCCCAGCGCCGGCCGTCCGCGGCAGGGGTGGGGCAGCCTGACCTCCTCGGAGCTGACCGTGGTCGACCTGGTGGCCCGCGGGCTGACGAACCGGGAAGCCGCCGCTGAGCTGTTCCTGTCGCCGGACACCATCAATACCCACTTGCGGCACGCCTTCGGCAAGCTAGGCATCCGGTCCCGGGTGGATCTGGCCCGGCTCGCGGCCCAGCGAGCTAAATAATCACGTATCCGGGTGATGCGACACCGGCGGTGCCCAGAACAGACTCGGGTTTATGCCGCCAACAGGAATCGACGACCATAGAGGTCACCGTGCAGCTCGCCGTATCCCGGCCTCGGCCGGCCGTTTCCCGCGCACGCTGCGTCGGCTCCGCTGGCCGGTGCTGATCGCCTGGGTACTCGTCCTCGTCTTCCTCTACCCGCTGGCCCGCGGGCTGTCCGGCGCGACCAACGGCACCGCGGCGGCCAACCTGCCGGCCTCCGCGCCGTCCACGCGGGTCGTCCAGCTTGAGCAAGCGCCGGGCCAGCCTGACGTCGATGCGGCGACGGTGGTGTTCGTCCGCGATAGCGGCCTGACGGCAGCGGACCTGCAGGCGGTCGCCGCCGCTCGCAGCGCCGTGGAACGGCTCGCCGGTCACGTCCCAGGGCTCGGCGATCCCGGCCGCGCGCAACGGTCGGCCGACGGGCAGGCCGATGCGTTCACCGTGTACATCACCGCCGCGGCCTCCAGCCAGACCAGCACCGACACCGCTGCCGTGCAGGCCATCCGGCAAGCGGTCCGTACCAGTGACGGACTGCAGGCCGCCGTGACCGGATCGGCCGGGGTGAACACCGACAGCGGCGTCAGCGGAAACGCCCAGGATGCCCTGCTGCTCACCGCCCTCGTGATCATCATGGTCATCCTCATCGTCGTCTACCGCAGTCCCTTCTTGTGGCTGCTGCCCTTGTTCGGCTCGCTCGGGGCGATTATCGTCGCTGAGTCCGCCGCACACGGGCTCGCTGACGCCGGGCTCACCGTCAGCACGCTGTCGGCCTCGATCCTGCGGGTGCTGGTCCTAGGTGCGGCCACCGACTACGCGCTGCTGCTTATCCACCGTTACCGGGAAGAACTCCGCAACCATGCCGCCGCCGAGGACGCGATGGCCGCCGCGCTGCGAGCGACCCTGCCCACCCTGCTGGCCTCCGCCGGCACCGTCACCGCCGCCATGCTCTGCCTGCTGGCGGCGCGGTCGGCCTCCCTGCACGGCCTCGGCCCGGTCGGCGCCGTCAGCATCGTCGCCGCCCTGCTCGCCCAGATCACTCTGCTGCCCGCGCTGCTCCTGATCGCCGGGCGGGCCGCGTTCTGGCCGCGCATCCCCCGCCACCTCCAGCCTGGGCGCGAGGACTCCCGGCTGTGGACAGGCATCGGCGCCTGGATCGCCCGCCGTCCCGTGCCGGTCTTCCTGGTCGCAGTGGTGCTGCTGTGCGCCGCCGTGGCCGGCCTGGCCGCCCTGCACATCAACAACGATCCCCTAGCCGAGGTGAAAGGGCACCCCGGCAGCGTCACCGGTGCGCAGTTGCTCAGCGAACACTACGGGGCAGGGGTGAACGCCCCTCTGATCATCCTGGCCCCGCCGCGCGAGGCGGACGCGGCCGCCGCCGCGGCACGGGCCATACCGGACGTCGCCACGGTGGCAGCGGACGGCCAGGTGCACGGCTACGCCAGCTACTCGGTCATCTTGTCCGTACCGCCCTACAGCGCGAGCGGGTACGCAGCCGTGGGCAACCTGCGCGACCGGCTCGGCCGGGACGCGCCCAGCTCGCTGGTCGGCGGCGACCCGGCCGTCCAGGACGACATCACCCAGGCGGCCAACCGCGACGCCCTGCTGATCATTCCGCTGGTGCTCGTCGTCATCGGCGTGATCATCGCGCTGCTGCTACGCGCCATTGTCGCGCCATTGGTGCTCATCGCCGCCACCGGACTCAGCTTCGCCGCCGCCTTCGGACTGTCGAGCCTGCTCTGGCGCTACGGCTTCGGCTTCTCCGGCATCGAGGCGCAACTTCCCCTGTACATCTTCATCTTCCTGGTCGCGCTCGGAGTGGACTACACGATCTTCATGAGCGCCCGCATCCGGGAAGAGGCCGGGCAGATCGGCACCCGGCCCGGCATCCTACGCGGGCTCGGCGTGACCGGCGGCGTCATCACTGCCGCTGGAATCGTCATGGCGGGCACCTTCGCCGCCCTCGCCCAGCTCCCGGACGTATCCGTTGCCGAAGTAGGCATCGCCGTCGCCGTCGGCGTCCTGCTCGACACCCTGCTCGTGCGCACGGTGCTGGTTCCCGCCAGCCTGCTCATCATCGGGGAACGTGTCTGGTGGCCGATGTACCGACACCGCGCCCTGGTCCTCGCGAAGCAGGACATCTGAATCCGCGGGCTCAGCCACGCTGGCCTCCGCAGTCGCCATCGCCGACAACCAACCGAGGTCGAGCCGGCGACAGAAGTGTCGTTCCATCTGGTTCGCGGGGTCCTCGAGATCGCCCGCGGCCACCTCGAGGCGGCGCTTGCCGCCCTGCGTGCCGCCGGGCGCCTGCCCGGACGGTCGCCCATCGCGGCACACCCGCTAACGACGGAGGCGCACGCGTTCCTCGTGCACATCCTCGTGCGGCTGGGGGAAACCGCACAAGCCGATGCCGCGCTGACCGAGATGACCGAAAAGGAACGTGAAACACCAGGTATCCGCACCGCGGTGGCGGCGTTGCGGCTCACCCAGGACAACCCGCGAGCGGCGGCCGCCGCGCTCGCGCCCGTCCTCGGCAGCCCGGCCACGGAATCCCATCAGGTGTGGCTGACCACGGCTCTCTTGCTGGAGGCGAGCGCTCGGGACGCACTCGGTGAGCGGGAGGCCGCCGGACACGCCCTCGAGCGGGCGCTCGATCTCGCCGAGCCGGATGGCCTGTTCTTCCCGTTCCTGCTGCACCCGGTTCCGGAGCTGCTTGAACGCCATGCCCGGCAGCGCACCGCGCACCCCGAGCTGATCTGGAAGGTCATTAGCGCGGTAGGCAGGAAGACGCCAGTGGTGCCAGCCCCGCGCCCATCAGAGCACCTGCCCGAGCCGCTGAGCCAGGCCGAGGTCCGCGTCCTGCGCTTCCTGCCGACCAGCCTTTCCGCGCCGGAGATCGCTCGCGAGCTTTATGTGTCGGTGAACACGGTCCGGACGCACATGCGGCACCTATACGACAAGCTCGGCGCCCATCGCCGCCTGGAAGCCATCGACCGGGCCCGTGCCCTTGGCCTGCTCACGCCCGTTCCGCAAAGGGCTTAACCCTCATCTCCGCCGGGCTGCCTGCCCTACCTCGACTCTGACACCGTGTGAGGCTGTCGGGTAGGAGGCGTCATGTTCACCATCGGAGACTTCGCCAGGCACGGCCGGGTGTCAGTCCGGATGCTGCGCCACTACGACGCGACCGGGCTGCTCCATCCGGCTCGGGTCGACCCGGCCAGCGGCTACCGGTTCTACGAGGCCGCCCAGCTCGCGCGGCTCAACCGCATCATCGCGCTGAAAGAGCTCGGCTTCACCCTCGACCAGGTGCGCGCCATGCTGGACGAGCAGGTCAGCACCGAGCAACTGCGCGGGATGCTCCGGCTGCGCCAGGCCGAGCTGCAATCGGCGATCGCCGCCGACACGTCGCGGTTGGCGCAGGTCGCGGCGAGGCTCCGGATCATCGAGATGGAGGGCACCATGCCAGCCGACGACATCCAGGTCAAGCCGATCCCAGCGGTCTGGGTCGCGGAGCTCACCGCGATCGCCGCGAGCCACGAGCCCGCATCCATCACTCCGGTTATTCAGCCGCTATACCGAGAGCTGTGCGAACGGCTCGGCCGAGCCGGACTGGCCCCGGTCGGCCCGGCGATCGCCTACTACGAGGACGCGTCAGACGGTGAGGGGATAATCGCGCACGCCACCATGCCGGTCAACGCCGACCCGGCAGCGGCCATGACTTCGAGATCACTGACCTGCCCGGAGTCAGCAAGGCGGCCACGATCGTGCACCGCGGGTCCATGGACAGCGTGATGGGAACCATCCAGACCCTGGCCCGGTGGATCGACGCCACCGGCCACCGCAGCGCCGGATACCCCCGCGAGCTGTACCTCGAGTGCCCGGACGACCAAGACAAGTGGGTCACCGAACTGCAGGAACCGATCACATCCGCATGACCCAGCACGGCGTCCCGGCGCACCCGGCCAGTGCGCCGGGACACGGGCGCATCCTCGTCTGGCTGGGAATGTCCGCGAACTGAAGAATTCTCTTCATTTTGTGGAAGTATCTCGCTCTCGGTTCTTACGCGCGACAGCCGGTGACACGTATCCACAGCCACTCAAGTCCAGAGTCAGTCAAGCGGAAGAACAGAAAACCGGTGTACGAGTAAGTGCAGCATGTCCCAGGGCCGGAGCGCCAGCGCCTGCGCGGTCTTCCGCCGCCGTGCCCAGCCTTCCAGGACCTGCCGCTCCTCATCGGCAGCACCAGCGGCGCAGCTCCGGACCCGCCATGCGGCAAGTCTCCAGTCTGATTAGGAATTTTGACTCAGGACACTAGCTGTCGCGATGCCACCGTACATAGTGCAACGTTACTTCTTAGCAGAAGACACAGACAGTGCCTAGTGGGCCTACTGTATCCGGCCGGGTTATCTCGAGCGGCAAAGCAACGGTAGCCGGCAAGGGCGGAAGCATATGGATTTTGTTCTTGATCTCGGCCTCAGGGCTTGCGGCGAATGGCAAGGCGGTCGCTTTGGCGTCGCCGTGCTGCGAGAAAGAGGACGACGATGCCGCCGGCTACGAGGGCGATAGCCGCCGCGATCATGCCGCCAACAAGATATGTGCCGCCAGCAGCTGCCAGGACAGGTGCGCTGTTCGTGTATCGCAACTCGAGATCTTCCTCTCTCAGGTCCACGTCCGACGGCTGCCCAGGTAAGACTTGAGGACAGATTTCAGGAGCCAGTAGTTTCGAACAAGATTAAATATTGCCTCCGGGATCAGGACCATTTCGAATAGCACTACCTTGTAGCCCATATGCCGGACAGAAAATCCTTGGTAGAGCGACCAGAACGCGCCGAGTAGTAGGAAACGATAATCGAGATGTGCGCCATGCAAGATGATTGCTCGCGCTGACAAAGCTCCCCACAAAGCTGTATAGCCGATTCCGGGTACCGAGATGATCATCCCCGCAATCGATAGATAGGTAGGGCGGCACCAGCCGTAGCGGCGCCATTCATCCACCGTGCCGCGTACCCAGCGGACGCGTTGCGCAAGCAGCATTCGCATAGTAGGCATTAGGTCGGTGTAGGCAACGCACCCTTGGTTACTGGTAACGTGCCAGCCGAGCATCTTCAAGGCCAGCGTAGTCTCGTAGTCTTCCACGAGATTACTCTCACGTTCCTCGAAAACATCCGGCCGTTTTCCGAGCAGTTCGTTGAGAGCCGCAGCTCGGTAGAACGAGCCCGCTCCAGACATGGTGTGCACGTTGCGTCGCAGTCGAGTGGCTGCGAACCGGCCGTATTCGATTTGCTGGAACAGCAGCAGCAGATCCCTCCATGGAGTGCCACCGCGGATCCGCTTGCCGAGACAGGCTGCACTGACGCCGCCGATATTGTCGTTCCGTTCAACTATCCGTCTTGCACGCTTGAGGAAATGAAGATCAAGCTCGGTGTCACCATCCATGACGAGCAGATAATGAACGTCTGGTGGTAGCAATCCTTCGCGAAGGAGATAATGTATGCCGTAGTTGAGCGCGCCCGCTTTCCGGTGCGGGTTGAAGCCCGGCATCTCCAGAACGTCCGTGGGAATCGATCCGGAAGCAGAATATCTGAAAGCGACATCGATAGTGTCGTCGGTCGAATTATTGACGACTATGACGATCCGGTCCGGTCGGAGGGTTTGGCGTGCCATTGAGCGTAGCGTATCCGCTAGGGCCATGCCCTCATCGCGGGCCGGTACGATCGCCACGATCCCCGATCGGCTTCTCCGAGCGAGACAGGAAGAGTTAGCATCCGTCGTTAATGACTCGGCGAGGCCGATTAGGGCGGCTAGCCCTTCTGTCTGGGAGGAGCGATCCGGTGATATCGCTTCCCCCCACGTTCCTGGCCATGATCTTTTTTCCGATGTCGTCGACATAATAAATCCCCCAGTGACCCGTCGAGTTCAGCGCGGGAAGGCTGTGCATCACGTCGCAGCAATCCGGTGATCCCGTCTGCTGTCAACCCTCGTGAATTTTTGCTGATTAGATGCGGTAGCTGCCGTCCATAATAATATTTGTTTGTATCAGCTAAAAAGCGACCTGCAACGTATTCTCTAAGCACGACTGGAATCACATTTCCTCGGGATGACGTTTACCCGGTGCCGTGATGGCGGCGAGGCTGCTTGGTGCTAAATGTGAGGCGCCTGACCTGCCACTACGGTTGACCGTAGTTATCGTATCGTTACCTTATTGCGGTAAATGTCTATATTTGACTGAAATCTTACTAGTGTTCTGAGGTGCTAATTCGTTGACAGCAGCGTGGGAGTTATTGTCACTGGGACCTGTGCTCATCGGCGTGCGGCTTCCAGTAGCGGCAATACACAGGATTCCGGCGCGTTCACGGATAACCCGGTGCTCATCTCCGAGGTCACGATCGGGCGAGCCGGGAATCCGCCGCGCAGGGACTGGCGCCTGGAGGACGACCCTGCCGCGCTCGCCGCCTTCGGGAAGGCCGCGCGGTGACGACCACTCGATGCGTACTGTCGGCAAGATGCAGCTGAACCTGATCACGATCATCGTGCCGGACTACGACGAGGCAATCGAGTTCTTCACCGGCGTCCTGGGGTTCGTACTGGTGGAGGACGAGCCCGCGCTCACCAACGACGGTCGGCCGAAACGCTGGGTCGTCGTCCGGCCGCCGGGCGCCGAGACCGGCATCCTGCTGGCCCGCGCGGACGGTCAGAGTCAAGCCGACGCAGTGGGAAACCAGGTGGCCGGGCGCGTCGGGTTCTTCCTCCAGGTCGATGATTTCGACGTCGCCTATGAGCGCATGACCGACGCGGGCGTGGAGTTCGTCACCGCGCCGCGCACCGAACCCTACGGCCGCGTCGCCGTATTCGTTGACATCGCGGGCAACCGGTGGGATCTGCTCGGCTAACCCGGCGACCCCATCGATGTCCCACCGCTGGGACTGGCGCCCCGACCCGAGCCCCTTCGACGTCACTAACTTCCCGGCGCGAGCACCGCGCGCAGCCGGGCGAGCGCGGCGGTGTAGGCGTGCTGCGGGGGCCGGGCGTAACCGACCACAAGCCCGGACTGGCTCCGGCTCGCGTCGAACGCGAAGTCACCTAGGCCTAGCAGCTCCAGCCCGTGCTCCCGGCCCCGCGCCACCGCCTCAACCTCCCGCTCGGTGGAGGGCAGTTCGACGACCGCGTGCAGGCCAGCCGCGATGCCGGTGACTCGCAACCCCAGCGGTTCGAGCGAAGCGACCAGGCTGTCGCGGCGACGGCGGTACGCCAGTCGCATGCGGCGGACCTGGCGGTCGTAGCCGCCGGAGCTGATGAGCTCCGCGAGCGTGAGCTGATCCAGCGCCGAAGGTCCCGGGCCGAGTGCGGCGGTTACCGTGCCAAGCAGCCGGGGCGGGACGACCAGCCAGCCGATCCGCGCGCCGGGCGCGAGGCTCTTGCTCGCGGTCCCGCAGTAGACCACGTTGTCGGGCGCGAGCGCCTGCACCGCTCCGGCTGGCTGGCGGTCGTACCGGAATTCGCCGTCGTAGTCGTCCTCGATCACGATCCCCTCCCACCCCGCGACCGTGCGGCGTCGGCCAGGCGACAGCGTTACCCCGATGGGGAACTGATGCGCTGGCGTCAGCAGCATCGCGTCCGCCCCGCTCGCCGCGGCCACCGCGGCGCCGTTGGCGTCCACTGGTATCGGCTGGATTCTTAGTCCGGCCATAACGGCGGTTTCCCGGTGCTCCGGGTACCCGAACTCTTCCACGGCGAGCGTGCCCGCTCCGACGGCCCGCAACGCATGGCAGACGACGGCCAGGCCGTGCGTGAACCCGGAACAGATCACGATGTTCGCGCCCCCGGGCTCGACCGCGACCCCGCGGGCCCGAGCCAGGTATCCGGCCAGGGCTGCGCGCAGCGCCGGGATCCCGGCCGGGTCCCCGTACCCGAGAGCCAAGTCAGGGGCGGCGGCGAGCGCCTTACGGGCCGCGGCTATCCACAGGGCACGCGGGAACGAAGACAGATCCGGTACCCCTGGCCGCAGGTCATACCGGAACGCGGCTGGTCCATCAGGCCGGGCCAGCACCGGCTCGCTCGCAGTGAAGGGGGGAGGGGTGGCGGGCGGGGGCGCGACCACGGTCCCAGAACCGGTGCGTGCCAGCAGCCAGCCTTCCGCCACCAACTGGGTGTAGACCTCGGCGACCGTGTTGCGGGCGACGCCGAGGTCGGTGGCCAGCATGCGGGAGGACGGCAGCCGGGTCCCGGCGGCGAGGCGCCCGGATCTCACCGCGTCACGGAGCGCTGTTTCCAGCCTGGCGCGAACCCGGGTCCCGGTGAAGTCTAGGTGCAGGTCGAGGCCATTGGCCCATGTTTCTCCCACAGAAATGGACCTTACCTTGGGCTATGTCCAACCCGTAGCGTGACAAGCATGACTTATACACGGCTTGACTTCGACACCATTGCTGCGGGCTTCTCCGGTGCCGTGGCTCACCTGGACAAGGCGGCGACGAAGGAACTGAACGCGGCGGACATCGACCCCAAGCTCCGCGAACTCATCCGGCTCCGCGCCTCCCAGCTCAACGGCTGCGC
>JBEKHI010000301.1:0-15332 GCA_050012355.1 Streptosporangiaceae bacterium | reverse complement strand
TGTAGATCGCCGCGAGCAGGATGCAGGACTGGCGGTCACCGTCCTCTGAGCACAGCAGGTGCCCGGCAGTGATGAGCCGGGGCAGCCGCTTGGCGAGCCGGGTGTAGCGGCACTGGCGGAAGTCCGCCAGCGCGGCGTCGAGACCGTCTCGCAGTGCGGCCGGTGACACGCCGCGCGGGGCGGGGGCGAGCCCGAGCATGGCGTCACGGACCCGGCTGACGAAGATCTCTCCCGTCCCCGCGCTGCCGGCCGGGAGATCTGCCGTGACGGCTCCTGCCGTGGCGAAGGCCAGGCTGGCCAGCAGCTGCCTGCGCCGCACGTCGCCCTCCTCCTGTCCGACTGCCTGGCGGGTCCTGCCAGCAACCGTAGACCAGGTGCTTCCTGACGGCGCGGCGGGTACCGCGAGCACGCGGCCGTGTCGCTGCTGGCCAGAAGCCGCCGGGGACGCCAGGCCCAGCACGGGCGGCGGGATGGACAGCGCCGCCGCGAAGCGGTGCAGCACCGCAACGGTCAGCGGCGTGATGCCGCGCTCGTAGCGGGAGATCTGGGCCGCTGAGTACCCGGTGAGCTTGCCGAGCGCGACAAGAGTGAGCCCGCGCGCCAGGCGCGCGGTCCGGACGGTCGGCCCGGGATCGTGCGGCTCCGGTTGCGCCCCGGCTGGTGCTGGATGCATGGGCGGCTCCGCGTCGAAGGTCCCCCGGCGAGGGTAACGCCGTCCGCGGGACCCGGCTAGGCGGGTTGCATGTCGTGCAAAGGATTTGCACGATGCTCCAGCCGCACTCCGCCGGCGGTTCCCGCATGGCTTCCTGAAGACAGCGGCCCGGGTTGCCGTGACATACGGCAACTTCGGGCAACTTCACGACGGAAGGATGATCATGCGCCTACGCTTTCTCGGGAAATACTCCACACCAGGCAGTTCGCCGACCCTGTGGTCCGCCGATGAGGACAAGTACGTGATCCAGGGATACACCCTGGAACCCGCCGAACTGGCTCAGGTCGGGGACATCCCGGCCGGTGAGGCGGTGGTGTGGGTGCCCGGAGAGCTCATGCGCTACCTGCCGGAGGTCCTACGTGGTGCTGCCCGTCCCGGCCAGGGAACGCAGCCAGGCACCTAGCAGCGGTGCCAGGCTGCAGGTGACCCGGCGTGCCCGGTGACATCGAGCAGTCCCGGCGGGCGCTGGGCATGCGGCTGCGGGAGGTCCGGCTGGATGCCGGGCTGAGCGCACGTGAGCTGGCCAGGCTGGCCGGCTGGCACTTCAGCAAGGTCAGCAAGCTGGAACACGGCACCCGGCCGCCCTCGCAACAGGACATCCGGGCCTGGTGCATCCACTGCGGTGCGCCCGAGCAGGCGCCGGACCTGATCGCGACAGCCCGGGCCGTGGACGCGATGTACGTCGAGTGGCGCCGCAAGATGCGCTCCGGCCTCAAGCACTTCCAGGACAGCTACCAGCCGCTGTATGAGCAGACCTCGCTGTTCCGCGTCTACCAGACCATGTTCCTGCCCGACCTGCTCGCCACCGCGGGCTACACCGCCGCGGTCCTGCGCGCCTGGGCCGGGCTGATGTCACTTCCGGCCGACACCGACGCAGCCGTGGCGGCGCGCATGCAACGCCAGAACCTGCTGCACGGCGGGAACCGCCGCTTCGAGATCATCCTGGAGGAACAGGTCCTGCGGACCCGGGCCGCCGACGCCGACGTGATGGCCGGCCAGCTCGACCGGCTGCTGGCCATCGCGACCATGCCTGCCGTCAGCCTGGGGATCATCCCGGCCGGCGGGCGCCGCACCGTGATGATGCAAAGCTGCTTCTGGATCTTCGACGACTCCCAGGCCCAGGTGGAAACACCGTCCGCGCTGCTGAGCATCACCCAGCCCGCCGAGATCGCCATCTACGCGCAGCTCTTCGAGCAGCTCCAGCGGTCAGCACTGCACGGACGCGGCGCGCGCCAGCTGATCGGCCGCGCCGCGCGGGACCTGGCCAGCGAGTAGTTTCGCCAACTTCGGGCAACACCGTTGCCCGCGCATCCGCCGGATTCCTACGCTCGCATTAGCGCACGTCACACGGCTGATTCCGTGAGGCAGACGGGCGGGCGCCAGCAGATCCGGCTATGAGGAGGCACCAGTCCCGTGACCCGGCGTGAAGCACAGCAGATCGAACGGCTGGAGCGAAGCGGCGAAATGAAACGCCGCCGCGAGCAACTGCGCGCCTGGTTCCAGACGCACCCGGGCGGGCCGGCCCAGGAAGCGCTCCGGCAGCTCGGGTTCTCCCACCCCGACCACATGTACGTCGTAGCTGATTCAATCCGGATGGACCTGCTGCGCCACAGCAGGCTGGCGTCGTGACCATACCGGGCAGCCAGACGGCAGGCGGGGTCACTGACGCGCGCCCCGACACGGCACGCAACATCGCGGGCGCGCTGCCCGACTGGGTGAAGCCGCTGGCCGGGCTCCGCCCGTGGTATCAGTTCGCCCCGTGTGACGTGTTCCGCGGCCGGGCAGTCGCAGCGGTCCGGATGGCTCCCGGGGCCGGACCGCACGTAGTCATTACCGCGGACGAAGGTGAGATGCGCGCCGCGCTCGGCATCCCGACGGCAGACGAGGACTGAGGTACTGATCCGGGCCGCGCATCGGCCTCACGGACTCCCCCGGCCGGTGCAGGCACCTCGCAGCTGAGGCAGAACCGGCTGTCCCGGGGCGGAACTGGTCTGCGGCTGGTGTGCCGGCGATCAGGGCGTCTGGCTGCCCGGATCACGGGATCGTCGCTGCATAATGCGTAGAACCGTGATTTCGCGGCTACTACGGCAGCTTCAGCGGGAGATGCTGAACTGGTGTCCTGGCGCTGGCCGCCGCCCTGGCGGCCGGGGAGTGCGGCGAGAATGACGACAGCGAGGACTAGGACCTGGTGATGATGTCTTCCGCAAGCGGGGCGGGCTGTCCGGCCACTGTGTGGCTGCTGACGGGCCTGACTGGTTCGGGTAAGACGACGTATGCCCGGCGGCTTGAAGCTTCGGGTGTGGTCCGGCTGTCGGTTGATGAGGAGGTGTTCGCCCGGCACGGCCGGTACGGCGTTGACTATCACGAGTCGGAGTATTTCGCCCGGGAGGCTCCGGTGATCGAGGACGTGTACCGGCGGCTGGGCGAGCTGGTCGCTGCGGGCCGGGATGCGGTGCTGGACCGGGGCTTGTGGACCAGGGCGGACCGGGACGCGGCCAAGAAGCTCGTGGAGGCGGCCGGGGGCCGGTGGCGGCTGGTGTATTTCCGGGTCAGCCGGGAGGAGCTGCTGCGCCGGCTGGCTGAGCGGAACCAGCGGGACGACGCCAACGCGCTGCTGGTGACAGAACCGGCGCTGGATGACTTCATCGGCCGGTTCGAGGAGCCGGACGGGGAGGGCGAGGAGATCGCGGGCGGCCCGGAGCCGGATCGTTAGAGGTGCCTGGCGTCGGTCCGGGAAAACACGAGGTCGGCCGGGTCGGGGAGCCTGGTGATCGGCAGGTCCAGTCGCCGGGGCGGCCGGGGTCGGCGGAGCGCGGCGGGATAGCTGCGGGCGTCGTAGTTGTTCGTGATGAGGTAGGGGTGCCAGCCGTAGCCGGATAGCGTTCCGGTGATGTCGGTGACTGCGCGGTCCTGGCGGCGCAGGAGCCGCGGGCTGACCTCGATGATGAGGTCGGCGTCGGGCCGGAGCAGGTTCAGGTGCGGGGCCAGGCCGTCGATGACGGCGGCTTCGGCGCCTTCGACGTCGATCTTGATGATGCGGGCGGCGGCCAGGTCGGCGGGACGGACGAGATCACCCAGCGGGCGGGCCTGGGCGGTGAACAGCGCGGGTACCGCCGACCGGGGCGGCACGGCAGTGGTGTGCCCCAGGTTGCCGGGTTCGGGCTGGTAGAAGCTGAGCCGGGCGGGGATGTCGCTGGCGGCTGCCTGGACGACGCGGACCTGGTGCAGTCCGTTGGCGTCTGCGGCTGAGGCCAGTGCCTGGCAGAAGACCGGGGATGGCTCGATCGCGATGACGTGCCCGCGCGGCCCGGCCAGGCAGGCGGCGAGCAGGCTGTAGTAGCCGATGTTGGCGCCGACGTCGATGACGGTGTCGCCGGGCCGGATCCGGCTGGTGAGCCAGCCGGTGAGGTGGGGTTCCCAGGTGCCGAAGATCATCAGGTACCGCTGGATGAGATCGCTGCTGGTGACCGGGATGACGGCTCCGTACCGGGTTGCGGTGAGGCCGCTGAGGGCGCGGCGTTCAAGGTGGCGGTCTAGCAGGCCGGCGAGCAGTGCCTGGCCGGGGAGCCGGCCGGGAGCGCACCGCAGGTACCGCAGCCCCCAGCGGACCGGCAGCGGCCAGGGGCCGGTGCTGTGCGTGTGCGGCTGGTTCTCGTTCATGCGGGAGCGGGCCGGGCGGGGGCCGGAACCCGGCGGCGATGTCGGCGGCTTCGCGTGCCCACCAGTCCGGCAGGCCGGCGAGGGTCACCGGGCGCCAGTCCAGGCCCGGGATGTCGGTGCTGATGTGCCCGTCGTGCTGGTCCAGGTGGCGCAGCAGGCGGCCGGCCTCGGTCCGGATCGCGGGTGTCTGCTCGTCCCATTCGCCGCTGCCGTGGTAGCGGACGCGCCTGCGCAGGTCTGCGGTGATCCCGGGCCGCCACTTGAAGTGATGGACCGCGACGAGCGGGTGGTTGCCGGGCCGGCTGCCGGGGCTGCGGTGGCTGCCCAGCTCGAGCGGGACGTCTGAGCGGGCGAGGACGACTTTGCGCGGGTCGCCGTGCAGCAGCCGGCATTGCAGGATGCCTGCTCGCTGCTGTCGTCTCCCTCGTCATTGGGTTCGGACTCGGGCCGGGGTGGAGGATGGTCCTTGTCTCGTGGGCTGCGCGGTGCTTCAGCCTGCGTTCCTGCCGGGCGTTGCCGTGGTCAGTCCAGGCCGTGCCAGCGCGGAGGCCGAGGCGTCAGGACGATCCTCACCCATCCCTTCTTCGGCAGGCGCAAGGTCACTCTCGCGGAGCATGACCGCCTCAGATGGGCGCAGGGCGGCGTAGCACAGGCGGGCGTAGAACGCTTCCAGGTGCGCTCCCCGGTCGCTGAACCCCGGAGGGCGACCAGCAGGTTCCTGGTCCGGTCTCCGCGACTACTCGGACCGACTCCCCCGGCGCGAGCGGCAGCCAGCGGGCCGCCCTTCGCCGACTTTGATGCCACTGAAGCAGACGCCGCAGGCCTTCACCCCAACAAACGCCTCGCCTGGCCCTGGCAGCGGCACGGCGACATCGGCCACCTGAAGCGGCCCGCCGCCCTCGTTTTAAGAGGCCGCCCTGCCCAGTACCTTTTCTAGCGCGGCGGCGAGCCAGTCGCGGGCCTGGCCGGATGAGGACGGGGCGGTCAGGCGGCGAGCCGCGATGTAGAGGTCGGGCCGGACGAGCAGCGCTCCCCCGTCCTCGATTTCGCGCAGCTCCGCCCAGGTGCCGTAGGGATCCTCGTACTCCTCGCCGGGGCCGATCGAGACCGGCGTGATCGCGATCCCAAGGTGATGACCAAGCTCGGCTGCGGCGTCCAGCCAGGCCTTGCCTCCGATGCCGGTCACCAGGGCGAACTCGCCATGCCCGGCGAGGTCGAGCGTGGAGACCCGGCGCCCCTCCCTGGTTACCCACGTGTGCGGCAGCTTGGCGCCCGGCCACGTCGTGGCCTGTGCGTACAGTTCGGGATCCTGCCGGTACTCCGGCGTCGGGGTGCCGTCGGGCACCACGGCGGCTGAGGAGTACCGCTGGTTGTGCTCGACGCCGTGCGCGTCGAACTCGTAAGCCTTGTACGCGATCGCCTCGCGGAGAGCGGCGCGGATCTTCTCGCCCTTGGGACCAGGGTCCTTGCGCTTGGCCAGCTGTCCCTCGAGCAGGGCGACGTCGGTCGTGTCGGACAGGTCAAGCGCAGTGAGGATCTTGCCGGTATCGGCGATGGACTGGTTGGCCCGCTCGACGATCTGCCGGGCGATCGGCCCGCGCTCGGCGTCGTAGGAGTCGAGCAGAGACGGCGCCGCCGTTCCGGCGACGACGAGCGCGAGCTTCCACGCGAGGTTGTAGGAGTCCTGGATCGAGGTATTGGAGCCAAGGCCGTTCGTCGGCGGGTGCCGGTGGATCGCGTCCCCCACGCAAAACACGCGGCCCCCCGAGATCGTGGTCGCGTACTGGTGGTTCACCGTCCACGGAGATGCGGACTTGACCCGCATCTCGAAGTCATCGGTGCCGACCAGGTTCACTGCCAGCTCGCGGATGAACTCGTCAGTGAATTCCGGCGGCCCGGCGGCCACCTCGTAACCCCACATCAGCATCCACTCATGCCACGGCTTGATCATCCGCAACACGCCGAGGCCGACGCCCTCGCGCTCCGCGCCGGGCTGCAGCATCCAGTACAGGACCGACGGACGGTGCGCCACGAACCGGGACAGGTCGGCCTCGAAGACGATGCTCATCGACCCGCCGACGGCACCCGGCCCTTCCAAGGGCAGGCCGAGGTCGGCGGCGACGGCGCTGCGCGCGCCGTCGGCGCCGATCAGGTACTTGGACCGGACGGCGTAGGTGGCGCCCGTCAGCCGGTCCCTGACCCTAGACGTCACGCCGGTCTCATCCTGGGTGTGCGAAAGGTACTCGGAGTCGAAGCGGATCCGCGCACCGCGCTCCTGCGCCGCCTTGACGAGGATCGGCTCCGTGATCGTCTGCGGGGCGTCCAGCATCGTGCACGGGCTTGCCAGTTCATAGTTGGCGTGCCGGGCCGTGTCCGTGCCCCAGGACGGAATGCGGCCCAGTTCCTCGCCCGCCAGGCTGGTGCAGAACGTCGTGTTGCCCATGTACTCCCACGGAGTCGCCTCGCGCATGAGCCGGTCCTCGATGCCCATGTCACGCATGGCTTCCATGGTCCGCTGGTTCGTGATGTGTGCCCGGGGACTGTCGGACAGCCGTCCGTACTTGGTGATCAGCAGGGCGTCGGTCCCGGAGGTCGCCAGGAAAAGCGCAGCCGACGCGCCCGCTGGCCCGGACCCGACCACGAGCACGTCGGTCTCGACTACTGGTTCTCCGTTCGGCGGTGTCGTCATCGACAAGACTCCATTCACTTTTCGTACAAATGTCCGCATGGCGGTCGTATGGGTACGATCGTGCGGAAGAGCCGCCGATGTCAAGACTCCGCGCGCTGCCCGGCCTTGACAGACCCACCGGCTAACTTCCGCTTGTCAGCTGGAGATTGCGGGACCGGACCACGATGGTCATCTTGATCGACTAAGGATCCTCGTGGTCTTGTCGCCATCGGCCGGGCGGCTCACCATGGTGGCGCCGGAACGCGGTGGCGAAGGCGTAAGGGGAGCTGTAGCCGGTACGGTCAGCTATCTGGGCGAGGCTGAGGTCGCCAGAGCGTAGGTGGTCTCGGGCGAGGGTCATTCGCCACTCGGTGAGGTACTGGATCGGCGCTTGGCCGAGAGCCTGCTGGAATGCTCGGGCGAAGGCCGGCCGAGAGAGACCGCTGAGGGCAGCGAGTTCGGTCACGGTCCATGGGTGGGCGGCGTCGGTGTAGATGGCGCGGAGTGCTGGGTTCAGGCGCGGATCTGTCGAGGCTTGATACCAGCGCGGCGTTTGGGGGCTCTGGCGGAACGAAGCGCGTATGGCGTGGACCAGGACGATGTCGAGAAGCCGGTCGAGGACAGTCTGCTGGCCGGGTGCCGGCGTCGCTAGCTCGCGGGAGAGCATGCCGATGGCATCGTGCAACGGGTCGTCATCGGTATGCGGCAGATGGAGCATGGGTGGGAGCGCTTCCACCAGCTGGCTGCCCACGTCGCCGACGAACTGGTACGCGCCGCAGAGGAATACCGTCGCTTCAGGATCGCTGGCTTGCTCATCGTCCGAGTGCTGAGCTCGGAAGTCGTCTGCAGTGAGGCAGCGGGCGGTGAGGCTGTGGGCGACGCGGTGGTCGAGACCGCCCCGGACTAGCGCTACGTCACCGGGGGTGAGCTTGACTGCCGCCTGTGGGTCGTCGAGCCACAGCCAGGCATGACCCCGGATGACGGCGTGGACGGCGAGTTGGATGGTGCCGGGCAGGCGCAGCCCCCAGGGGGGTCGTGCGACTGAACGAGCGAAGACGGCGCCGGACGCTCGTGCGCGGGTGAGGTGTTCCTGGAGCACGTCCACCTGATGAGAGTATCGCGTAGTGATTAGAGCGTTGGACACATTGATACGCTCGTTCCCTGCGATAGACGATGGTCCCATGACAGAGACAGGCAGTATGACCCTCGTGCTCGGCGGCACAGGCAAGACCGGGGCACGCGTCGCCACCAGGCTGACCGGACTCGGTCTTGCAGTCCGCACCGCCGCCCGCCACGGCGGCGATATGCGGTTCGACTGGGACGACCCGGCGACGCATCGAAACGCGGTCGAGGGCGCGGATCGCGTCTACCTCATCCCTCCGGTCATGCGTACCCGCTTCGCCCCGCAGGTGTCGGCGTTCCTAGATCTCGCAGAGGCCGCGGGAGTGCGGCACGTCACCTACCTCAGCGCCTACGGCATCGAGTTCGCTCCGGCCGAGGTCGCGCTCAGGGCGGTCGAGTTGGATCTCATGGGTCGTTCCGCGCTGACACATTCGATCGTGCGGCCCGCCTGGTTCATGCAGAACTTCAGCGAGACGTTCTTGATGCCGGTCGACGGTGCCATCGTCGTGCCGACTGGGAAGGGCGGGGAAGCCTTCGTCGATGCCGAGGACATCGCGGCTGTGGCGGCGGCGACCCTCGCCGACCCTGAAGGTCATGCGGGTGCCGAGTACGCCCCGACGGGTCCGGAGGTCTTGACGGTGAGCGACGCTGCCGACATCATCGGCAGCGTGACCGGCCGCCCCATCCGGCACGTCGACATCGATCGGCGCTCGTGGCTCGACAGCGTGACCGCTTCGGGAGTGCCCGCCGAGTATGGCGAGATGCTCCAGATCCTCACCGAGACCGTCTCCTCCGGTCGCGGTTCACGACCCAATGGCGATGTCGAGAAAGTGACTGGAGCGCCGCCTAGGAACTTCACCGACTTTGCCAGAAGTGCGGCAGCAGCGTGGACCGGAGAGGTACCACGGTGACGGCCATCGACCACATGGACGACTTCGAAGCGCTCGACCCCTTCTTCCGCATCGTCGAAGAGGGCCTCGGCGGACTCGCCGACGGAGACAACTTTTTCGATCTCCTCGCCGACGATGCCGTCTTCGAGTACGTCATCACGGTCCCCGGCTATCCGCGGTACGTCGAAGGTCGCTCAGCGGTGGCGGAGTTGTACCGGCCCTACGGCGGCACCTTCGTGCTCCAGCGGTGCTTTGACCTGGCCGTCCATCACGACCGAGCATCCGGCGTGGTCGTTCTTGAGTACGCCTCCGATGGTCGTGTCGTCGCCACCGGGGCTGCCTACGCAAACAGGTACATCTCGGTGCTCACGATCGTCGACCGCAAGGTCACCCGATGGCGCGACTACCTTGACCCGATAGCGGTCTTCGACGCGGTCGGGTGGCCGCCTCGTCCCGCCGACTGACCTTTGTGCAAGCCCCACGGCTCTGGCAAGAACCGCCTTCTCGGGGAGGTGAGCCAGGCGCAGCCGATCGCCTGGGGCCGCGTCGTGGCCGCCTAACGTGTGTCGTCGCAGCGCGGTCGCGGTGGCCTCGTCTGCCGGGTAGAAGAGTGCAATGGCCAGTTCGGCGAGAGTGATGTCGCGTGCCGTGCCGAAGCTGGTGAGGGTCTTGAAGAAGGACACCTCCGCGCCGTCAAGCGAGAGCGTCCATGGCACGAGCAGTTCCGGTTCCTCCGGCGGCCAGTGATTCTGCTCGCGCGGCTGAAGCGCCGAGACGTTCGGGTAGTTACCGACCTCCTCCGCGAGGGCCGCCACCGCCGGGTCGGCGGTGAGCATCCTAAGACGGCTGAGCTGGCCGAGCAGGTAGGCGGCCCATTCGGGGAAGTTCAGGGTGGATCTGGCCAGGCCTTCAGGATGCAGGCAGAGGCGAAACACGTTCGCCGGCCGTGTCAGTGCCGGGGGGAGCGTGCTCACGAGGCGGCGGGCGGGACCTGACCCTGCCGCACATAGCGGTCCGGCGCCTAGGATGACCGGTGGCGGGCGTGCGACTCCGGAAAGGCAAGGGATCAGCTCTCGCCGAGGAAGCCGGCCAAGGCCTGGAGGACCAGGTCCGGTGCTTCCTCGGGCAGAAAGTGGCCGGCGGGGAGGGCGGTACCCTGGACGTTGGCGGCGTACTCCTTCCACACGTTGAGCGGGTCGTAGGCTTGCCCGACGAACTCATGGTCGCCCCACAGCACTAGGACCGGGCAGCCGATCTTGTGCCCGGCGGCGAAGCTCTCGTCGTCGTCGGCCAGGTCGGTGCCGGCCGCGGCGCGGTAGTCCGCGCACGAGCCCGCGATCATGCCGGGGTCTCTGAAGCAGCGGACGTAGTCCGCCATCACGTCGGGCTCGATGCGGGCGCTGGGGTCGATCTGCGACTCGACCCAGAAGGCAGGGTCGGCGGCGAGCATGTGCTCGGGGATGCCGTGCGGTACGGCCAGGAAGAACCAGTGGTAGTAGACCAGGCCCATCTCCCGGGTCACGTGGCCGAAGACATGCCGGGTGGGCACGATGTCCAGCACGGCCAGCCGCTCGACGGCCTCAGGGTGGTCCAGAACAAGCCGCTGCGCGACCCGGGCGCCGCGATCGTGGCCGACCAGGCCGAACCGGGCGAAGCCGAGTTCGCGCATCAGCCCGGCCTGGTCCCGCGCCATGAGCCGCTTGGAGTACACGCGACCTTCCTTGTCCGGCACAGGCTTGGCGGAGTCTCCGTAGCCGCGCAGGTCAGTAACCACGACGGTATGGTCCCGGGCGAGGCCGGGGGCGACCCGCCGCCATACCAGGTGGTTCTGCGGGTAGCCGTGCAGTAGCAGCAGCGGCGGTCCCGATCCGGCGACGGCGCAGTTGATGGTGACGCCGGCCACGTCCATGCGGCGGTACTCAAAGCCGGGCAGCACAGGAGGGGTCATGACGGCAGCTCCTGTCCCAGTCCGCCTGTAAGCACAGCTCCCCTGATTTTTTCCCTAGTCACTTCATCCGTCATGCCCTGAGCCTCGCTTCTCCCGATTCTTTTGCCGTCCATGGCGCAACCTCGCTTTTCACTGTGTCGTCTCGGATATCACGTCCATCACGCCTGATATTCGTACCGGCGCCTCAGAGCCTTAGAGGATCGGACGGACGCTGGGCGCTGTTGGAGGCGAGCTGGTCGTCTGAAGCTGGTCAGCCGACGTACCATACGGTCGGCTCTCCGGTCGGGATCAGCTGGGGAGTTGTGAGCACCGCTGCGTATGATGGCGCCAGCGCATCCGCCAGCATGACGAGCCGGAAGATGTCTGGCGGCTGGTCGTCCTCGGTGGGCCGTACCTCGAATCGCTATGGTGAAGACCTCATTGATAGGGCGGTGCAGAAGCACTGTCGCGCTTCGCGTCTCGCCCGCGTGGCCGCCGGAGTGCATCGCTTTCGCCAGCAAGGCAAGAGTTAGGCCGCCATGAAGCCCTCCGAAGCCCCGCAGGTGTGCGGGAGGGCCTTCCAATTCTGGGTGCTCATCCTTAATCCCTTGTCGGTAGATGCCGAGTCGGCGATCCATCAGACGATGGCAGGGACAACAGCCTCGATCAGGTGGGGTCCGGGCTCGGTCAGCGCTCGTGTCAGGTGCTCGGTGAGTTCTTCGCACGTGTCGGCGTGCGCTGCGGGGACGCCCATGGATTGGGCCAGTCCGGTGAAGTCGAGCGGTGCTCCGTCGAGGTTGATCAGCGGGCTGTCGTGCAGCTCGTTCTGGCCTGGTTCCTGGAGGTGTTCCCATTCCTCGCGGAGGATGCCGTAGGAACTATTCTTGAGAATGATCGTTGTGATGTTCAGGTGCTCCCGGGCGTGTGTCCACAGGGCGGAGATCGTGTACATCGCGGATCCGTCGCCGTCGAGGAGGATGACCGGTCGATCTGGTGCGGCGATCGCGGCGCCCGCCGCCAGGGGCAGCCCCATTCCCATCGCGGTTCCGGTCAGGCTGAGCAGGTCGTGGCGTGGAGCGCCCGCAGTCGCGGCGGGGACCGCCTGGCCGGAGCTGATCGACTCATCGACGATAATCGCGTCCTCTGGCAGGAGCGCTCCCAGTACCTGTGGCCACGACTGCAGGGTGAGCGGCCCGGATGGCATTGCGGGACGCGCGGCGGCCGCCACCTCCGCGACCGTACCGGGCGCGACAATCGCGGCTAGGTCGGCGAGCGCGCGGGCGGTGTCTTCGTCCGGGGCCGCGAGCGTGACCATGGTGGCGTCAGCGGGTACCGGTGAGCTCGGCTGGCCCAGATAGGCGAAGCCCATCACCACCGGCTCGTGCACCCCGGCTAGCAGGACGTGGCTGGAGCCCTTGAGCTGTGCCACGGCCTGCTCGGGATAGAACCCCAGCCGCGGGAAGTCGGGCAGGCCAGCGCCGTGCTCGAGCCGGGCCGGGGACGTCTCGGTGAAAACCGGCATTCCGGTGGCCGCAGCGATGCGGCTCGCCGCCCGCAGGCCCTCCTCACGGCAGGCGGCCCCGCCGAGCAGCAGCACTGTCTGCGCGTCCCGGCCGGCCAGGGCGGCGATCCGCTCAATGCGCTCACCGGGCACGATCCTGGCCGGTGACGGCGGCACCGGGGCCGCCATCGTCTCGGTCGGCGACCAGGACACGTCCGCGGGCATGATGACGGTGGAGATGCGCCCGGGTGCCGACGCCGCGTCGGCCACCGCCGACGCGGCGCAGGAACTGACCTGCTCGGCGATCCGCGGCGTGCGGACCGCGCTGTCGAGTGCGCGCGCCACGGCGGCGATGTCGGACTCCAGCGGCGGATCGAAGCGCTTGTGGTAGGTGGCGTGGTCGCCGATCAGGCTGACGATCGGCGTGCGCGCACGGCGGGCGTTGTGAAAGTTGGCCCAGGCATTGCCCTGACCGGGTCCCAGATGCACCAGCGTGGCGGCGGGCCGCCCGGCGATGCGGCCGTATCCGTCGGCGGCCCCGCTGACGACTCCTTCGAACAGCCCCAGGACTGATCTCAGGCCGGGAGTCGCCTCCGCTGCCTCTACCAGGTGCAGCTCGGTCGTTCCCGGGTTTGTGAACAAGGTGGTGACCCCCGATTCGACTAGCGTGCGCATCAGAGCGTCTGCACCATCCATGGCCATCGGTCCTTTCAGGAGGTCCGCGCGGTCGCCACACCCGCATGTCGGTCCAACTGTCCGTCCTTTGCCGGGCACGCGGTATCGGTCTGTTGACTGCATCTGACCGGGCGCCCGGGCCGTAAGAGCCTGCTCACGCTGTTCGGGGCGGAGCACTCGCTCGGCGGCATCCCCGGCTACAACGTCACCGAGACGACGGACGAGAGCCCCGAGCGAGCCGAGCTCACCGCGAGTCCAGCACCCCTGGGCCGGATCGAATCCAAATGACGATCTAGAGCGCGCTCGGCCATTGGCGCGGCCTCACGTCGGTGACTCAGGGGCTGCCGCCCATCTGGCTAACCAGGTCATCATGGGTAAGGCCGTGCTGCATCCCCCACGTCGCGACCGCGTCGGCGTCAACCGGATCGGGCAGCACCCGCGACGCCTCCTCGGCCAGCTGTTTGTGCCCCAGGCGATTGAGCAGGTCGATCACGTGCTGCCTGCTGTATTGCTCCATGGTGATCACCAGGCCCCGGTGTCGGCGTCACCTTCCACCCTAATCCTTGGGCGCGGGACGGCGGCGCATACTGGAGAGCATGGTGCAGCGAAACGGCAGCGGCGTTCCTGCACACGACCACGTCGTCCTCGCCTCGGCTGATAGCGAGGCCTTTACCTCGCTGCGAAAACGGTCGACCTCACGCCAGGATCGGTACCGGATGGGCAAGGAGATCCGGCAGCGGGTCCCGCGCAGCTCACTGGGCGACTGGCGGGTACGGACGGACCGGCCCGATCCGGTCCAGCTGATCAACGAATCGCATCGCGGCCGACTTGAGTGGCTGATCCCGGTTCGGGTCGGGCGGATGACGGCAACGCCCTACGGATTCCTGCGCGGCTCCGCGATCGTCATGGCCGACGATGTCGCCCGGCTGCCCTCCACCGGCATCACGCCGGTGATCTGCGGTGACGCCCACCTTGGCAACTTCGGTTTCTACGGCTCGCCTGAGCGAGATCTTGTCATCGACCTGAACGACTTCGACGAGGCGCATCCCGGCGGGTGGGAGTGGGACCTTCGCCGGCTGGTCGCCAGTATCTGGGTTGCGGGACGCCAGAACGGCGCCAGCGAGCAGGACTGTGAATCGGCCGTGCTCCAGTGTGTGGCCGGGTACCGGGCCGAGGTGGGCGACCTGGCCGCGGCACCGCTGCTGGCCCGGTCCTACCAGCGCCTCGAGGCGGACCGCCTGCAGCAGAACACGGCCGGCGAAGGACTGCGGGCCGAGATCGAACGAGCCGCGGCCCGGGCCCGCCGCGGTACCAGCGATCGGGCGCTGCCCAAGTTCACCGCCGAACGCGACGGAAAACGCCGCATCGTGGAAGACCCGCCGCTGGTCACGCGGGTCAGCTACGCCGAGGCGGACGCGCTCGCAGCGGGACTCGACGAGTATCTAGGCACCCTGGCCCCACACTGGCGGCGGGCGCTCGGCGGCTACACCGTGATCGACATCGCGCACAAGGTGGTCGGCGTCGGCAGCGTGGGGCTGCGCGCCTACGTCGCCCTGCTGGAAGGCAGCAGCCCCGATGACGTTCTGTTCCTGCAATTGAAGCAGGCGCGACGGTCGGTCCTGGCCCCCTACGTTCACGGTGAGTCCGCCTGGCATGCCCACCAGGGCCAGCGAGTGGTGGAATACCAGCAGGCGCTGCAGACGGTCAGTGATCCCCTGCTTGGCTGGACCTCCTTTGACGGACACCAGTACTACGTGCGCCAGTTCAGGAACATGAAGGGGACCGTGGCCCTGGACTCCATCGACGCCGCCGCCCTGGCGGACTACGCCGCGGTGGTCGGGCACCTGCTGGCCAAGGGCCACGCCCGCACCAGCGGGGCGTCGATGATCGTCGGCTACGTCGGCCCGTCCGACCGCCTCGACCTCGCCCTGGCCCGCTTCGGCAGGCTCTACGCCGACCAGACCGAGGCGGATCACGCGGCCCTGGTCAAGGCGGCCGATCGGGGGCTCGTCCCGGTCGAGCGCGGTATCTGAGCCGGGAAAGGCGGAGTCACGCGTGCGTTCAGGATGACAAGGATCTTTCATGCTGAACGCACGCGTGTTTCTCCCGGCCTCGGCCGTTCCCGCCGCTAGGTGCGGGCGGGCTCCGGCGCGGGCGCGGTGACCGCGTCCGGCCCG
>JBEKHI010000300.1:0-11328 GCA_050012355.1 Streptosporangiaceae bacterium | reverse complement strand
CGACGTCGGCCGACTCGATCTCGAGCAGCGGTGCCGCTGTCGCGCTGTCGCGCGTTACCGCGGTCATCGGGCCGCCAGCTCTCCGCCGACTTCGGCCTCAACCTCGGCGGCGAGCGCGGCCGCCTCCCTTGCGGTCTTGGCGGCGATCTCGGCGGCCAGGTTCTCGTCGCCGACCCGGGCGCAGCGCACCACGTGTCCCGCTCCCGTCTCGTGCAGCGGCACCGCGGCGGTGCGGCACGCGTCGATCGCGGCGAGGCACCGCGGCGCGAACTGGCAGCCGGTGACGTACTCCCCCGCCTGCGGCGGCTGGCCGCCGATCACCTGCAGTTCCCGGCGCCGGAAGTCACCGACCGAGGCGACCCGCAACAGCGCCTGGGTGTACGGATGAGCGGGCCGGTCGGTTATCTCTTCGACCGTCCCCGACTCGACCACCTCGCCGGCGTAGAACACCACTACCCGGTCGCACAGTTCCCTGATCACCGCGAGGTCGTGCGACACGAACAGCACCGCGAGGTCCAGCCGGTCGCGGAGGTCCAGGAGCAGCTCGATGATCTCGGCCTGGATCGTGACGTCGAGCGCCGTGGTGGCCTCGTCGGCGATGAGCAGCCGGGGGTCGCAGGAGATGGCGATCGCGATCATGATCCGCTGCAGCATGCCGCCGGAAGCTCCGCGGTCCGCTCGCGCGCCTGCCGCCGGGAAAGCCCGCGCTTCACCCGGAGTACCTCGGCGACCTGGCTGCCGACGGTGAGCGACGGGTTCAGGTAGGACGCCGGGTCCTGGAACACCGCGCCCAGGTCGCTGCCGTGCACGTGTTCCCACTCGCGGCGCGACAGGTTCGTCATGTTCTCGCCGCCGAACTCGATCGTCCCCTGGCTGATGTCGCAGCCGGGCGGAAGCACGCCCAGCGCGGCCCGGCAGGTGAGCGTCTTTCCGCTGCCGGACTCACCGACGAGGCCGACAACCTCACCGGCCCGCACCGTCAGCGAGACGCCTCGTACCACAGTGGCGGCGCCATGGTGCACGCTGACGTGCAGATTGTCGATGTTCAGCACGGCCGCGGTCTCAGGCACTGAGCGGGCGTTGCGGGTCATCAGCGTCCTCCAGGATCGTGAGCCGGGGGTCAGCGGCGACAAGGACCGACAACGGCGGCAGGTCGGCCCCCGCCCGGTCGCGGAACGCGTCGGCCAGGGCGTTCAGCGCACCGACGGTGATCGCGATCAGCGCGCCGGGGATAAAAGGCGCCCACGGCGCCTGGGACAGGTAGTCGAGGTCCGACGACAGCACGCCACCCCAGGTTGGCGCGGGTGGCTGCACGCCGATCCCCAGGAAAGTGAGGAAGGAGACGGTCAGCAGCGCGGCGCCCATCGCCGACGCGGTGGTCACCGCGATGGTCGGCAGCACCTTGCGCATCACATGTACCCGGATGACATGCAGCTTCGACCCGCCGAGCAGCTCGGCCGCCTCCACGTACTGGGCGCGGGCGAATTCCAGGGTAGCCGCCCGGGTGACACGGAAGAAGAGCGGGATGAGCAGGATGCCGATCGGGAACATGGCCTGCACGAGGCCGTTTCCGAGTGCGGCCGTGACGGCGACGGCGAAGAAGATCGACGGCAGGGTCATCAGGGCATCGGACACCCGGTTGGCCCAGAAGTCGAACGTCCGGCCGAGGAAAACGGTGGCGACGCCGAGCGGTGCCCCGATCACCAGCCCGATCCCGACCGCTTCGAGGGCGGTGAGCACCGACAGCCGGGTGCCGGCCATCAGACGGCTGAGCACGTCCCGGCCAAGGTAGTCGGTGCCGAGCAGGTGATGGGCGCCCGGTCCCTGGAACAGCGCGTTCGCGTTGATCGCCAGCGGGTTCTGGGGCGCGAGCGCGGAGCCGAATATCGCGAAGAACAAGACGATGAGCAGGATGACGATGGCGATCTGCGCGGACGGCATCCGCAGCACCGGCCGGGCTCTGCTTGCTTTGGGCCTCCGGCGCTTCCGCCCGCGGCCGGCGGCCGGACGCTGGATCGGCGGAAGGAGATCTGGCCCGGCGCTCATGTTCCCGCCCCATCACTCAGCCCGTACAGCAGATTCATGACGGTGTTGACCACGATGTTCACGACCACCACGAAGGCGCTGACCACCAGTAGCACGCCCTGGACGACCGGGATGTCCCTGGTCTGCGCGCTCTCGAGCAGCAGCTGGCCGAGCCCAGGCAGCGAGAACACGGCCTCGGCGGCGACCGAGCCGGCCAGCATCAGCGGGAAGTCGTAGCCGATGATGGTGAGCGCCGGGCCGGCCGCGTTGCGCAGCGCGTGCCGGAAAAGGACGCGGCGGTAGGGCAGGCCGCGGACCCGGGCGCCGGTGATGTAGTTCTGCTCGAGCACCCCGACCAGTGAGGTCCGCAGCTGACGGGCGATGTCGGCGGCGAGCTGCGCGCTGAGCGCGAAGCTGGGCAGGATGATGTACTTCAGCCATTCGGGGATGCTCTGGGCCGGCCCGACGTAGCCGTTCGCGGGCAGCCAGTGCACCGAGACCGCGAAGATGACCACCAGGATGATGCCGACCACGAACGCCGGCAGCGTTGACACGACCGAGCACACCAGCGTGACTCCGCGGTCGAACCAGCCGCCGCGCCGGACGGCCGCGACTATCCCGGCCGTGCCGCCGATGATGACCGCGAGAATGATGGCCAGGGTCGCGATCGACAGGTCGACCGGGAGCCGCTGTCCGATGCTCGTCGCGACCGGGATACCGCTGAAGTAGGAGACGCCGAGGTTGCCGTGCAGCGCGCCGGTCAGCCAGTCCCAGTACTGGACGACCAGCGGCTTGTCCAGGCCCAGGGACTTGTTGAGCTTCGCCACCTGGGCGGGCGTGGCGTTCTGGCCGAGGATGGTGGCCGCCGGGTCACTGTTGGACAGGGCACCAAGGCCGTACGTGATGAAGGTGGACAGCAGGACGATCGGCAGCAGGACGGCGAGCCCGCTGCCGAGCCGGCCCACCGCGACCCGGCCCCGGCGGCGCCGTGGCGAGGCTGTGTTAGCCCCGTATGGCACGGCGCCGCCGGCCGAGCCAGCGCTAGTCAGTTCCGCGACTGCCACGATCAGCCCGCCACCCGGACGCCTTCCCAGCGCTGCTGGACAAGGTCCTGCGGGATACCGGTGACGGTCGGACTGTAGGCGAAGATCCGCGGGTTGGTGTAGAGCCAGATGTGGATCGGGTCGTCCTTGACCGCCGTCACGACCGCGTTCTGCAGGGCGGCCGGATACTCCGGCGAGGTCAGCGGGACGGTGAGCGCCTTCCCGAGGGCGGCTGTCACCGCGGGAAGCGTACTGGACGTCTTGCCATCCACGTTCATCAGGCCCTGCTGGCTGTAGAGCACGTCGAGCATCTCGACCGGCGAGGTGCGGCCGGCCGTGCCGTCGATGGCGAACGGGATGGTCTTGTCGAGATAGAGGTACTGAGTCTCGGTGTCAGTCGGGACGTCGTTGATGGTCGCGGTGATGCCCGCCTCGGCCAGCTGGCCCTGGAGCTGCTCGGCCAGCGAGTCATCGGTGGTGACACTGGTCAGCGAGATCTTGATGCCGCTCGGGTAGCCGGCCTCGGCGAGCAGCTTCTTCGCGAGCGTCGGGTTGTACGGGTACAGGTTGGCGAGCTGGCTGCTGTAGCCGACGAAGCCCTTGGGGAAGGGCTGGTACGCGGGCGCCCCGTAGCCGGCCGCCTGGACCTGCACGATCGCCTGCCGGTTGATGGCGTAGTTGATCGCCTGCACCACCAGCGGGTTGTTGAACGGCTTGGTCGTCGTCTGGATGTCGAGCTCGTTCACGACCTCGGACGGGATCACGTCGATCTTGAACCCGGCCGCCTTCGCCGCGGCCACCTGGTTCCCGGCGATGTAGGCGACGTTCACCTGGCCGGACTCCAGGGCGGAGAGGATCTGCTCGGGCTGCGTGATGTCCTGGACGGTGAAGTTCTGCAGGTGGATCTGGCTGGCGTCCCAGTAGCTGGGGTTGCGCACTAGGTCCGCGTGCGAGTCCGGGACGTAGCTCGTCAGCTCGAACGGGCCGGCGCCGACGGGCTGCGTCGCGATGCCCGCGGCGTTCTTCTTGAACGCGGTCGGGCTGACCATCATCCCGTCTTTTCCTGACAGCAGGTCGGGGACCTGATAGTCGACCTGATCGAGGTCGAGCGTGAAGCTGGTCGTGCTGTTCACGACGACGCTCGAGATCACGTCCAGCTCGGAGGCGATGTTGGAGTTCGCCTGGCTGATGCCGCGCTCGATGTTCTCCTTGACCGCCTCCGCGTTGAGCGGGGTGCCGTCGGTGAACTTCAGGCCCGGCCGCAGAGTGAACGTGACGCTCTTGCCGTTCGCGGCGTACTGCCACGACTGTGCCAGGCCCGGCTCGACGTCCCCGGCCGGATCGAGGGTGGTGAGGGAGGCGTACACGAGGCCGAGGGCGTGCACGTCCCAGCCCTCGGTCGACGTGACCGGGTCCCAGGAGCTCGGGAGCTCCCATTCCCAGTTCAGCGTGCCACTGGCACCGGTCGTGGACGCTGTACTCGTGCTAGCGCTGCCACTGCTGCCGCACGCGGCGGCCAGCAGCGACACCGCGATGGCGGTGGCGGCGGCCAGCAGGCGGCGGTTCTTTCTCAGGCTTATTGACATCAACTAACTCCGTTGAGGTGGGGGTCTCATGCGTGCTGTCAGCGCCGACAGCCAGGGAGGTGACAGCGGTACCGGGTGATCGGGAACCGCCGTTATGGTCTAAATAGGTGGTTCTTGCTCTCGAAGCAGCGGGATGAGTTCGCTGCCCCAGTCCACGACGTCGCCCAGTGGGTCGAATCCGCGGATCAGGATGGTGTCGACGCCCGCCTTGCGGTACTCACCCAGGGCGTCCGCGACCTGGGCCGGCGTTCCCACCAGCGCCGTCGAGTTGCCGCCCGGCCCGGTCAGTTTCGTGATGCCGTACCAGAGTCGCTCGTCGTGAACATCCCGCTCGGCGCCCTGCTGCTGCAGCCGATCGGAGCCGATCGAGGACGACTCGCGGAACCGGAAGGCGCCGCGTACAGGCGCCCGGGTGCCGTCGGCCTGCGTCTGCTTCACCCCGGCCACCCGCTTGGCGGTCAGTTCCCTGATCTCCTCGGCGCGCTCCCACGCCGCGCTCTCGGTGTCGGCGACTATCGGCCGGACCGACAGGCTGAACCTGATGGTCCGGCCGCGGTCGGCGGCGGCCTCGCGGATCCGCGTGATGCGCTCGGTGATCTGCGCCACCGGCTCGCCCCAGAGCATGTAGACGTCGGCGTGCTCGGCGCCGACCGCGACCGCGGCGTCCGAAGCGCCGCCGAAGTACAGCGGGATTCCGCCGGCCGGCGGCCGGACCGAGCTGTAGGCGCCCCGCACTTGGTAGAACTCGCCGTCGTAATCGAACGGCGTAGCGGCGGTGAGTTCCCGGCGCAGCAGGGTCATGAACTCGGCGGTGCGCGCGTAACGGCGGTCGTGTTCCTCGAAGTCTCCGTCCCGCTTCTGGTCGAGTTCGTCCCCACCGGTGATGTGGTGGATGGCTACCCGGCCGCCGCCGGCCAGCTGGTCGAGGGTGGCCAGCTTCCGCGCGACCAGGGTCGGCGCCACGAACCCCGGCCGGTGGGCGATCAGCACCTTCAGCCGGGTGGTCACGTGCAGCACATGCGCGGCGACCGCGAACCCGTCTGGGCCAGTCGCCCCGTATCCGATGAGCACACGGTCGAAGCCGGCCGCCTCATGCGCCTGGGCGAACCGGGTCAGGTAGTCCGTGTCGATCACCGGCCCGTCGAAGGAGCCAAGCGACTCGGAGACCTCCTTGGTCCCGACCATGCCGAGGATCTCTACCGGCACTTCCATCCTCCCTCTCCAGCCTGAGGCACTCGATCGAGCAGGCTGTCCTATGGCCGATGAAAACATGCGAGGATAGAGAAAGTCAACTAAGTCTATCGGTTTAATAGGAATCATAATGAGGGGTATTTCATGTCGTATTCCCCCAGTACAGCCGGGGTGACCGCCAGCTCTGCGGCCGATGTCCGCGCGGCGCTGCTGACTGGTACTGAGATCGCGCTCGTCGACGTCCGGCCGGAAGGCCCGTTCGCAGCCGGGCATCCGCTTTTCGCCGCCTCGCTGCCCCTTGGACGGCTGGAAGCCGAGGTCTTCGACCGGCTGCCGCGACGGTCGGTGCCGGTGGTGGTCTACGGCGGGGATGCCGTTGCCGCGGTCCGCAGGCTACGCGAGCTTGGCTACACCGACGTCACGATCCTCGACGGCGGCCTAGCCGGCTGGGTCGCCGCTGGAGGCGAGCTGTTCCGCGACGTCAACGCCCCGAGCAAGGCCTTCGGGGAGCTCGTCGCGGAACGGGCGGACACGCCGTTCATCTCCCCCGCGGAGCTCGCCGGGGTGATCGCCGATGACGGGTGCGTCGTGCTCGACGCGCGGCGGTTCGACGAGTTCAGCGTCATGAGCATCCCGACGGCGACCAGCGTGCCGGGCGCGGAACTCCTGCTGCGGGCGCCGGCCCTGGCGTCGGACCCGGCCACCACCGTCGTCGTGAACTGCGCGGGCCGGACCAGGAGCATCATCGGGACCCAGTCGCTGATCAACGCTGGCCTGCCGAATAGAGTGCTGGCGTTGCGGAACGGGACGATCGGCTGGACCCTCGCGGGCCTCGAACTCGATCACGGCCAGCGGCGGAGCGGGCCGGCGGTGACGGCCGAGGCCGCTGAACGAGCGCTGGCGGCCGGCTGGGCCGTCGCGGCGAAGGCGGGCGTCCGGCGGGTCACGGGGGCCGCTCCTGAGGGCAGAACCGTCTACCGGTTCGACGTTCGCACGCCGGAGGAGTACGCGGCCGGGCACCTGCCCGGGTTCCGGTCCGCACCCGGTGGTCAGCTGGTGCAGGAGACCGACCGGTATGCCCCCGTGCGCGGCGCGCTGGTGGTCCTCGCCGAGGACGGCGGCGGCCGGGCCGCGATGACAGCCTCGTGGCTGGCCCAGATGAACTGGGAGGTGGCGGTGGTCCCGTCGGGTGACGGTGAAACCGGCGGCTGGGTGCCCGCCAGGCCACCGGCGCCGACGGTGCGCACGGCATCGCCAGCCGAAGTCGCCCGGTCAACAGTGATCGATGTTGATAGCAGCCCGCGGTACCTGGCCGGGCACCTGCCGGGCGCGGCCTGGGCGCTGCGCGGCGACCTGCCGCGTTTCGCTCGTGAAGGGGTTGTCTTGACCAGCTCGGATGGGTACCTGGCGGCCTGGGCCGCCAGCGATCTGGGAGACGACGTCGCCATCCTGGCCGGCGGTACCGATGGCTGGGCGCGGTCCGGGCGGGGGTTGGAGTCCGGGGGTGGCGAGCTGCTCTCGGAGCCTGTCGACGTCTACCGGCGCCCGTACGAGGGCACCGATGTCGACCCGGCGGTCATGCAGGCCTACCTGGACTGGGAGTACGGCCTCGTGGGGCAGCTGGAACGCGACGGCACCCACGGCTTCCGCGTTCTGCTCCCGTAGCGGCCGCCGTGCCGTTTCTGGTCGGTGCTGCGTTACCCACACTCTTTGATGGGTAGTGCCACACCGCCCAGAAACGGTCCGCTGGCGCTAATCCTGATTCGGCGACAAGCTCTCGAGGTTGACGACGATGCCTTCCTGGCTGCTTCGGGCGATCACCACGACGGCCTCGTCGTCGCCCGGATTCTCTTCCCGGTGCGGGACGTAGGGCGGCACGAAGATATAGTCGCCGGGTTTCGTGTCCAGGCGGATCTCCTGGCCGTTCTCGGCGAAAACGAACGCCGGAGTACCCGACACCACGTAGATCGCCGTCTCGGCCTCGCCATGGTGATGGTTACCCGACTTGGCCCCGGCCGCCACGTGGGTCTGCCCCATCCAGATCTTCTCCGACCCAGCACTCTTACCGGAGATGGCCTCCCACCGCGCCATCCCGGACGTCTGGCCAGTGTCGCCACTCAGCTCACCGGAGCGGACCCGCGTCAGCGGCCGGTGCCAAAGGTCATCAGTCATCAAGCACCCCTTTCCCCCACAACCATAACGGCGAGTCCTCAGCTCACACGACCGCCCGCCATGCGGCCGGGACCGCCAGACACGGTGACCGGTGACGACGGACGGCGCACCGCCCCAGCATGCCGAACTCGTGGAGCTGACCGCGCCTCAACGGCATTACCCTGGTCCGCCGTCGTATGGTGTAACAGTGAGCGATCCTAGAACAGCGCTGCGGCGACTCCAGGGTGCCGCGAGGTCAGAGCTTGCGTCTCTATGTCAGCGGCACCGCGTCGAGTTGCTTGTCGCGTTCGGAAGCGCGGCGCGAGATGGTGACGGGACACCCCATGATCTCGACCTAGCTGTGCGGTTTGCGGACTCCAACCCCGACGTACTCGGTTTCCTCGACTCCCTCAGCCAGGTGACAAACACATCTGTCATTGACCTAATGAACCTGGCCACCGCTGGCCCAGTGGCCAAAGAGCGATCCCTTGTCGGCTCGATCCTCCTCTTCGAGCAAGCACCCGGGACACTCGCCCAAGCACAGATCGCGGCGATGATGGAACGCATGGACACCGATTGGCTCCGCCGCCTGGATCTGGAACTGATGGCCGCATGAACCTCGACGCAGCAATCGTTCAGGAACGCTTGCGCCTCATGCGAGACCTTCTGGACGATATGGACGGAATCGGAGAAGTGGACGAGTCGCGATTGGAAACCGATCGCATCGTCCGGCACGCCGTAGAGCGAATCATCACGCAGCTAGTCGATCTGGCCGTCTCGGTGAACAGCCACATCTCGGCGGCCGTCGCCGGGGAGGCGCCCACGACGTACCGTGACTCGTTTTCGGCGGCAGCTAAGGCGGGCGCGATTTCCCCAGAACTCGCCGCCGAACTATCTCCCAGCGCGGGATTGCGGAACATCCTCACCCATGAGTACGCAACAATCGATATCGGCCTCGTTGCTCAAGCCATCCCGGAGGCTGTCGGGGGCTACCGGCGATACATCACTCAAGTTGCCCGATTCCTCTTGGACCGGGCGGATGCCGGAACCCTTCAGCCACCGCAGGCATAAGCGCAATAATGGTGCTGATCCGCACGGCGGGTCTTGTCGGCGCCATTGGTACGCTCACCGGATGGGCACTCGGGCATAAGCGTACGGGGGTTGAAAGCGGCGTATCGAGCTTCCAGGTGGCGTACGCGCCCGAGCCTTGCTCGACTAGCGCCAGCAGGGTCAGGAACCGGGAATCTAGAGAAGCTGGCCAGATCCCTTGCAGGTGACGTTTCCGCTCGGTATATGCCGCGACATACACCTCTGCGCGCCGGGCCGTACCGGTTGAATGCACCCGACCGGTTTCCCGGTCTATGAGGATAGGCGCGCTGCCCAGGAGCCGGTCCCCGCGCAGGCCCGATTCCTGGTGTTTCCAGGAGTCCCAGAAGAAGACCCAGCCAACGGGATACTCGTGGCCACCGGTGATGACATACGGACCCCGCGGCCGTTCATCAAGGAGGCGCTGCGCGATTTGCCGGGCTTGCTCATAAGTGACCACCGGGCAAGCGCGTCCCAATCCGGCGGTCAGGGGTAAGGCCCCAATGTCTGCCCGGGTCGGTCAGTGTTCTAACCCTGACTCTGCCCTGACCATGGGGACCCTGAGGCGGGCAATTCTAGGATGGGTGCCTCGTGGAGCGAGAACCCCCGGTCCGAGGTTGCCCCGCACTCGCGGGTCCGCTTACGGAGGCTACTGCCACCGGGCGTTCTCCCCAGATCTCAGCTAAGCGGTTGGATCGCTGACGGCGGACTCCCAGGACCATCCCCGTCGCATGCCCCGGTAGCCAGGCCGTTAGCCACCGAATAGCCCTGACTGACATCACTCTCAACCGCGTTGATATCCGCGTTCCCCTGACTGGTCGCGGAAGCGATAGCGGACTGAGCTGCGCTGATAGCCGAGCTGGCGTTCGACGGAGCCACAACACCGTCACCCGTGAGTGTCTGGAGGTCGCTGTTTACCTGGGCGATATCCGACCGGACCGTGCCGATTTCCTGCTGTAGGGTTCCCGCGTCGTTCGATGTGCTGTCCGTCTGATCGTTGTACAACGTGTCAGACGCGTCGTTGTAAACGGTGTCCTGCACGTTCTCGCAGTCGGTCCCTTGCCCCTGGGATGCATCCGATTTGGTGGTAGCGAGATCTGTGTTCGCCTCGGACACATCGCCGCTTAGGTTAGAGACATCACCGGGCAGATCACCCGCATCACTCTGAAGAGTGCTGATGTCACCCGTCGCTGTGCTGTAATCCTGGCTGTCCTTAGTCTGCTGCGTATTCTGCTGCCCGTCCGGCTCACTCACCCCACTCGGCGTGACCTGACCGTCAGCAGTATCTACTTCCGTCACATCGCATATTTCATTGAGCGCCGTGTTCTCCGACACCTGCGGCGCATTCGCGAAATCCAGTGGGCTGAACGTCCACTTCTCGGCTGGTTCCATCAGAGCCGTATTCACGGCCGGGGTTTCCGTATCGATAACACTGCCGAACGCAGAGAACGTGGCAGTGAACCCGCTGACGGTAAGCGAGGCTGACGTGCCATTAGTAACCACGATGGTGTAGGTGAGGTTCCCGTCGTAATCCTGCTGGCTGACCGGCTGGCCACCGTCAAATACCTGACAAGACGCCGACAGCCCCGAAGACAGCGGGGAAGACGACGGTGAGGGTGCTGAGACCGCAGCGGAGGACGCGGAAGGCGATGACACCGCCGCAAGAGGCGCACTCCCTGACGTTGCGGCCCATGCGCCGCCGCCGATACCTCCGGCGAGGACAGCGACAGCAGCGACCTTCCCGGCCATCGGCCAGGAGGCGATTGATCTGACGATATTCACGGCATCCCTCCCCGCGATCAATGCTCAGGCCCACTCGGGGATGGCCACGGCCCGTCCAGAGCCGTCAAGGTTCCATAGAACCTACGGCCTCTATGAAAGCCGACAAACGGCATCGAATCTGCGTCAGCACGATTGGGAACAGGCCTGAGGTTATACGCTCGTACTCAAGCGGGGCAGGTGTTGAACGCCTCCGCCGCCAAGCATCCAGCTAGCCGGAAGTCCGCGACGCGCGGTCGGATTGCCGGCCGACGCCTCAGAGGGCGCAAGCCGTCCCGGGGCGCTAGCAGAGATGGGAGGTGGGCAGTGCGTGCGTAAGCTCCGGCTTCGCCGTCCGACCCTAGACGACGTGGACAAGCTGACGAGGATCATGGTGCAAATCGCCGCGATCACGGTGGCCATCCGCGGACGCTAGGGACGGACCCGGAACCGTCCCCGGGAGCTTAGGGCATGATACGAAGCAGCTT
>JBEKHI010000299.1:0-10869 GCA_050012355.1 Streptosporangiaceae bacterium | reverse complement strand
CCGGGGGCCGGGACCACGTAGCCCGCCAGCTGGCGGCGGCCGGGGGCATCCTCGCGGGCGATCACCACCGCCCGGGCCACCCCCGGGCAGCCCGCCAGCACCGCCTCCACCTCGCCGGGCTCGACCCGGAAGCCGCGGATCTTGACCTGCTCATCGGCCCGCCCGGCGAAGATCAGCTCCCCGCCCGGCGTCCACCGGGCCAGGTCCCCGGTCCGGTACATCCGCTCCCCGCCCGGCCCGAACGGGCACGCGGTGAACCGCTCACCGGTCAGCCCCGCCCGCCCCAGGTACCCCCGCGCCAGCCCCGCCCCCGCCACGTACAGCTCCCCCGCCACCCCGGCCGGCACCGGCTGCAAGAACCCGTCCAGCACAAACACCCGCACATTCCAGATCGGCCGCCCGACCGGGACGGCCTTCACCGGCAGATCAGCTCCGGGCTCGATACGGTGGCTCGTGCTCCCGACCGTGGCCTCGGTTGGTCCGTACTGGTTCACTATCGAGATACCTGGGTGACGCTGCCGCCACTCTTCGAGTGCCTCTGAACGCAGGGCATCGCCACCCGCCATCAGTTCCACCACGGGCGAGCAGCTATCCGGCAAGCTCTCCAGGACGGGCAACAGGCCCGGAGTAATCTTCAAGAGCGCATAAGGCCCCAGCCCGGCCGCTCGCAGGCTCGAGGGGAGATCACCATCGAAGCCCGCGATATGAACGCAACCACCCGAGGTAAGAGCCCCGTAAAGCGATGTCACCGAGCCATCGAAGGAAATGGGCGCGTGCAGCAGCGTCAGGCCCCGTACCGACGGATAGGCATCCACGCAGTGCGCCAGGTAATTCACCACTGACCCATGCGGGACGACGACGCACTTTGGGATGCCGGTGGAGCCGGACGTAAACATGGCATAAGCCGGATGTCCCGGATGAAGCGGCGCCTTCCTGTCATCCTCGCGAGGCGGGGTCTCCGGGCACGCGCCGAGCGCGGCAGCCACTTCCGGGGCGTCCAGCACGATTCTCGGTACATCGTCCGCCGTCGGCGGCGAAACCGTCGTCGCGGTGGTGCACACAATCGCGACCGGGCGCGCGTCCGACAGCATGAACCCGATCCGCTGAACGGGGTATCCGGGATCGATGGGCAGGTAGGCGGCTCCGGCTTTCAGCACTCCGATCAGGGAGACCAGCATTTCCGCCGACCGCGGCACCTCTACCGCCACAACATCTTCCGGGCCGATCCCCAGCCCGATCAGGTGCCAGGCCAGTCTGTTGCTGGCCGCGTCAAGCTGGCCGTAGGTCCACCGAGTTTCCCCGCAAACCACCGCCGGGGCCGCGGGGCTGCGGATTACCTGAGCCTCCAGCAGATCCGTGACCGTGGCCCGCGGTACCGGCCTGGTCGTGTCGTTCCATCCAGCGACCACCAGTCGTCGTTCGGGTTCCTGGAGTGTCGCGACATCAACCACCGCTGAATCGGGATCGCCCGCCGCGTGCCGGAGGAAGTTCAGCAGTGACCGTTGATGGCCCGCTAGTTCATCCATAGCGCAAAGGACGGGATCAGCTTCCACGTCAATTCGCATGTTCTGATCAGCCGGACCGTACACGACGACAGAAAGATCTTCCACCGGCCTGACCGAAAGATCATGAGCCACAGCAGAATGGCCAGCAAAATTCAAGGCCCTATTGTAGGTAATAATGTTTACCGTCGGACCGAAACGCCGACGGTCATTTCCCGGCCATTTCAATTCACGGCGCAGATCTTCTCCCCTGAAGCGCTGATGCTTCAAGACCTCCCGAAGCTCTCCAGAGGTCGCACGAGCAAGATGGGCAATCGACATGTCAGGGGACACAGAAAGGCGGATTGGCAGCACGTTGGCCAGCATCCCGGGCGTCCGGCCGGCGAGCGCGCTCACACGTCCGGTGACCGGTATGCTGAATACCACGTCACGCACCCCGGTGACTCGCGACATATACGCCGCGGCCACTGCGAGCACAAACTGGGGCCAGCCAACCATAATGCGTCGTGAGGCGTCTCGCAACGCGACCACGCTCGCATTGTCCACATATGCGGACAGGATCCGCGGGCGACCTTTCGTCGCGGAACTACTTGTGACCTCCACCGGATCTGGCCGGTCGGCGAAACGGTCTGTCCAAAATTCTTTGTCGTGCGAATACAGCACCGAGGAACGGTACTCGATGTCCTCGCCAAGAAGGTCTCGCAAGGAACCAAACGGCGATTCGCTCGGCACCGAGCCAGTAGCTAGCTCAGTATAGAGATCGGCCACCCTCCTCGAGATCAGGGAACAGCTATAGCCATCGACGATGATGTGGTTATAGCGCTGGTACCACATGAACCGATCTCGCGACAGCTTTATAAGGGCGTATGCGAAAAGGTGAGTCTGCTGAGGATCGGCGGGGAGGGCCAGATCTGCCTGCATCCAGGTCTGCGCGGCCACTGCGGGGTCAGGCTCCGCGCTCACGTCGATGCTGGCGAGAGACCAGTCGGACGGAGTTTCTATGAATTGCCGAGGGCCGTCCTCGTCCTCAGCGAACCTCACTCGCAGCGCCTCGGACTCCATCAGGATTCGCTGGAGTGCCAACTCCAACAAGGTCCGATCGACCGGCCCGTCGATATCTATATATTCACCGGAATTGTACACCGGACTTGGCGCGCCGATCCTCTGCGCAAGCCAGACATCGGTTTGCGCAACCGACAACGGCCAAGACTCACCAGCGTTAATCATCATTTACCTATTTCCTCGCATATGAACCGGATCCTGTTGCGAGATAGAATATATATTCTAGGTTCGGCGCTTCTAGAATATCCACGACACTGATCCGCCTGCCCATCTTCTGCTCTATGAATATGACCAGCCATATCATGTGCGTCGAGTCCCATCCCGGGACCATGTCGAACTCCCTAGTAGCGTCTTCAACCGTTACGGGAAGCCCAAGTTCGTCGCGAATTAGGAACATGAAGTCGGTAATATTATCCATGACCCTCCTGTCAGATGGCGTCGACCAGACGCACATGAGACGGCTCGGCGGGAATATCCGTCAGCGCATGACGGAATGTCGTCAAATCCCCGCTATTATCGTCCCCGATAAGCGTGAAGCCATAACGTGGATAAAAATTAGCCACGCCACTGTTCTTAGCGTTCGGCCGGTAAGCGGCGAACACGGCGTGCGCGCCCGTGGCGTGCGCGTATCGCAGAATCCTGGCCAGGCATGCTTGCTCGATTCCCCGGGAAAAGACCCGGCAGCTCAGCAGGAAATTCTCGATGTGTATGGCATCGTCGACGCGCCGGAGGAACACCGCACCCACCAGCCCGTTGTCACCGAACCGGTCGCTCGCGCGAATGGCCAGCACAACGGTGGACGGATCCGCGACCAACTCACGGACGGCCGGCGGCGGGAGGCGGCGGGTTGTCAGGTTGAACTGATTGGTGCGCAGCGTGAGCTGGGAGATCCGCGGGATGTCGGATTCCGCCACCCGGCCAAGACGTACGGTGATTCCCAGTTCGTCCAGGTAATCACTGGCCGAGCCGAAGGTGTCGAGGAAGCTTCGGCGCGCCCGCTCCACTCGATAGTTCCGGGCGCGAACGCGGTCTTCCTCGGTAAGTTCCGTGGTGACGAACCAGCCATCGCGCAACAGCTTCTCGATGTGCAGTGACGGCTCGTCGTCCACATCCACCACCTCGACGCCCGGTAGCTCGCGGCGGACAAGCTCTCGCTCGTATCTGCTGTCATCGACGAAGACGAAGCTGTCGGTGGGCAGTCCCAGCCGGTCGGCGAGCGCCGCGATGTTCTCGTGCTTTGGCCGCCAGTCGGCGATAACCTCCACGAAATCTTCCTCACGCAGCGCCATGCGGGGATGCTCACGCAGCGCCTGCTGGACGATTTCGGGATCGTTCTTGCTTACCGCCGCCACTATGACGCCCTGGGACCCGATCTGCTTGATCACCCGCTGGAAGGCCAAGAACGCCTCGCCCCGGTACCCATCGCCGATCTCGATCCCTTCGATACCGTCCTCTCCGAGTGCTCCGCCCCACAACGTGCCGTCGAGGTCGAGCACGAGGCACTTCTTCGTGAATCCCGCCATGTGCCTGGCGAGATGACCGATCTCGCGGGCATAGCACGCCAGCAGACCCTCCGACAGATGGGCCTTGGCATAGGTGCTCAGGCGCGCATCGCTTGCCTCGACGCCGGTCGCGATAAGGGGGTCCATATCCACCACGACCACGGACGGATGATTCTCCGGCAATCTCAGCAGCCGGGCGTTGGTCTCACGCCAGACGGCACCGAGACGTGCCCGGGAGCGAAAGTCGACCAGCTGGGCGTCGAAACTCCGTAGCAACGGCATCGTGTTCAGTACGAGACTGCCATTTCCCGTGGACTCGAACTGTGCCGCGAGCCGCTCGATAAGATTCAGCTTGGCGTGGGCCACCCGCTGAACTGTGTCCGGATCCCAGGGCAGTGGGACCTCGTCGAACAGCACTGCCGGGTCCAGGACGCATAGCACGAGGTCAGCCTGGGCCGCGTATAGCTTGCTGGCCGGATTTAGCAAGTCCGTCACGTAGCTATCGAAAGCTCCGAGGACGGGGCGAAGCAAAAGCCCGTGACGTGCTAGTTCACCCGTTAGCACGGGGATGAGCGCCGAAAGAGTCCCGTGTCCGGTGACCGCGATCGTCACGTTCGGCACGGCGGGGTGCCTGTGCCTGATCTCATCCGGGTCGAGCCGTGCTAGCAAACGCCCGGCCCGCGAGAGCTCTGGCTCCGGCAGCCCAGCCAGCAATCCGCGGACGAGAGGATAGTCGGTGACCAAACGGCCGCCACGGGAGAGTTCGAGCAGAGAATTGACCGGCGACTGGGGAACGGGAGTGCTCGAGCTTGGCTGGCTCACCTTGCGCTACCTTGCTGCTGTCGTAGTACATGCTTACGCTTCGTCTTCACCGTGATGCCTCGGCAAGAGTTGATAGGAAAGCGGTAAACCGGATTCAGAAGCCCGGCCCCATTTTGCGCTTGAGGGTCTTGAAAACGGGTCCGCCGACTGGCGGATCCGGGTACCCGCTTGGCACGGGGCTACCGGCTGGTGCGGGATGCCAAGGCAGACTGGCAGGCTGCGGTTCGTGATCGTCCGCTGTCGCCTGACCAGCGAACTGGGTAAGATACAGCTCGGCGTAGAGGCCGCCAGCTTCCAGCAGTTCGGCGTGGGTGCCGCGTTCCCGGATCTGCCCTTCGTCGAGGACCAGGATCTGGTCAGCCTCTCGGATGGTCGACAGCCGGTGAGCGATCACCAATGAGGTACGGCCGGCGAGCGCGGTCTTGAGGGCACGTTGTACCGCCGCCTCCGATTCGGAGTCCAGGTGGGCGGTTGCCTCGTCGAGGACCACGATGGATGGCGCCTTCAACAGCAGCCGGGCCAGCGCGATGCGCTGCTTTTCGCCCCCGGAGAGCCGATAGCCACGATCGCCGACCACGGTGTCCAGGCCGTTGGGCAGCCTGGAGATGAGATCCCAGATCTGAGCTCCCTTGCACGCCTGGATCAGATCCTTCTCGGTAGCCTCGACCCGGGCATAGGACAGGTTGCCGCGGATCGTGTCGTGGAAGAGATGTGCGTCTTGGGTGACCACACCGATCGCATCCTGCACCGACTGCAGCGTCAGGTCACGGAGATCACAGCCGCGGATCCGCACCGTGCCTGAAGTGGGATCGTACAGCCGCGGCACTAGGTGAGTGATGGTTGTCTTCCCGGCCCCTGAGGGCCCGACGAGCGCGGTGAGCGTACCCGCGGGAACAGCGAAACTGACCTCCCGCAGCACGGCAGCGTCTTCGGTGCGCTCGGGCATGGGCAGCGAGACCGACTCCAGCGACGCGAGCGAGACGTCCTTGGCCGCCGGATACCGGAATGAGACGTTGTCGAACTCGATCTCCGGTGTCCGTTCGCCGATGGAAGCCGGAGGCGGCAACGCGAGGGCCCCGGGTCGTTCCGCGACGAGCGGCTTCAGGTCCAGAACCTCGAACACCCGGTCGAAGCTAACCAGCGCGGTCAGGACGTTGGCCTGCATGCTGGAAATCTGGTTGATCGGGCCGTACAACCGCGTCAGCAAGGCGGCCAGCGCCACCAGAGAGCCGATCTGGAGAAGGTTCCTGATCACCAGGTCGCCACCAAGGCCGTATACCAGAGCGGTGGCCAGCGAAGCCACCAGACCGAGAATGACGAACATCATCCTGGCGTATACGCCCGTTATCACCCCGATGTCACGTACTCGGCCCGCGCGGTCGGTGAAGAGCCGGGATTCACGGTCCGGCCGCCCGTACAGCTTGGTGAGTATGGCACCCGCGACGTTGAACCGCTCGTTCATCAGCGAGCCGAGCTCCGCGTCGAGCTGCATCGACTCCCGCGTGTAGCGTTGCAACCTGCGGCCGATCACCCGGCCAGGGAGGACGAAGAGCGGAAGCACGACCACAGACGCGACTCCGACCTGCCATGACAGGTAGAACATCGCCGCGAGCACCAGGGCCAGTGTCAGCACGGCCGATACCAGCTGCGTGAGCAGCATCGTGATCGCTTGCTGAGCCCCGATTACGTCGGTGTTCAGCCTGCTGACCAGCGAGCCTGTCTGGGCTCTGGTAAAGAATGCCAGCGGCTGGCGCTGGACCTGCTTGAATACCTCAGTTCTGAGGTCGAACACCAGGCCCTGTCCGACTCGGCCGGACATCCAGCTCTGCGCCCACTGCGCCAGGGCATCGGCTACCGCCAGCCCGCCGACGGCCAGCGACAGAGACACCACAACTCCCACGCGTCGCGGGAGAATGCCGTCGTCAATTATCGCCCGCAAAATCAACGGATTCGCCGCTACGACGGCCGCATCAATTGACGTGAAGATCAGCAAGATGATCAATCGGCCCCGGTAAGGCCTGGTGTACGGGATGATCCTGCGGACGATGCCCTTCCTAATTCGCTGACGAGTAACCGTTGAATCAACTGAATCTCGGGAAAGACGCATCATCATTCCCGGCCCGCTCCCAATCATGGCCCCGCCATCCTTCCGCCCTATCCCGCCTAGTAACAGGAAAGTTTGACCAGAGGCTGACCGAACGTCAAGGAAACGTCAAGAAATACGCCTTGTTCGTTGGCATCGGAAGGCAGCAGTGGCTGCGCGGGTCAGATGATCAATTTGATGAATGCGGGATTTCCGGATCGTTCAACCGGAGATTGAGAACAGTCGAACGTATAAATCTCGCGTCCAATTCGCATAAATCTCGCACCCAGTTCACACAAGTCTCGCACCTAATTCGCCATCTGATGCAAGTATCACTTCGAGTGGCGTGCCCCGCGGCAGGAATCCCTGCCGCGGGGCACGCCCTCGATCGCTCACAGGGACCAGAGTGCTTCCGTGGGCGACAGACGGGAGGCACGGATGGCGGGCAGCAGCCCGGCAAGCGCACCGATCAGGAGGGCGGCGCCGAGTCCTCCGGCCCAGGCCTCGGGCGGGATGACAATGGCCCAGCCCTTGGTGTGCGCGTAGATGGCGGTGGAGGCGGCACCGAGGATGACCCCAGCGACGCCGCCCATCAGCGCGAGCAAGATGGCCTCGGATAGGAACTGGATGCGGATCTGGCCCCTGGTCGCGCCCAGTGCCCGGCGCAGCCCGATTTCCTGACGGCGTTCCAGCACCGAGATCACCATGATGTTCGCCACCCCGACCGCGCCGACCAGCAGCGCAACGGCGCCCAGGCCGAGGAACAGCGTGTCGAACGCACCGGCCGCGTCGGCCTGCGCGGTCAGCGCCTGCGACGGCTGTGACACGTTGACCTCGTTGGGGTTCTGCGGGTTGGCCTGCGCGCCGAGCAGGTTGTCGACAGCAGTCGTCACGGCCTGGCTGTTCTGCGTCCGCACGTACAGCTCCGAAGGGTGCCCGTCGAAGCCGAGGTACTTCTCAGCGGCCGGGAAGCCGACCAGGATCGAGGTATCGATCTCCGGTGCCAAGGTGGCGGAGTTGAGGATGCCTGCGACGTAGAACCACTGGCCGCCGACATAGATCCGCATCCCCGGCCAGATCCGGTCGATGCCCAGGAACTGCGCGGCCTCGTACCCCAGCACCGCGACCGGCTCTCTGGCGGTGGCGGCGTTCAGATAGCTGCCCTGGGCCACCGAGGTGCCGACCACGCCAGGCAGATCCAGGCTGGAGGCATCCACGCTGAGCCCGTTGGTGTCGATCGACGGGATCATCGGGCTGCGGTAGGCATCGACGTTTTTGACCGCCCCGGTGTACTGTACGGCAGTGACACCGGGCAGCTCACCGACCATGCCGGGTGCGGCGGTGGGCAGTTCGGCGGTCTGGCCGGTGAAACTCTGCCCGTTGGTGACGGTCAGCAGGTTGGTGCCTAGCTTGCCGATCTCGGCCAGCAACCCGGCCTGCGACGACCGGGCCAGACCCAGCACGGCCACGATCGCGGCCACCCCGATCGCGATGCCCAGCGCCGACAGCGAGGCCCGCAGCTTCCGGGTTCGCAGCCCCACGCTGGCCCGCCCGGCGAGGTCCGGCGGCCGCAACCGGACCCAGGACGGGGCGGCCGCCGACCAGGCGGCCCGTTCCGGTGTGGTGGTCATGAGGTTCCTTCCTGCGCGGGCTGTGGATGCGCGAGCACCGCGCCGGGACCATTACCACTGGTGTCGTTGACGATGTGCCCGTCGAGCATCTCGATGCGGCGCCGCATCCGGCCGGCGATCGCGTGGTCGTGTGTGATCACGATGATCGTGGTGCCCTGGACGTTGAGCTCCTCCAGCAGCGCCAGCAGCGAGGCGCCAGTGGCCGAGTCCAGGTTCCCGGTCGGCTCATCGGCCAGCACCACCGGCGGATAACCCACGATCGCCCGGGCGATGGCCACCCGCTGGCGCTCACCGCCAGAAAGCTGAGTCGGCCGGGCACCCGCCCGGTGCCCAAGCCCCACCCGGGTCAGCGCGGTCATCGCGAGCCGGCGGCGATCGGCGCGGCGGACGCCGGCGTACAGCAGCCCGTCGGCGACGTTGTCCAGCACCTTCTGGTGCTCGGCCAGGAAGAACTGCTGGAACACGAACCCGATCCTCGACGCCCGCAGCGCCGACAGCTCCCGGTCCCGCATCCGCGCGATGTCCTGGCCGGTGACCCGCACCGTGCCGGTGGTCGGCTTGTCCAGGGTGCCCATCAGGTGCAACAGGGTGCTCTTACCCGATCCTGACGGACCCACGATGCCGGTCAGCTCGCCCGCGGTCACCGCCAGGCTCACCCCGTCCAGCGCGAGCACCGGCGGGGACCCCGGATACTCCTTCGTCACCCGGTCCAGCTCTAGTACGGCGCTCATGTCGCCGGCACCACCACTTGTTCGCGGGGGGTCAGGTCCCCGGTCACCTGCACCCAGCCGGAGTTGTCGTCGAACATCCCGACCGTCACCGGCACCAGCCGCCGGTTATTGCCCGCGCCGACCACCTCGACCGCGTACCCGCCCGACGACTGGGCTAGCAGCGCATTCACCGGCACCGTCAGCGCATCGCTGACGCTCCCGGTGGTGATGTCCACCGTAACCGGTGCCTGATCCAGGGTCCCCGCCGCCGACGGGTGCGTCAGCGTGACCGTCACCGGGATTGTCGCCGAACTGCCCGACCCGGAGGCCACCGTGCCCACCGAGGAGATCGTCCCCGGCGTACTGGACCCGTCCGGCAGCGTGACCGTCACCATGTCCCCCACCGCCACCTCCGACTCATCGGAAGCACTCAGGGCAATCGTCACCACGTGCTGGTCCGAGGTCCCCGCCAACACCGGCCCGGATGCCGGGCTGCCTAGGCTGCCCTGCAGGTTACTGACCCGGACAGACGTCGGCTCGAACACCACCGATCCCAGCGACAGCGATCCTGACGGGCTGGAGATCCCCAGCGCCGACTGCAGGCTCTCCACCCCCGCCTTAGTCTCCCACGAGTAGTAGTCCCAGCCCAGCGAGCTGATATCCGAGCTGCTGGCGTCCCCGAGCTCGACCAGGTCATGGTTCAGCTGGTCCACGTCCTGCCCGGTCACTCCCTCATCCAGCGTCCGCCAGGCCGGCACCGACCCGTACAAGAGCGTTATCGGGGTACCGTTGTCCGTCTTGTACAACGCCTGCCCCTGTCTGATCACTTGCCCCACCGACGGCAGCCACGTCAGCGTCCCCGCACCCTGTCCCCGCACCGTGTAGACCTGCGAATACCCCAATGTCGCGTCGACCGACGTCTGCGACAACAGATTCTGCCGGGTCACCGGCTGGGTCGCCGGCGCGGCTGCTCCTTGCCCGTTCCCGGACGAGGAAGGCGACGAAAATGCCCCGGCATACCACGCCGACACGACCCCGCCGACCACCAGGACGACCACGGTTCCCACGGCAATCCAGCGAACCCCGCCATGCCGCGGCACCGTCGCCGTTATATCGAGGTCTTCGGGGATGTCCCCCCTGGTCTCCCCGGCCGCGGGAGCATCCGGCTGCCGGCCAGCCTCCCCTCGGCCCCGCGAAATCATCTCGCTCATGAGCTACCTCCTGCTAGCTTCGGCATCAGCGACTTACAGGCCTCCTGCGCCGTCTGGAACTGCTGCGACTTAGGGTTGACACCAGTACTCGGGCCAACGACGGTGGCGCCGTTGCTACTGGGATCGGGGAAGTTACTCACGCCGTGCGCACGCATGCACTGCGAGAACTTCACTCCCTGCGCGATATCCTGCTGCGACTGAGAATGCGTTGACTGGCCATTGTTCGGCAGCAGGCGCTGGCAGGTCTTCTGCGCTGCCTGTAGCGCGGTCTGGCTCACTCCGCTGCCGTTGAATACGAAGCCGCCATTACTGCCGGGATCAGGGAAGTCCGGCACGCCGTGCGAAC
>JBEKHI010000298.1:0-10928 GCA_050012355.1 Streptosporangiaceae bacterium | reverse complement strand
GCGGACGCGGTCAAGCGCGTCGCGCTCGTCGCTGAGCGGAACACCCCGGTCCGGCTCACCTTCACCTCCGGTGAGGTGCTGCTCGAGGCGGGCACCGGGGACGAGGCGCAGGCGACCGAGGCCATCGAGTCGAGCTACGAGGGCGATGACCTGCAGATCGCGTTCAACCCGCAGTACCTGCTCGACGGGATCAGCGCCATCGACTCCGACACCGCGATCATCTCGTTCACCACGCCTACCCGCCCGGCGGTGATCACCGGCAAGCGGGAGGCCGCGCCCGACTACCGGTACGTGCTCATGCCGATCCGCAGTGCTGGCTAACCATGGGGCGGGCTAACCTCAAATCGTGCACCTGACCCGGCTCGCGCTCACCGACTTCCGGTCGTACTCGGAAGCCGACGTGACCATGGAACCGGGCGTCACCACCTTCAGCGGGCAGAACGGCGAGGGCAAGACCAACCTGGTCGAGGCTGTCGGCTACGTGGCGACGCTCGGCAGCCACCGGGTGTCCGGCGACGCCCCGCTGGTCCGCAGCGGGGCTGAGCGCGCCGTCATTCGGGCGGTGATCACCGGGGACAGCCGGGACACCCTGGTGGAGATCGAGGTGAATCCCGGCCGGACCAACCGGGTACGGCTGAACCGAGCGCCGGTCACCAAGCCGCGCGAGGTGCTGGGGGTGTTGCGCACGGTGCTGTTCGCGCCCGAGGACCTCGCGCTGGTCAAGGGGGATCCGTCGGATCGGCGGCGCTTCCTCGACGACCTGCTGGTCGCGATGGCACCGCGGTACGCGGCGGTGCGGTCCGACTACGAACGGGTGCTCAAGCAGCGCGCGGCGCTGCTGAAATCGGCAGGCGCTAAGGGCGCTGCCCGCGGCGGCGCCGCTCGGGAGGCGATGGCGTCCACGCTGGACGTCTGGGACACGCACCTGGCCAAGGCGGGCACCGAACTGCTCACTGCTCGCGAGCGCCTGGTGGGCTCGCTGCGCCCGCATGTGGAGAAGTCGTACGACGAGGTGTCCGGTGCCCGCGGGCCCGCTGGACTGATCTACCGCCGCTCTTTCGACGGGGACGGGGATACGGAAGAGGCGATGCGGGCGGCGCTGCTGGCCGCTAGGCCTAGCGAGCTCGAGCGGGGTGTCTGCCTGGTCGGCCCGCACCGCGACGAGCTTGAGCTGCGGATCCGGGATCTGCCCGCCCGCGGCTACGCGAGCCACGGCGAGTCCTGGTCGCTGGCGCTCGCGCTCCGGCTGGCCAGCTTCGAGCTGCTGCGGGCGGATCGTGAGGACCCGGTGCTGATCCTGGATGACGTGTTCGCGGAGCTGGACGACGGTCGCCGGAACCGGCTCGCCGAGCTGGTCGCCGGTGCGGAGCAGGTGCTGGTAACGGCCGCGGTGCCCGCCGACGTCCCGCCGCTGCTGACCGGCGCTCGTTACGCGGTCGCGGACGGCGGCCTGACTCGTGCGGGGTGATCGGGACAGGATCAGGCTCGCGGTGGAGGCGCTGAGCCAGGTGCGGGCTGATGCCTGGACGCGAGGTGATCGCCCGTCCGCTTTTTCGAGTAATCCAGAACGACGGGGCATAAATCTCCCAGGCACCGACGTTATAAACGGCGGCAGAACACGACGCGACGATCCCCAGCCACTGACCGCGGCTGTGGGCGGATTGCTATCCAACCGGGGCTGGCGGCAGCGGGCGGCGATGGGCACGGTCTTCGGAGAGTGGGCCCGGATTGTCGGCCCGGAACTGGCGGCTCACACCAAGCCGCAGTCCTTCGACGATGGCGAACTGCTAGTGGCAGCCGACTCCGCCGCCTGGGCGACCCAAGTCAGGTTGCTGGCACCGGACCTGCTACGACGCCTAGGCACCGAGCTCGGGCACGGCGTGGTAGGCAAGGTCCGGGTGACGGGCCCCGGCGGAGGTACCGGTAGCGGTACCTCCAGGAGAAACTACGGGGCCCGACACGTGCGGTTAAGGCCGCAGCGAGTGCGGGTTGTCACAGGTAAAATAGAAAGTGGTCACGCGGGAAGACTGCCGGGCTTGCGGCGGGTGAAGCCACGTGACCAGTGCGCGCAGGCGAGCGTCCTTCAACAGCTCGCCCTTGGGGGCTTAGCGCGCCGCTTGAGGCAGGATGGAGTGGCATTTGTCCTACGACGCAGGGTCGATCACGGTCCTTGAGGGCCTAGAGGCCGTCCGCAAGCGACCGGGAATGTACATCGGCTCCACCGGTGAGCGAGGCCTGCACCACTTGGTGCAAGAGATCGTCGACAACTCGGTGGACGAGGCCCTCGCTGGCTTCGCCACGCATGTCGAAGTGACGATCCTGGCCGATGGCGGTGTCCGTGTTCGTGACGACGGGCGCGGCATCCCGGTGGACGAGCACCCGGTCGAGCACCGCCCCGCCGTCGAGGTCGTGATGACGGTGCTGCACGCGGGCGGCAAGTTCGACAGCAAGTCCTACGCGGTCTCCGGTGGCCTGCACGGCGTCGGCGCGGCGGTGGTGAACGCGCTGTCCTCGAGACTGGACGTGGAGATCCGCAGGGACGGCTACGTCTGGCGGCAGAGCTACGAACGGGGCACGCCCGTCGGGCCGCTGCAGCGTGGCGAGGCTAGCTCGGAGACGGGTAACATCACCACGTTCTGGGCCGATAGCCAGATCTTCGAGACCACGGACTACTCGTTCGAGACGCTATCGCGCCGGATGCAGGAGATGGCGTTCCTGAACCGGAACCTGTCGATCTCGCTGACCGACGAGCGGTCAGTGGACGAGGGTGGCGAGCCCCGCGCGGTGCGCTACCAGTACGCGGGCGGCATCTCCGACTTCGTGCGCTACATCAACGCCCCCAAGGACGCGGTGCACGCCTCGGTCATCGACTTCGGCGACGACGCCGACGGGATGTCCATCGAGATCGCCATGCAGTGGAACGCGTCCTACACCGAGTCGGTGCACACGTTCGCGAACGTGATCGCCACCACCGAGGGCGGTACCCACGAGGAGGGCTTCCGCGCCGCGCTCACCACGATCGTCAACCGGTACGCGCGTGAGCAGAAGCTACTCCGCGAGAAGGACGAGAACCTCACCGGTGAGGACATCCGTGAGGGACTGACCGCCATCGTTTCGATAAAGCTGGCGGAACCACAGTTCGAGGGGCAGACGAAGACCAAGCTGGGGAACACCGAGGCGAAGTCGTTCGTGCAGAAGGTCGTCAACGACCACCTGCGCGACTGGTTCGACCGGAACCCGGGCGAGGCCAAGGACATCATCAACAAGGGGATCTCGGCGTCCCGCGCCCGGATCGCGGCCAAGAAGGCCCGCGATCTCACGCGCAAATCGCTGCTCGGGTCCTCGTCGCTGCCGGGCAAGCTGTCCGATTGCCAGTCCACGGACCCGGCGAAGTCCGAGATCTACGTGGTTGAGGGTGACTCGGCAGGCGGCTCCGCCAAGGGCGGACGTGACCCGCACTTCCAGGCGATCCTGCCGATCCGGGGCAAGATCATCAACGTGGAGAAGTCCCGGATCGACCGGGTGCTGAAGAACACCGAAGTGCAGTCGATGATCACCGCGCTCGGGGCCGGCATCCACGACGAGTTCGACATCGAGAAGCTCCGGTACCACAAGATCATCCTGATGGCGGACGCCGACGTCGACGGTGCGCACATCCGGACGCTGCTGCTCACGCTGCTGTTCCGGTTCATGAAGCCGCTGGTCGATGCCGGGTACGTCTACATCGCGCAGCCGCCGCTGTACAAGATCAAGTGGGACCGCGGCGTCAAGCCGGGCTACGCCTACAGTGACCCGGAGCGGGACCGGGTGATCCAGGCGGGCATCGCCGAGGGACGCAGGGACCCGCGGCCACGAGACGGGGTGCAGCGGTTCAAGGGTCTGGGTGAGATGAACGCCGAAGAGCTGTGGGAAACCACCATGGACCCGGCTCGGCGGGTGCTGCTGCAGGTCACCCTGGATGATGCCGCACAGGCTGACGAGCTGTTCAGCGTGCTGATGGGCGAGGACGTCGAGTCGCGGCGGGCGTTCATCACCCGCAACGCCAAGGACGTCCGGTTCCTCGACATTTAAGGATCGCTACACGTGACTGAAATTACGTCGGAGCCGGAGCACGACCGGACCGAGCCTGTCGACCTCCAGGTCGAGATGCAGCGCAGCTACGTCGATTACGCGATGTCGGTCATCGTGGGACGGGCGCTGCCGGATGTGCGGGACGGCCTCAAGCCGGTGCACCAGCGCATCCTGTACGCGATGTACGACGGCGGGTACCGGCCCGACCGCGGCTTCTTCAAGTGCGCCCGTGTCGTCGGCGACGTGATGGGCGTGTACCACCCGCACGGCGACGGCGCGATCTACGACGCGCTGGTGCGGCTGGCTCAGCCCTGGTCGATGCGGATGCCGCTGATCGACAGCCAGGGCAACTTCGGCTCGCCGGGCAACGACCCGCCCGCCGCCATGCGGTACACCGAGTGCCGCCTGGCGCCGCTGGCGATGGAGATGCTCCGGGACATCGACAAGGAGACCGTCGACTTCCGGGACAACTACGACGGCAAGTCGGCCGAGCCGACGGTGCTGCCCGCTCGGTTCCCGAACCTGCTGATCAACGGCTCCGAGGGCATCGCGGTCGGCATGGCCACCAAGATCCCGCCGCACAACCTGCGTGAGGTCGGTGCGGGCGTCCAGTGGTACCTGGACAACTACGAGGCGTCGGACGAGGAGCTGCTCGACGCGCTGATGGAGCGGATCCAGGGGCCGGACTTCCCGACCCGCGGCACGATCGTCGGCCGCCGCGGCGTCCGCGAGGCCTATCGCACCGGACGCGGATCCGTCATCATGCGCGCCGTCGTCGAGGTCGAGGAACTCCAGGGCCGTACCTGCCTGGTGGCGAAGGAACTGCCGTACCAGGTCAACCCGGACAACCTCGCGCTGAAGATCGCGGAGCTGGTGAAGGAGGGGCGCCTCACCGGAATCGCCGACGTCCGCGACGAGACCAGCGGCCGTACCGGCCAGCGGCTGGTCATCGTGCTGAAGCGGGACGCGGTCGCCAAGGTCGTGCTGAACAACCTGTACAAGCACACTCAGCTTCAGGACACGTTCGGCGCGAACATGCTCGCGCTGGTCGACGGCGTGCCGCGTACGCTGCGCCTGGACCAGTTCATCCGCTACTGGGTGGCGCACCAGATCGAGGTGATCGTCCGCCGGACCCAGTACCTGCTGCGCAAGGCCGAGGAACGGCTGCACATCGTCTCGGCGCTGCTGAAGGCGATCGACCGGATCGACGAGGTCATCGCCCTGATCCGGCGCTCTCCGTCGGCCTCGGTGGCGCAGACCGGCTTGATGGAACTGCTGGAGATCGACGAGATCCAGGCGCGAGCCATCCTCGACATGCAGCTTCGCAAGCTCGCCGCTCTCGAGCGGCAGGAGCTCCAGGACGAGTTCGACGACCTGACCGCCAAGATCGCCGACTACAACGACATCCTGTCGTCACCGGAGCGGCAGCGGTCGATCATCGGGTCCGAACTGGGGGAGATCGTCGCCAAGTACGGCGACGACCGGCGTACCGAGATCGTCGCCTTCGACGGTGATGTCACCGACGAGGACTTGATCACCGAGGAAGACGTCGTCGTCACGATCACCCGCGGTGGCTATGCCAAGCGCACCAGGACCGCCGAGTACCGGGCGCAGCGTCGCGGCGGCAAGGGCGTCCGTGGCGCTCAGCTCCGAGCCGACGACATCGTCGACCACTTCTTCGTCACCACGACGCACCACTGGATCTTGTTCTTCACGAATAAGGGCCGGGTGTACCGGGCGAAGGCCTACGAGCTCCCCGACACCGGGCGCGATGCCCGTGGCCAGCACGTGGCGAACATGCTGGCGTTCCAGCCGGATGAGCAGATCGCTGAGGTACTGGCGCTGCGGGATTATCAGGTCGCGCCGTATCTGGTGCTCGCGACCAGGGGCGGCCTGGTGAAGAAGACGGAGCTGACCGCCTTCGACTCGCCCCGCTCCGGAGGGATCATCGCGATCAACCTCCGTGAGGATGACGAGGTCATCGGTGCTTCCCTCGTGTCGCCTGATGAGGACATGCTGCTGGTGTCCAAGCGAGCACAGTCGCTCCGGTTCAGTGCTTCCGATGAAGAGCTGCGTCCGATGGGCCGTGCCACGTCGGGTGTTATCGGAATGCGATTCAACGACGGGGACGAATTGCTCGGTATGTACGTTGTCCGGGAGGGCGAAGAAGTTCTAGTCGCAACCGACGGTGGCTACGCCAAGCGCACTCCAGCCGATCAGTACCCGGTCAAGCACCGGGGTGGCCTCGGGGTCGTCACGGCGCGGATCGTCGAGGACCGCGGTCAGCTCGTCGGGGCACTGATGGTTCATCCCGAGGACGAGGTGTTCGCTATCACCTCGGCCGGCGGGGTGATCAGGACCCGGGCCAGCGAGGTGAAGCTGTCCGGACGGCAGACGATGGGGGTGCGGCTGATGAACCTAGCCTCCGGAGATAGCGTCGTCGCGATTGCGCGGAACGCGGAGTCTTCTTCCGAAGCTGAGGAAGTATCTTCCGAAGCTGAGGAAGTAGAGGCTGCGGAAGAGTCTCCGGAGATCGCCCCCGAAGACAACGAAAACGGCGATACCAGCGTCTAATAGGAAAATCGCGCACCAGGGTGCAAAGGTATGTACCGGGGCGGGATAACCTCGACGCAGGTGTAGTACCCGATACATATGAGGAGGACGGGCGTGGGCGAGGCGGGACGAGCTCCGGACACTCCCCTCACGATGGCACCGCCGACACGTGACGACGGCGAGGACGACTCGCCGGACGAGAGCGTGCCGGGGGCGGGGGTTATGGCACCCCCGCCCAACGGCCGTGCCACCAACGGGAAACCGGCCAGGGTCAACGGCAAGCCTGCGGGGGCGAAGGCCGATGACTCGTCCGCCCCGGCCTCTGGTGCGCTCGGGACTGGTTCGGCCCCTGATGAAGGGGTATCCACAAAGGAAGAAAAGGCAGAGGGGACCAGCCCGGGGCAGGTGGTGAGACAGGCAGTGGCAGCCACCAACAACTGGTTTACCGGTCGTACGCAGAAGGGGGTCTCTGCCGCCGAACCGGGCGACAAGGCCGCCCCAGCCGCGGCTGCGCAGCCTCGGATGTCGGCGCCTGCCGAGCCGGTTACGACCCCGGCTCGGTCCAGTACGGCCCAGTCCCGCCCGGCCTCGGCGAGGCCCGCGGAAGCGACCCGGCCGGTTCCGGTCGCCCAGGCAGCGGAGACGGTGCCCCCGGCGGCGACCGCCACCACTACGAGGCGTCCGCAGCCGCTGGGGTCCACGGCGCCGTGGACCGCCAAGCCGACGGCACCCAAGAAGAAGGATCGCCGGAACCGGCGCCAGGCCCACCTGACCGTGGCCAGGGTAGAGCCGTGGTCGGTGATGAAGTTCAGCTTCGTGGTCTCCGTCATCGCCTTCATCGTCTTGTTCGTGGCGGTCGCGGTGCTCTACGCGGTGCTGTCGAGCCTCGGAGTGTTCACCTCGCTGCAGCACCTGGTGTCGACCGTGACCTCAAGCAAGAGCTCGGGCGGGACCAACATCAACAGCTGGTTCTCCGCGTCCCGCATCCTCGGCTACACAGGCATGCTGGGCTCGCTGAACATCGTGCTCATCACCGCGATGTGCACGATCGGCTCGGTGATCTACAACCTGATCGCCAAGGTGTTCGGCGGTGTCGAGATCACCCTTCGGGAGACGGACTGACGAGCTTTATCGATGCGCAAACCCCGCTAGCGATGCGATAGGCTAGCGACGTTCGAGGGGACGGGTGAGTCTCCTTGGGGGTATAGCTCAGTCGGTTAGAGCGCGTCCCTGATAAGGACGAGGCCCGTGGTTCAAGTCCACGTACCCCCACTCGGCCGCAAGCACACGATCTCCCGGGAGGTTTCGGCAGTGAAGAAGTTGTTTGTCTTCGCCCTGCTGGCGCTTGGCGGCTTCGTCGCTTGGCAGCGGTATCAGGCTCGCCGTGCGGACCTCGATCTGTGGACCGAGGCCACCACGGGTGACGATTTCTGAGATCCCCCAGCTCAACCTAGCAGTGTCATTTAAATACGCGGCGGCCACCTAGACTCGGTGGTATGCCGGAACTACCCGAGGTTGAGGCTCTCGCCGCCTTTCTTCGTGAGCATGCCGACGGCCACACCGTGGCTCGCGCCGAAGTGGCCTCAATCGCGGTACTCAAGACCTTTGACCCGCCGTTGTCCGCATTGACCGGCAGCACGGTTCAGGACGTTACCCGGCATGGCAAGTTCCTTGACCTTGACTGCGCCCTACCGCAAGGCCAGCAGAGCGTCCACTTGGTGATCCACCTAGCCAGGGCGGGCTGGCTGCGCTGGAAAGCCGAGCAGCCGGACAAGCCACTCAAGCCGGGAAAATCGCCACTCGCCTTCCGGCTGGTGCTGGATGACGGCGCGGGGTTCGACCTCACCGAGCAAGGCACGACCAAACGGCTCGCCGTCTACCTGGTCCGCGACCCGTCGGATGTCCCGGGTGTCGCGACTCTCGGCCCCGAGCCCCTCAGCCTCACCGTGGCTGACCTAGCCGCGATACTCAACGGACGCCGCACCCAGATCAAGGGCGTGCTGCGCGACCAGCACATCATCGCCGGAATCGGCAATGCCTACTCCGACGAGGTGCTGCACGTGGCGAAGATGTCCCCATACAAGCTTGCTTCCAGTTTCACCCCGGAAGAGGTAGCCACCTTGCACAGCGCCATCCAGGACACCCTGCGCGACGCTGTAAGCCGTTCTGAGGGGCTGGCGGCGGCAGAGCTTAAGGGGGAGAAGAAGACCGGCTTGCGGGTACATGGCAAGACCGGGCAGCCCTGCCCGGTGTGCGGCGACACCATCCGCGAGGTCTCGTTCGCGGACTCCAGCCTGCAGTACTGCCCCACGTGCCAGACAGGCGGCAAGCCGCTAGCCGACCGCCGCCTGTCTCGCTTGCTCAAATAGCCCAGCTGGCGACGTTCCCGGCAGGTCGCAGGTGGCATGCGCGCTACGGTGAGGATCCCGTGCTGTTCCTGCGAGAGCATCTGGGGCTAATGTGCTGCTGGGTTCCCGCGAGGCTAGTGTTCTCCGCCGGATGCACTCGGCAACCCAGCGATGGGCCATCGATAGCGCTATTCCGCTATCGATGGCCCATCGCTGGGGTTGGTACCGCAGACCAGGTCCGCACAGCTGACCGGTGCGACACACCGCAAACTTGGAATGTTGCCCTAGCCGGAGTAGCCGTCCAGGAAGGTCTTGACCTCGGGAGCGGCGAACTGGGCGCCGTAACCGGCGTTGACCACCAGGTCGGCGATCGCCACGTCCTTGGAGGTGTCGAAGGCGATGAACCAGCTGTTCGGCTGGTCCTGGCCCACGATGTCCGCCGTACCGGTCTTGGCGTAGACCGTCGAGCTGAACCCCAGGCCCGCCGCCGTTCCCTCGGTGACCACGGCCCGCATCATCACCTTGAGATTCGCGTCCGTGCTGGATGGCAGTGCCGTCGCCGTCACCCGGGTGGTCCCGGACACCAGGTACGGCTGCTCGAACTGGCCGGAATAGACCGTGGCGGCCACCGAAGCCATGGCTAGCGGCGACGCCGTGAGCTCGCCCTCACCGAACAGTTCCTGCGCCAGCTCGGAGCCGGAGGCGCTGGTCGGAACGTTCATGTAGCTGGCGGACTCACCGAGGCCGATGTCCCACTGCTGGTCCAGGCCGTAGTACTCCTTGGCGGTGGAGGCTAGCTGGCTATCGCCGGAGGTGCCGCCGAGCTGCTGCCACCACTGGTCGAACGCGTTGTTGCAGGACTGCGCGTAGTCGTCGTACAAGGGCGTCGACGCCGGCAGGGCCTCGTTGTTGTCGTCGTGGTAGGTGATGCCCTGGACCGTGTAGGTCAGCGGGCAGTCGACATCGGTGTACGCGGTGGCGAGCCCCTTGTTGAACAGCGCGGTGGAGGTGATCGTCTTCATCGTTGAACCAGGGGCCACGGCCGCGGTGAGCGCGTAGTCGTTGTACCCGGCGTTGTTCGCGATCGCCAGGATCTTGCCGGTAGACGGCTGGATGACCACCATCGCGCTGTTCTTGTGCTGGGAGACCGCTGACCTCGCGGCCTGCTCCGCCGATGAGTCGATCGTGGTGGCCAACGTGGAGAGGTTGCTCGGCGCGACCACTACGGCCTGGCTGTTGGCGACTGCCGCGCCCTTGTTGGTCTGGATCTCAACGTACAGGCCGTCGGTGCCGCCAGTCGGGGCCTTCTTCTCCAGGATGCCAGCGATCGTGTTCAGGCCCGCGTCATTGTAGGAGGAGAGGTTGGTGCCGCTGGCGTCGGTGATCGATACCACCGTCGGTGCCACCGCTACGGCGGCCAGGTGGGTGGTCGCGGTGAGGTTGGGAGCTAGGTCATCGGCGGCCCAGGAGACGTACCAGTAGTTCCCGTTCTTCTCCTGGTAAACGTTGAACTGCCCGTGGTAGCTCCAGCTACCGCTGATCGCGCTGGCGGCATCCGACGTCGCCACCTTGGTGGTGGCGGCGAAATTGACGGTACCGGTGGTTGTTGAGCCGGTGGCGCTATCCACAGATGTGGACAACTTCCTCAGGTTCAGGTCCTGCTTGTACGTCTCAAGCGCGGCCTTGGCCGCGGTGGGGTCACTCGTGTAATTGGCCGCTTGCTGCAGGTCACCAGACTGCCAGGCCTGCAGGAACGCGGCCCCAGTCTGCTGCGCATCGGACTCTGACGAGGAACTGGTCGGCAAGAAGCCGGTCGTCTGGGTGGAGCCGCCGGAAAACACGATGTTGACGACGACGGCGGCGATCCCCGCGATGACGGCGACAGCGGCCGCGATCACCACGAAGAGTAGTGTCCGTCGCTTCTTGGGCTGTCGATGCGATGGCATCTGCTGCTTC
>JBEKHI010000297.1:0-11032 GCA_050012355.1 Streptosporangiaceae bacterium | reverse complement strand
GAGACCACGAGACAAGTCAGCCGCTCAAGCTGGATCGCGTCGTATCCGGTCACGTACCGCAGATCGGGACCTGGGGTCAGCAGCAGCGCGTCGAGGCCCGCGACCCGGGCGGCATCCACCGCACCGGTCAGCCGACTCGCCGGATACAGTTTTGAATTCATCGCTTACATCCCCTTTGTCCCGATAAAACGCACTAGACAACTGGCACCTGCGTGTATAACCCTAGGTGGACCATAGATCACCGCCAGCGAGCAGATATGGCCCCTCTCCATGTCTAGTTCATCATGTCCCGGTGACGGCCGGACCCTGCACTTGCCCGCTTCCGCGCGAGCCAGGGTGCCACGGCCGCGCCACGACCAAGAGCCACCCAAGCCAAGTGGCCATAACGACGGTGCGCGCGGCCGTCGCGCACTCCCCGACCCAGCCGAGATGGCGGACCTGCCTGGCCTGCGAGTCGCCGTACGCTACCAGGCGGCGGGCGGCTCGCCCGGCGCCGGGGGCGACTGGTACCTGGCGACCCCGCTGCCGGACGGGCGGGTGCTGATCGCGATCGGCGATGTGGCTGGGCACGGCCCGGTGGTCGCCCCTCGCATGCTGCACCTGTCTCATGCCCTCGACACCCTGGCGATGACCGGCGAGCCCGCCGGCCGGGTGCTCGACTGGCTGAGCGGCATCGTCCAGGCGCTCGGGGCCGAGCACACCGCGTCGGCGCTGGCCGGATACTTCGACCCGGAGACCCGGACGTTCAGCTGGGCGCAGGCCGGGCATCCGCCGCCCGTCCTGATCCGAGACGGCACCGTCTCCGCGATAACACGGCCAGCCGGTGTCCTGCTGGGTGTGCCCGCCGCGGGCTACGAAACGGCGGTCACTACCCTGCGGCCAGCAGACATCATGCTGCTCTACACCGACGGGCTGTTCGAGCGCCGCGACCTGCTGCTGGAAGCCGGTGCGCTGCGGGCATTCGGCGCGGCGGTGGGCCAGCCCGATCCGGAGGCGGCCGCCTCGGCGGTGATCATGGCGGCCGGACCGAACCCGGGCGATGACACCTGCCTGCTGGCCATCCAGGTCAAGTGACGGCGGAGAGGAAGCGGGTGAGCGACGAGCCGAGGCCAAGCGCCTCACCAAGCTCGGACAGCCGCTCCAAGTCGGGCTTGAGTGGCAAAGCACCGTCTAGCGACGGCAGCGGCACATCGGTAGCCACCTGGACGACGGACGGCGCGACCGCGAGGTAGTCGCGGGCGGCTTCCAGCTTCTTGCGGGTACCGGACGGGAAGCCGCCATGCCCGAGGTCCAGCGCACGGATCAGCTCCGCCAGATTGCCGAACTGCCTGATCAGCGTCGCGGCGGTCTTCTCCCCCACGCCGGGAACGCCGGGCAGCCCGTCACTGGGGTCGCCGCGCAGCACCGCGAAGTCGGCATAAGCGCCGCCGGGAATCTGGTATTTCTCGGCCACCGCGGCCTCGTCGATCGTCTCGGCCTTGGCTAGCCCGCGTAGCGTGTAGATCACCCGAACCTGCCGGGAATCGTCGACAACCTGGAACAGGTCCCGGTCTCCGGTCACAACATCAACCGGGCCTGGGTCTTCGCCGGCTAGCGTGCCGATCACGTCGTCGGCCTCGTAGCCGGCGGCTTCCGCGAGGGCTATGCCCGCGGCGTTAAGTACCTCGGTAATAAGCGGTATCTGTACGGCGAGTCCCGGTGGCGTCTGCTCGGTTCCGTCAGGGTCGGCGCGATGCGCCTTGTAGGAAGGGATGGCGGCCACCCGGAACTCCGGCCGCCAGTCCGCGTCCAGGCAGGCCACAAGCCTGCTGGGCTGGCGATCGCGCACCAGCCGTCCGATCGTGTCAAGGAGGCCGCGAACGGCGTTCACCGGCGTGCCGTCGGGCGCGGTAACGGTTTCCGGCATTCCGAAGAACGCGCGGTAGTACAGCGACGCGGTATCCAGCAGCATGAGAGAGCCCACCCCGCCATCTTGCCACTGACCGACGGGGCGGGCTCGGTGAGTCCTACTCCAGGGTGATCTTCCCGTCGGTCACGGTGATCTTCTCGGCGGGAAGTGCGATAGTCGTCGGTCCGGCGACCGCCGCGCCGTTGCTGACGCTGAAGATCGCGCCGTGGCACGGGCAGTAGATGTTCCCGTTTTCCACCTTGTCGAGGATGCAGCCGAGATGGGTGCAGACGGCGCTGAACGCCTTGTACGTGCCCTCCGTCGGCTGGGTGACCACGACCTTCTCCGCAGCGAAGATCATGCCCTCACCGACCGGTATCTCGGAGACGTCACCGAGCAGTGTCCCGTTGACAGTGGAACCGCCGCTCGACGCGGTCGTCTTCGCCGTCTTCGTCGCCGACGGGCTGGGACTCGGACTGGGGCTGCTGCTCACTCCGGCCGCGGCATCATGCGCCTCCGTCGCCGCCATGCCTGCCTTGTCCTCTGGCTTCCCGTCCTCACCAGCGTCGTACGGTACGAACGCGGTGCTGCAGCCGGCCAATGCTCCGATGCCGGCCATCCCCACCCCCAGGAGCACTACGCGCCGTGAGGCGTGCCTGTCCTGCCGGGATCCTTCAGTCATCATCATCCCTACGTGTGTCGCGGAGGAACGGGCTAACTCATTTTGTACGGGAAAGCACCCATCCCCCGTCCGGGTGCTGAGCTTCCCGTAAGAGTGAGGTAATCCGTTACCATCCGGCGTCTTACGGTGACGCGGGCCCGGCCGTTGCCCGCGCGTTCGCCGCTCGGCGGACGATCCGCGGTGATCGTTTCGCCTCGCGTTCTCCAGACAGGCACGCTAGCGACTCGTGATGTATAGCATCCGTGTTTTTTCCGAAAATGACTCGTTATGAGGGGTGAGACGCACGAAGTGAGTACATCAGCGGGACGCGCGGCTGGCCTGCGGGGACGCGGAACTCGCCGTTGCGCTCCTCGAGGGCTCGGAACGCGCCGAACAGCGCGAAGTCCTGCTCGTGCAGGAACTCGATGCGCAGGCCCGCCGCGGCGAGCGCGGTCACGACCTCGCCGATCGGGTGCGCGAACTGCACGTTCCGGCCGTGCTCGATCACCGCGTCATCACCGGTGTAAGTGTGGGAATCGTCATAGACCTGGCCGCCGGTGTCGAAGTAGTCCTGCTCGACGGTCGTGCCGGTCTCGTAGTCCAGCATGAGCGAGACCGGGTGCCCCTCCACGAGGTACAGAAAGCCCCCGGGCTTTACCAGACTCGCCGCCACCTGTGCCCAGCGCGGGATGTCCGGCAGCCAGTACAGCGCGCCGATGCCCGTGTAGACGATGCCGAAGGAGCGGTCCGCGAACACGGCGGCCGCATCGTAGACGTCGGCCGTCACGAACTCCGCGTCCACGCCGATGCTGGCGGCGATGTCACGGGCCGCGTCGATGGCCGGGGCGGAGAAGTCCAGGCCGGTCACTTGAGCGCCGCGGCGGCCCCAGGACAGCGTGTCCAGCCCGATGTGGCACTGCAGGTGAAGCAGGCTCTTGCCATCGACGTCACCGACCTCCGCGAGTTCGAACTCCCGAAGGGTGTCCTGCTTCACCCGGAAGCCCGCGACGTCATAGAAGCCGCTCGCCAGGTGGATCGGGACCCGGTCGTTCCAGTTCGCCAGGTTCAGTTCCCGCCAGTCGTCTGCCACAGCACGGCAGACTACAGACCGGCCCGGCTGAGCCATCTCTGGGCAGTGTGGCCCTGCGCACATTCTTTGCTAGGCAGGGCCGCACCGCCCAGGAACGGTCCGCCGGCGCGGGGGTGCCGTTACTCTTCGGGTTGCCAGGTGGTGGCTAGGTGGGTTACTCGGGCGGCTGCGTCGGCGGGGGGCATGCCGCGGCCGACCGCTATGCCGGCTAGGTAGGCGGTTAGCGGGGCTGCTGGGCGGGCTACGCCGTGGGCTACGTCCCTGGCTAGGTCGAGCACTACCGTCACGTTAACGTCTTCGGGATCAAGCCCTAGATCTGCGCAGACGGCCGCTGTCCAGTCTTCGAGGGTGCTCACCCTTCTATTGTCTACCCCCTCACGGGTTACCCTGCAGGTGGAGGGAGGTGCGAATGAGCCACGACCATCATCACGGGCACGAGGCGGCCAACCCGCGGTGGCTGGCGGGCGCGCTCGGGCTCATCGTCGCCTACATGTGCGGCGAGATCGCGGCTGGACTGGCGGCCCACTCGCTGGCGCTGATCTCCGACGCGGCGCACATGCTGACCGACGCGGCCGCCATCGCCTTGGTGCTGATCACCATGCGGCTCAGCGCTAAGCCGCCGCACGGCGGCTATACGTTTGGCCTGAAGCGAACCGAGATCCTGTCCGCGCAGGCCAACGGCATCACGCTGGTACTGCTCGGCATCTGGCTGGCCTATGAGGCGATCAGCCGGCTGATCAAGCCTCCCGCCGTTCATGGCGGGATCGTGCTGATCATCGCCCTCACCGGGGTCGCGGTCAATCTGCTGGCGACCCTCATGATCGCCCGCGCGGGCGGCCGGGACAGCCTGAACATCGCCGGGGCTTTCGCTCACATTCTCACGGATCTCTACTCGTTCGCGGCTACCGCGCTAGCCGGCCTCATCGTGCTCCTCACGGGTTTTAATAGGGCGGACGCCATCGCCACGCTGGTCGTCGTCGCTCTCATGCTGCGGGCGGGCATCGGCCTGCTGCGAGACAGCGGACGGATCTTCCTCGAGGCCGCGCCATCCACTCTGGACCCGGCGACCGTCGGCGCTGCCCTAGCCGATCGACCCCACGTGTCTGAGGTCCACGACCTGCACATCTGGGAGATCACCTCGGGCTCAACCGCCGCTTCCGCCCACGTCCTGGTCAGCGTCGGCGAGGACTGCCACGCGGTCCGCGCCGACCTGGAGTCGGTGCTCGCCCAGCAGTACGGCATCACGCACACCACGCTGCAGGTCGACCACGTGGCCAGAACTCCGGCCGACGATATGCACTGCGACGACTCGCACGGCCCGTCCTACCGCCATTGACGTGGCTACGTACCATAGGCCACATGCGGGAGGAGGACGTCTACCGGCTGCAACAGCAGGTCAAGAAGCTGTACCGGCGGGTGCGGCGCGAGCAGCCGCCGGTCGAGGGCCTGCCGGTCCAGGCGCTCCAGGTACTGGGTGCGCTTGACCACTCCCCCGGCGTGCCCCGGCCTAGCGAACTGGCCGCCGCGCTCCAGATGACCACCTCCAACGTCGCGGCGGCGCTCCGCGTGCTCGAATCCAGCGGACTGGTGGTCCGCCGCCCCGACCCAGCGGACGGGCGCAAGGCCTTCATCGAGCTGACCGAACAGGGCAAGCAGGTCGTCGAGGACATCCGCAGGACCAGTCACACCTGGCTGTCGCGGACCATGAACGAACTGCTCTCCCCGCAGGAGCGCCGCATCTTGCTCCAGGCCGGGGACCTGATGGACCGTATCGCCGACGCCCCCGAACAACGATGACCCGGATATCCGTCGCCTCTATGAACATCAGGGGCATTCCGCTGACCGGGTCGCGACTGACGGCTCGGTGCCGGGCGATCGGTGCGTTTTTCGAGGCGAGTGACGCTGATGTGGTCTGCTTGCAGGAGGTTCAGACCTACTATCACCTGGCTCAGCTATCCCGGCGGATGCGGTCATTCCGGCACGTCAGCTACCGGCGCGCGCTGCCCGGCCCGGCCGGCGACGTGGTGACCTTTTCGCGGCGGCCGGTGGTCTCGACGGCATACCGCGGATTCGGAGTCCCGCCCGCGGCGCCTGGGATCCCGGCGCTGGTCCGGCGCGGGGCTCGGCTGAAGGGGGTCTTGGTGACTCAGCTCACAGATCCCGCCGTGTCGGTCATCAACACTCATCCGCAGGCGAACCGGGACGGCGACTGGTCCGCGGCCAACCGGTTCTACCCGATCCACGTCGCCCAGCTCACCGCGCTCGCCCGTGTTACCGGCAGTACGGCCGCCCCCCTGGTCGTGTGCGGGGACTTCAACATCGACCGGGACAGTGACCTGTTCGGCGAGTTCATCCAGCACACCGGCCTAGAGGACGCGTTCGGGGGGGACTGCCCTCCGACGTTCCGCGCGGAGTACCTTCCAGCCGGGGCGACGCCGCACACCATCGATTTCATCTTGACCGCGGGCGGGATCAAGGCGGAATCCGCCGAGGTCCTGTTCAGCGGCGAGCAGGTCGTCTCCGATCACCTGGGCCTACGCGCGGAACTGCAGTTGCCCGGGACCTAGCGGGACTGGGCGGTCAGCCAGTCCTCGTGAGAGGCGATGACGCGGCGCCAGAGCTGGTCGCGTTCGGCCGGGGCCAGGTCGGTCAGCGGCAGGGCGAAGATGTCGTCGAGAGCGCCGAACCATTCGGCCGGAGTGCCGAGCACCCGCGGCTCGGCATCGGAGCCGACCCGGTGCAGCACGCAGCCGCGCAGCGAGTCCACGCCGGTCGCGTCGCGGCGCTGGGTGACACAGGTACGGACGAAGCCGGACTCCGGTGACGTCGACAGATACTCATGCCGGGCCTGGAAATCGGCGACGGAAGCGATCCGCGTCTCCCAGTCCAGGCCGGCGAACGAGCCCGCCGGGTCGTGGTCGAAGCGCCAGCCGCCCGGCGTCACCTCCGAGGGCCGCAGCCGGTACGTGAACGGCCCCTGCGTGTACGTCCCCGGATGCAGCGGCAGCGGCTCGTGCAGCCCGTCACCAAGGCCGACATCGGCCAGCCAGTCGCCCGAGGGGTTATCGTCGGACGGCAGGCCGCGCACGATCAGCGCTAGGTGGTTGGCGCGAACGGGGCCGGGCGGGGCGTCCTCACCGACGTGCTGCACGCCGGAGCGGTGCCATTCCACCTGGTAGCCGAGGTCGCGTAGCAGTACGGAAAACGCGCCGTTCAGCGTGTAGCAGTAGCCGCCCCGGCCGCGCAGCACTCGCTCCGCCGAGTGCGCCGCGTCGATCGGGACCACCCGGCCCAGGTGAATGTCGAGCACCTCGTAGGCGACCCGCTCAACGTGGGCGGCGAGCAGGGTCTTCAGCGCCGCGGCGCTCGGCGCACCGGGATCGGGAACGCCCAGCCTGCGGAGATACCCGTCAACGTTGATCACTCTGGACAACGTACCGGCTGGGCGGCACACCGACCGCGCCGGTGAAATCGCGAACGAAATGCGGCTGGTCCGCGTAACCAAGCTCGGCGGCGAGCGTCGCCCAGTCAACGGCACCGGAATCGGCCCGGGCCGCGGCCTCGTGCAGCCGGGCCCGGCGCAGCACCCATTTGGGGCTGGCGCCGACGTACTCGGCGAACAGCCGCTGCAGGCTCCGCACCGAGGTGCCGAACTCGCGGGCCACATCGTCCACCCGGAACGTCTCGGCCGACCCGGTGATCCAGCCCACGATGGCCTCCGCCTCGGCGCACAGCGGGTCGGACGCGGGCAGCCGGGGCAGCAAGAACTCGTCGGCGGCCGATGCGGGGTCACCGGAGGACCAGATCACGCCGTTATGGACCCCTGAAAAAAAGTCGGCGGCGGGAAGGCGGCGGTCGGCGAGACGCGAGACGGGGCCGTCGATGAACGGCCGGAACCACCCGGGGCGGAACTTGACGCCCAGCACCTGGCCGGTGCCCGCCAGCTTCCGGGTGAACAGGCCCCGGTCGACGCCGTACACGAGCGGCGCGGGCTCCTCGAAGACCAGGTGCACGTTCGGGTGGGCGAGCACGTTCGTCTCGTACGGCCCCTCCCAGCGGACCCACCAGTAGAACTCGACGAACCGGGCGACCTCCGGCACCGGCGTCAGCTTCCGCAGCGTGGCGGCCCGCGACCACTGCGCGGGCCGGAGCACACCCCGTGGTCGCGTTTCTTCAAGACCGGCCGGACGGTCCGGCGGTAGCGTCCCCATCATGATCGAATATCTTACCGAAGCAGCCGCCGAAGCGGCCAGGATCGCGGGCGGAGTGCGGCCGCGGCAACTCGGCGGGCCGACGCCGTGCGCGCAGTGGGACGTGGCCGCCCTGGTCAACCACTGGGTGCTGTACACCTCGTACGGCCTGGAATGCCGGGCCCAGCGGGTACCGCTGCCCGAGGAACTGACCAAGCGCGACTTCGCGAGCGAGCCGGACTGGGCCGACGCCTACGCCGCGCAACTCGACAAGGCGGTCGCCGCGTGGCGCGACCCGGAGGTCTGGGAGGGCGAGATCGACCTGGGCTTCACCAGCATGCCCGCCGCTGGCCTGGCCGCGATGCTGATCAAGGAGATGATCGTGCACGGCTGGGACGTGGCGGCCGCCACCGGGCAGCAGGTCCGCTGCTCCCCCGGACTGGCCGAGTTGGTGCTGGCCACCGTCGACGAGCACGCGGAGGTCTACCGTCAGTACGACGGCTTCGCCGGTCCCGTCCCGATCAGCGCGGACGCGCCGGTTCTGGACCGGGCGCTGGCGCATTCCGGCCGCGAACCCAGGGCGCTTCCGTGAGCGCGATGTATTACCCAATGCTAGGCCGGCTGTGATAGACAAAAAGACGGGGCCGAGAGGCGCTGCAACGGGGAGAAGGCCCCGCCACGCTCGGCCCGTTTCCGCTGACCAAAGGGCGCCTCCGATCCTTGGAGGTGTCTCGATGACAGCCGAGCTCATAGCGCTGGCAAAGGCCGATCTGCACGTTCATCTGGTCGGCTCGGCCGCGCCGCACACGGTCGCGAGTCTCGCCGCTAGCCATCCGGAATTCGGTGTTCCCGCCGATATGGAAAGGCTGCGCGAATTCTATGCATTCCACGACTTCCCGCATTTCCTGCGGGTATACACCGCGGTCAGCCGGCTGGTTCGCACGCCGGGAGACATCGTCACCTTGGTGGCGGGCCTGGCGACCGACATGCGTGCCCAGGGAACCGGGTATGCCGAGGTCACGGTGACACCTGTGACGCATCTGCGGGCCGGGATCGACTTCGGTGAGCTGGCGCAGGCGCTCGATCAAGGCACGAAGCTCGCCCGCGACCTCGGCGTCGAACTCGCCTGGGTGTATGACATCTCGACTCGCGACGGCAAGGAGGGCGCTCGCCTCACCCTTGACGCCGCGTTGGGGCATCCGCCCGCCACGATGACCGGCTTCGGGCTGGGCGGCCCGGAGGCCGGGGTGCGGCGAGCCGATTTCCGCGATGAGTTCGGTGCCGCGCGGGCGGCCGGGCTGCATAGTGTGCCGCATGCCGGGGAGAGCGTGGGGCCGGGCGAGATCTGGGCCGCGCTCGATGAACTGGGCGCCGAACGGATCGGCCACGGCATCGCCGCCGCCGGCGATCCCCGGCTGATGGAGCGACTGCGGACGGACCGGATCACGCTGGAGGTCTGCCCGTCGAGCAATGTGGCGACCGGCGTCGTCCCCTCGCTGGCCGAGCACCCGCTGCCGGTGCTGCTGGACGCGGGGGTGCCGGTCGTGCTGGGTAGCGATGATCCACCGATGTTCGGCACCTCGCTGCTTGAGGAGTATCGCAGGGTCCGCGACGTCTTCGGGCTCAGTTCGGCTCAGCTCCAGGCACTCGCCGGAGCCAGCATCGAGGCGAGCTTCGCGCCCGCGGCAACCAAGCGCCGGCTACTTACCGTCACCTGAGCGACAGGCTTCTCTTACTGTAACGACATATTGACCGTGAGTAGTCACATCTTTACGCTCGATCACAGATCGGCGACACAGGCCCATCCCTCACTCGATCGGCGGTGTTCCTTCGTGACCGAGACCAACGAAACTACTCTGGCGACTACTGACCAGCCGGCTAACGGATCCTCGAACGGCAATGGCCAGCGTTCTATAAGCACGGCGGCGGCGCGTAACCTCGCGACCACTACGAAGACCGCGCCGCAGATGCAAGGCATCACTTCCCGGTGGCTGCTGCGAATGCTGCCCTGGGTCCAGGTGTCCGGCGGTGTCTACCGGGTCAACCGGCGGTTGTCCTATCCGGTCGGCAGCGGCCGGGTTAGCTTCTCCGTGACGGCTGACCAGGTTCAGCTCATCCCGCCCACTCTGCGGGAGATCAAGCCGCTGGCCGGGCTGGCCGACGACGCGGCGCTCGGCACGCTGGCGGGCGCGTTCACCCAGCAGGAATTCCAGGCAGGCGAGGTGCTGGCCGAGGCCGGGCATCCCGCCGACAAGCTCATCCTCATCGCGCACGGCAAGGCCAGCCGTACCGGGACCGGCAAGTACGGGCACGAGGCCAACCTCGGCACGCTCGCCGACGGTGACCACGTGGGCGAACAGATCCTGATCGTCGAGGGCGACCCCGGCGACTGGGACGCGACGGTCACCACGCTCACGTCGGGCATCGCCCTGGTGCTGACGCAGGCGGACTTCAAGCGGCTGAGCCGCCGGGTGGCGCCACTGCGCGAGACGCTCGCCGCGCTGAGCAACGGGCACAAGATCAACCCGCACGGCGAGGCGTTGATCGAGATCGCCTCCGGTCACGAGGGCGAGGCCGACCTTCCCGGCACGTTCGCCGACTACGAGCTATCCCCCCGTGAATATGAGCTGCACGTCGCGCAGACCGTCCTCCAGGTGCACTCCCGGGTCGCCGACCTGTTCAACGACCCGATGAACCAGGTCGAGCATCAGTTGCGGCTGACCATCGAGGCGCTGCGCGAACGGCAAGAGCATGAGCTCATCAATAACCAGGACATCGGCCTGCTGCACAACGCGGACCTCAGCCAGCGCATTCACACCCGGTCGGGTCCGCCGACCCCGGATGACCTGGACGATCTGCTCGCCACGGTGTGGAAGAACCCCGGGTTCTTCCTCGCGCACCCGCGGACCATCGCGGCGTTCGGCCGGGAGTGCAGCAAGCGCGGCGTGTACCCGCAGCCGGCCGTACTCGGCGGCAACTCGGTGCCCGCCTGGCGCGGCGTCCCGATCTTCCCGTGTAACAAGATCCCGGTGACCAGTCACTCCACCAGCACGATCCTGCTGATGCGCACTGGCGAGCAGGACCGCGGCGTGGTCGGGCTGCACCAGACGGGCATCCCCGACGAGTACCAGCCTGGCCTGTCGGTGCGGTTCATGGGGATCGACGAGCAGGCCATCATCTCCTACCTGGTCTCCGCCTACTAC
>JBEKHI010000296.1:0-11035 GCA_050012355.1 Streptosporangiaceae bacterium | reverse complement strand
CGCCGGGCGTTCCTGGTGAGTGCCGCATTACCCGTACTCTTGTCTGGGCAGTGCAGCACTCACCATGATCACCTCGAACAGAGGGGCGTCGGCGGGGACGGCGCAACCGGGTGATACCGCACCAAATCGCTCGGCGACGACGACACGCCGAAAACTCACGTTGTTCTGAAACGTTTCCATTGTCCCCTCGATGGGTCATCCAAGGGGCGTTCCACATCAACGTGGGCGCCAGCTTCCTTGACTGTGAACGATGTTCACTGTATTGTGAACATCGTAGCTCGGAAATGAATAGTGTTCACCTGAGCGGTGTTCTTCCGGGTGCCGGGCCGCTGGCCCGGCCAGAGGTATAGGGAAGAACCACATGACAGTTATGACAAGCTGGGACCTGTTCGAGGACATGCAGGCTACGCAGGACGAGATGCTGCGGGCAGGCCGCGGGCGTGCCCGCAGGTACGGTCAGCAGTACGACACCGTTACCGGTACCGAGACATGGGCTCCGGCGGTCGAGATCTCGGAGCGCAAGGACGCCTACCTGGTGTCGGTGGAGCTTCCCGGCGTAAGCGCCGACGAGGTTAACATCACCTTCGGCGAAGGCCTGCTGACGATCCAGGGCGAGCGGCATGCCACTCGCGACGCGGCCGGGGAAAAGGTCCACCGTTCTGAGCGCTTCTACGGCGCGTTCCGGCGCTCGATCACTCTGCCGAGCCATGTTCAGGCAGCCAAGATCGAGGCCATGGAGCAGGACGGCGTGCTACAGGTCATGGTGCCCAAGGCATCGGAAGTACAGGCCAAGCACATCCCGGTGAAAGCTGGCAAGTCGAAGGCCGCACTGAGCACGAAGGCCAACGGCAGCTAACGATCCCCCGGCGCCGGCCACGAAACGTGAAGTCGGCCGGGCCCTGAATCCCCCGCCTTGCCGCTATCGCGGCAAGGCGGGTCCACGTAACGGGAGGGCGCGCTGCTCCGTAGCGCGCCCTCCCGTATGCACGGGCCAGCCTCTGGGATCCGCTGGAGCCGCACCCGCACGATCCCGATGTCAAAGCCCTGCTGCGGGTCGCCTGCAAGCGGGCAACTGCGGACTTCGTCATCTCGTCGCACCTGATGAGCCGCGTCCACCAGCAGTGGGATCCCATGCCTGAGCGGGATCTGCCTGCCCATGCCCCCGAGGCCACGACCCGGATCGCCTAGCCGCGCCCCCCGGCGGCACACTATAGTGAACGTCGTTCACAGGAAATTACGGGCCGATCAAGGAGACAGGTACGGCAGGTCAGCAAGCGGGCACCGACGCGCTGTGGTTCAACCCGCCCGACGACGGCAAGAGCGCCCGCCGGGCGCTCACCCGCGATCGTGTCATCGAGGAAGCCTTGGCGATCATCGCCGCGGATGGTGCCCAGTCTCTCAGCATGCGCGCGCTCGCCGCCCGCCTCGGTGTGGTTCCCGGCGCGCTGTACCGGCATGTGCGCGGCAAGGAACAGCTCTACGACCTCATCGTTGACGCGGTGCTCGCCGAGGTCGACTGCCGGGCTGACCTCGCCCTGCCCTGGACCGGGCAGGTCGCCGCGCTCGCGGGCCGGCTCCGGACGGTTCTGGAGAACAATCCCGGCGTCGCCGCCCTTCTCAAGACCCGTGATCCCCTCAGCCCCGCGTCGCTGGCCCTAGCCGAGGCGTTCCTGGCGCCGCTCCTAGCGGCCGGGCTGCCCGGCCGCCAGGCCGCCCTGGCCTTCCGCCTCGTGTACGACTACACCCTCGGTTTCGCCCTCGCCGATCCCACATCGCCCGCTGAGCAGCGCCTCCGCGACCCCGCGACCAGAGAGCAACTGCATGCGTTCCTCGGTTCCCTGCCCGCCAGCCGCTTCCCCTCCATCGCCGCCCACGGCACCTACGCGTGGGCCGACGATCGCGACCAGCGCTTCACCGCCGGCCTAGACACCCTCCTGCGCGGACTGCAGACGGATCCGCTTAGCTGACGTCGCGCGCGGGCCCGGTGCCGCGGCTCGGTCCGGTGCTGAAGATCGGCCAGCAGATCTCGGTACGCCAGGCCCGCTCGTCCCGGGTGTCGTCCCGGCCGACCAGGTAGTACTCCCGGATGGGACCGTCTACCTGCAGGGCGTGGTCGGCGACGTAGGTAGCCAGCGCTCCGTAGGAGCGGTCCACGTCGGCGTGGGAGCCGGGATGGACAATGACCGCCAGCTCGGCGGCTGGGATGACCCGGGAAGTGACCCGGCCCAGGGACTGGACCTCGGTCGTGGTTGGGATGAAGACGGTCGCTTCTCCCTTCTCTTCGGAGAAAAGCTCGGTGACGTAGACGCCGCCGGCCGGACCGGACGGGCGCGCGCCACGGGCCTCCAGCGTGGCATGGAGCTCGCCGAGCGCTCCCAGGTACCAGGGCAGCAGGTCACTGGTGCCGACGACCTCGGTGATGGCCGCGGCCTGCGCAGCGTCGACCCAGCGATGGCTGACCGGGGCGACGCTGGCTGGGTCGGCGAGCAGGTCCCGGAGCGACGCGACGGCGTCTTGGGTCCTGGCCAGGTCGTGCTCCAGCCGGGTGAGGTGCGCGGCGATGAGCTGGTTGCGGGCGTGCGGGTCGGGGGCCGCGAGGACGGCGCGGATCTGTTCAAGCGGCATGTCGAGGTCCCGGAAACGGCGAATGACCTGTGCCGACGGGATCTGGTCGGTCGTGTAACACCGGTACCCGGTGTCTGGATCCACATCCGACGGCTCCAGGAGGCCGAGGCGGTGATAGTGGCGCAGCGTCTTGGCGCTGAGGTGCGTGGCGCGGGAGAAGTCCCCGATGCGCAGCGAGGCAGGCACCTGCCTAGTCTGCGCCTTCCCACTAGGGGAGAGTCAACGCGGCCCAGGGGTGTTGACTCTCCCGCCGTGGCAACGGCGAGGGTGGATCGTGCCAGCCACCGTGGCTGGCCGACCCTGAAGAGAGGACCTGACCATGACCACCGGACTGCCCGCGATCGTCGCCGAGTACATCGCCGCCGTGAACGATTTCGACACCGACCGGATCGTCGCCACCTTCGCCTCCGACGCCTACGTCAACGACAACCGCCGTGAGATCTGGGGAACCGAGGCCATCCGGGCCTTCATGGCCAAGGAGTTCGTCGGCGACCACGTCACGATGGAGGTGCGCGAGGTCATCGACCACCACGGCGATATCCTCGTCCGTGCCCGCTTCGACGGCACTTACGACAAGACGAACCTGCCCGCCGAGCTGGTCATGACCAGCTACTTCGGCATCCGCGATGGCAAGATCATCAGCCTGGCCGTGATCTTCAACCAGCCCTCCCCTTACTGACCTCGTCAGGCGTCGCGGGTCATCATCCGCCAGGCCCCGATCGCCGACCAGCCGACGATCCAGCCGACGATCACCGAGATCATCGCCCAGGTCGGCATCGGCGGAATGCCGAGGGCGCCCCGCCCGCCGGACAGCACTTGGCCGGGGCCGCCGGTCACGTTTCCCGACGCCAGCCCGGCCGGGCGCAACTGGTCCATCGCGATGCCGATGACGAGCCGCTGGCCGTCGATGAAGTACGGGATCTGCGTGCGGGCCAGCAGCGGGGTCACGATGATCTCCAGCGCGATCAGCACGATGGTCGTGGTCGTCCGCTGCCCGGTGAGCGATCCGAGGCCGAGGCCGACCAGGAACCCGATCCCGACCTCGAGCTCGAGCCACAGCCCGATCTTGGCCATCTCGTTGTCCGCCGGGTTCGAGCCGCTGATCTCATCGGCGGTGTAGTCGCCGTAGAGGGACCCGATGTTCTTGTCGATCGCCGAGCGGATCTGCGTCGAGGTGGTGGCGGGGCCCAGGGGTAGCCCGTTGACGGCCTGCTGCGGGTGCTGCAGCAGCCAGGTCTGCAGCCCGACCTGATCGAGATGCGCCGGGACGGTCACGCCGGCCAGGCTGACCGACGTGGGCGGCAGGGGGCTTTCGTAGCTCGTGACCAGGCAGTTCATCGCGAAGGCGAGGGCTACCAGCGGGACGGTGATCGCCAGCCCGGCCGGGATGCGGGCGAGGTAAAGTGCGAGCCGGGACCGGCCGGTGATGACGAGGTGGCGGAACATGCCATCGCTCAGGTCGGTGGTCCCGGCCGCCGCGCCGAGAGCCGCGGCGGCGATGAACCCGAACTCGGCCATCATGTTGCTCAGCTGCGAGAAAAGGGCCGGGCTGCCGGCTAGGCCGTAGCTGTGCGGGTCGACCGCGTGGAACAGCAGCCGCAGGCCCAGGATGAGGACCGTCGGCGCGACGATCAGCACCGCGACGGTGATGACGAGGCCGCGGCGCTTGCGGATCTCCAGGTTTTTCGTGGTGATGAGATCCCACGTGGGCAGCCAGGTGGTCACGACGGTTCTCCCAGTCGGCTCGTCACGGACAAGAACCAGTCCTCCAGAGACGTCTGGATCTCCCGGAGGCCGTATACCGGGATGCCTGCGTCGACCAGCCGCCGGTTGATGTCGGCAACGAGCTCGCGCGAGGCTCCCGCGGGCAGGGTGACGGTCAGCCCGCCGTCGGCCGGCGACGTGCCCGCCGCGACGCCCGCCTCGTCGATGAGCCGGGCCGCCCGGTCGGGTTCGGCGCAGTCGACCTGCACGACCATGGCGCCCGCGCCGCGGATCAGGTCGTCTATGGAGCCCTGACGGATCACCCGGCCGCGGTCCACGATCGCCACCGCGTCACAGGTGCGCTCCACCTCATCCAGCAGGTGCGACGACAGCACCACGGTCCGTCCCTCGCCGGCCAGGCTCGCGATCATCGCCCGCATCTGGTGCATGCCGGCCGGATCGAGGCCGTTCATCGGCTCGTCCAGGATCAGCAGTTCCGGATCGGCGAGCAGGCAGGAGGCCACGCCGAGGCGCTGGCGCATGCCCATTGAGTACGAGGCGACCTTGTCGTCGGCGCGCTGGGTCAGGCCGACTCGCTCCAGCGACGGGTCGATCCGGCCGTCGGCGTCGCCGCCTCTGGCCGCGGCCAGCAGCCGGAGGTTGTCCCGGCCGGTCAGGTGCGGGTGAAACCGGGGTTCGTCGACGATCGCGCCGACCCGGGCCAGCGCCCGCTTCCGCTGGGCTGGGACGGGGAACCCGAGCAGCGACATCGTGCCGCCGTCGGCCCGGGTCAGGCCGAGCAGGGTACGGATCAGCGTGGTCTTGCCGGCGCCGTTCGGCCCCAGGTAGCCGAACGCGGACCCGCGCGGGACGCCCAGTTCCACGCCGTTGACCGCGACATTGGCTCCGAACCGCTTGGTCAGACCGCTGGTCTCCACCGCCCACCCGGCGGGCGGGCGCTCGAACGAGACAGCGGCGCGGGACGGCGACGGCGGTTCCGGCGGTGGTTCCCGCCGGACCCACTGATCATCGTGCGGTGCGCCCCGCCGACCACGTCGAAGGCGCGTCACGCCGAAGATCAGCCCGCCAAGCACAAGGAGCGGGAGAAGGATCCCTACGCCGCCCAGGTGAAAGCCTCCACCGGCGGGCGGTGCGGCAACGATAACGTTCATGGCACATAATCGTGACCGGCCGGCGATCGGCCGTCGTCGTGCGCGAGCATCACATTCCGCGTCATCCCTCAGGCTGACGGGATCACGCCCAGTTCGTAGGCAAGGATCACGAGCTGGGTACGGTCGCGGGCGCCCAGCTTGGTCAGGATCCGGCTCACGTGCGTCTTGGCCGTTGGCAGCGTCACGTGCAGCGTCGCGGCGAGTTCGGCGTTGGACAGGCCACGGGCCACCAGTGCCAGCACCTCCCGCTCGCGGTCGGTGAGCTCGGCAAGGCCCCGGGACGTCCTAGCCGTTATCCGGGTACGGTCGGTGAAGTGCTCGATGAGCCGCCGGGTGACGCTCGGCGCGAGCAGCGCGTCCCCGGCGGCGACGGTGCGGATGCCGCTGAGCAGTTCTTCGACCGGGCGGCTCTTGAGCGCGAAGCCGCTCGCCCCGGCCCGCAGCGCGTCGAAGACATACTCGTCCAGGTCGAACGTGGTGAGGATGAGCACCCGGGACCTGGTGATCCGCCTGGTCGCCTCGATTCCGTCCATCACCGGCATCCGGACGTCCATCAGGACGACGTCCGGTGCCAGGCTGGTCGCGAGCTCGACCGCCTGCCGGCCGTCGGCCGCCTCGCCTACGACCTCTAGGTCGTCCTCCGCCTCGATCAGCGAGGAGAACGCGGTGCGCAGCAGCGCCTCGTCGTCGACGACGAGGACCTTGATCGTCACATTGGTACCTCGGCCGTCACCCGGAAACCGTCGCCGTCCGGCTCGGCGGTAAGCCACCCGCCGAACGCGCTGATCCGCTCTCGCATCCCGACGATCCCGTGTCCCGCGCCCAGGTCGGCCGGCCGCGCCTCGCCGCCTTCCGTTCCTCCGTCGTCGCAGACGTCGAGGCGGATCTTCTCGCCCGAGACACTAATCTCGACCGTCACCTGGGCGCCGGACGCGTGCTTCACCACGTTGGTCAGCGCCTCCTGCACGACGCGGTAGACCGACAGCTCAAGTGACGGGGAGAGCCGACAATCGGTTCCCGGCATCCGCAGTTCCACCGGTGTACCGGATGCCCGCACGGTGTCGACCAGGTCCTTGACGTCGATGAGTCTCGGGGCCGGTGCCAGCGGGGCGCCTCCGGAATCTCCGTCGCGGAGCAGTCCGAGCACGACGCGCAACTCCTCCTGAGCCGTACGGCCGATGGTCTCGATCGATTCGAGCGCGGCGTTCGCCTCTTCCGGGCGCTTGCTCGCTAGCCGTCGGCCGACCCCGGCCTGGACCGTTATCACCGCGAGGGTGTGCGCGACGACGTCGTGCATCTCGCGAGCAATGCGCACCCGCTCCTCCCGGACCTCGGCGGCCCGCTCGCGCTCTGCCTGCATGGCCAGCCCTGCCTGATAACGCCGTCGCGCCGCGACGGCGTCCGCGATGAACCAGGCTCCGGCGAGCGGTACGAAATCCTGCACGGCCTCGCTCCCGAGGGGCGCGTGCCTGGCGGCGAAAGCCGCGTAGACCAGCGCCGTACCCAGCACCACCGCGACGCCCAGGACGAGCCGGATAGAGAGGCGCCTGGGCAGGCCCAGGGCCGAGAAGTACACGGTCAGCCCGAGCAGCAGGCCGACCAGCAACGACGCAGCGCCCGAGGCCGTGATCATCGCGGCCGCGACGGTCACCACGCAAAGTACCGGCAGCGACCAGCGTCGCAGCAGCACCAGTGGCCCGCAGATCACCATTATGACGATCAGCCGGGGTCCGTTATTAGGCGATCCCGCCACATGCGTGATCGTCACTGCCGCCACGGCGGCGAGCACGACTCCCGTGATCAGCCACCGGTTCTCCTCACCCCCGGCAAGAAGCCGACGGCTGGGTCGATCAGTAACCACACCACGACGTTAACCAGCGCGTCCGCCGACCGCATCAGTCTCGAGGATGACGGCTGCCGGCTTATCTGTGGCTGGCGAGTACGGCGCTGGTGCTGAACAGCCGGGGCGCGAGGTACCGGGTCATTGTTTTCGCGTAGCTGCTGGTCAGATGGTGGGCGTCGAAGTACACGAGCACGTTGCCGACAACCGACGGGCACACCGTCTTGCCGCAGATGAACTGGTTCATGTCGATGACCTTGACCTTGCCCCCCATCAGCTTGGCGGCCTGCACGGTTGGCGGATCCTGCGGGATCGCCGCCGCCGACGGTCGGTCGCAGACTGCCGACGACGCCCCGTACTTGGCCACGCAGTCGGGCGGATTGAAGCCCATGGTGGGGGTCTCCTGGATCGGGACCACCGAGATCCCATGGTCCTCGAGTTGCGTCCAGTACGTCGCCATCCCGGCACCGATCTGCGCGTAAGCGGTCGACGCCTTGGGATGTTCCGCCGTTCCCATCAGCGCGAGATCAGAGGTGATCACGACATCGGGGCGGATGCTGGTGACCAGGTCGTGCAGCACGGTGACGCCCCACTCATGACACGAGGTGTACGGATCAACGTTGTTGTTTGGGTCGAGTGTCATGGTCGCGGTCCAGGTGCACGTCGCGTGCAGGTCGGTGATCAGCTTCCAGTGGTACTTCACTGCGAGCTTCTCCAAGGCCGGGAACCAGTTCCCGGCGACCGAGTCGCCGACTAGGGCGACGGTGAGCGTCGGCTTGGTCGTGTCGCCGTACACGCACACCTTCGGAGTAACGGCGTACGCGCCATCCAGGCAGCCTTGCTGCCAGTACTCGGGAAGAGCCGCGCGCGCGTCATCGGGCGGCGGCAGCACCGGCTTCGACTGCACGCTCACCGTCTTGTCGGCCAGCGCGGTGGCACCCGGATAGCCCGGCCCTAGCTTGCCGTCCCACTGTCCAGGGACTCCCGCGATGTAGACCGACACCAGGACCACCGGCACGGCGGCCGCCAGCGCCATCGACAGCGACCGCCAGCCATGCCCGGCGAGCTTGGGTGACAGCCGCACCCGGTCCTCGACGAATACCTTGGTCAGCCAGGCCAGCAGGACCGATACCGCGATCATGACCAGGCCGCTCAGTACGCCCGGGCGCTTGCCGGTGTAGGCGTTCCACAGGTCGATGACCGGCCAGTGCCACAGGTAGAGCGAGTACGAGATGCCGCCGAGGAAGACCATCGGCCGCACCGACGTCAGCCGGGCCGGGCCGCTGCCCCCGGCGATCAGCAGGACGGCGCCGACAACGGGCAGCAGCGCCAGGTATCCGGGGAACGCAGACGTCCCGCGCAGCACGAAAGCCGAGGCGATCACCATGACCAGCCCCACCCACCCGAGCCATCCCTGGCGCCGGAGCACGCTCCCGGCCCGGTCGGGAAGCCCGGGAGGTCGGTCGGGGCTGGTTGGTTGGGGAAGCAGAGCCAGCAGGCCGCCGACGCCGAGTTCCCAGATCCTGGTGGTCGTGACGAAGTAAGCCGCCGCCGGGTTCACCCGCGTGTAGTACACCGAGTAAGCCAGCGAGGCCGCCACCAGGGTCACCACGAACCCGGTGAGGACAACCCGCCGGTACCGGCGGGTCAGCAGCGCCGCGATGACGAACAGCAGCGGCCAGATCAGGTAGAACTGCTCCTCCACCGACAGCGACCAGAAGTGCTGCACCGGTGTGGCCGCGTCGTCGGCCGTCAGGTAGTTGACCGCCTCGTGCGCGAGTTCCCAGTTCTGGAAGTACAGCGCGCTGGCCCGCACCTGCTCGGCGGTGTCGGACAGCCTGGTCGCCGTAAGCACGAAACGCGCGGCGAACCAGGTCACGGCGAGCACGAGAGCCGCCGCGGGCACCAGGCGCCTGGCCCGGCGGCCCCAGAAGTCCAGCAGCGATACCTTGCCGTCTCGCTGGTAGCCGCGCCAGAGGTGCCCGGTGATCAGGAACCCCGAGATCACGAAGAAGACGTCGACCCCGGCGAAACCGCCCGGCAGGAGCGACGGATAGAGGTGATAGATCACCACCATCGTCACGGCGAGCGCCCGCAGACCCTGGATATCCGGGCGGAAGCCGCGGGTATCCGGGTTCGCCTGGTTAGCGACGGGACGTCCCGCTGCGGACAACACCTCGGTCACGTCTGTCCCGCCTCCGGCTCGTGTTTGCAGACGGGTACCCACCCGTCGCGGAGCCGAACGTACGGAAGCCGTCTTAATAAACGATTAAAAAGTTCACTGCCTCAGCTGGTGAGGACCAGCGTATGGTTCCCTGCCTGATCAGCCAGCTGGGCTGGCGTGTACGGCAGCTGTACCCACCGTTTCTGTGAGTAGAGCTTGGTCATGTTCGCGTACCACGGCGAGAGCGGGTTGGTGGCCTGAGAATAGGTGAGGATGCCCTCGGCTCTCGGTCCTGACGAGGTGAGCTCCACGGTGAGGACCATGGATGAGCCGAGGCTGACCTCGCCGTAGTCGCCCGGCATGAGCGGGGACCCGGGATCAAGCGTCGTGTAGATGGCGTTGAAGCAGCCCGTCGCGCAACCGTGAATCGGGATGACGTCCGCGCCGCGGGTGGCGTGCTGCACCTGACCGAACGACGCGGTGAGCGGAATGCTCTGGGCCTGCAGACTCAGCACGGCGTCAGCCAGTGCGCGCAGGACGTCAGCGTCGGCGGTGTCCAGGCCGTACGGTGTGGTCAGCGGATGTGCCTGGTCGAACGGCACCGCCCAGGGGACGCCCTCGTCCAGCGAGTTGTACCAGATTGTGAACAGCCATCCGCCGGAGGCGTCGAGGTCACCATTCTCGTATTTCTCGTAGCCGGCCAGCGCGTCGCACGCGGGGGTGAGGTTCACGGTCGTGCCGTTGGACGATGGCTGCACGGGAGCCTGCTCGCACGCGGAGACAAGCGGCTTGAGAACGAGTTCGGCCAGCAGCGACCTGTCGTTCTCCCACATCCGCTGCATGGTCTGGATCGTGAACTTGGGCGCGCCAAGCCCGTCGGTGCCGGCGACGCGCTCCGCGATCATCTCGTTGCCCAGCCGGGTGCGCAGCCCCTGCGGGATATCGATGGACCCGATGATCGGCGAGTAAGCGGGGAAGGCCGCGCTCGGGTTGGCCAGCCAGTAGGAGTCGTTGGAGTTCTCCACGTAGTCGGTGCGGATCGTATGCGGTTCCTGGCTGCCGTTGAGGATCCCGGAGACCGGGGCTCCCTTTCCGGTCTGCCACGCGCAATTGGTCGTCGAGCCGTCCAGCGTGATCAGGCCGGTCTCCTGGTACACGGCAGTGGCCAGTCCCGGCGGCAGGCACTTGGTAATCAGCGCGTCGCTGACCCCGGGCGTGTTCTCCACATCGGCGTACAGGGCGTTCCCGTACTTATCGGCGGCCATCGTGTTGAAGCTTGGTATCGCGAGATACTTCTCCTCCACGTTGAGCAGGTCCCGGACCGACGTTGCGCGCCCCATCTCGAAGTACTGGTTGACCGCTCGCCATTCGTCGCCGAGGTTGGCGTCATCCACCGTGTACGCCGTGGACGCGGTCCAGCCGTAGCCCGCCGGAGCGATGTCGGCGACGGTTCCCCAGCGGGTCGTGTAGAAGGTGTGCCGCACCAGTCCGGAACCGGTATCGACGGTCACCGTCATCCTGCCCATCGGC
>JBEKHI010000295.1:0-11045 GCA_050012355.1 Streptosporangiaceae bacterium | reverse complement strand
TCTGCCTCGCCTCGACCAGGAACACCACCCCGGCGGCGGTCAGCGAAACATGATGCGTGCTGCGTTCGAGTAGGCGGACACCCAGTTCACGCTCCAGCCGCTGGACCTGCTGGCTCAGTGCCGACTGCACGATGTGCTCCCGCTCAGCCGCGCGGCCGAAGTGCAGCTCCTGCGCCAGCGTCACGAAGTAGCGAAGCTGCCGTAGCTCCATACCTGCCGCCAGGTCTTTGCCCAGTCCATTTCGCGCTCCTCGCCGGAACAGCTCTAGTTAGCGGATCCCGGATGAGACCACCGGGGTCGTCCAGAGACCGGATCACCAAGGCAGGGACTGGGCCTGAGATAGGAAATCCTTAGTGTAAGCCTACGTCCGCGCCACGGTCGCGGGAACATGACGAGGCGGCTTATCCATGGGGGTGACCGCCAGTGATCGGTTCTGGTGATGGGGCGTGCGCGGGTTGCCTGTTTCCGGCTGGGTGTCAGCGCGGTTGACTCAAGAATAACCGGCCGGGCCTGGCCCGGCATTTCAATCATGGTAAAGGGGGCTGGCCATGATCCCTGGTCAGAGCATGGCTCTGGGCGCGCCGCCCATCAGCCTGAACGGGACCGCGCCGCGATGTCAGCACTTCGAAGGGCTGGCGCCGGTCATGCCCCAGGCAGATCACTGCCGGGACTGCCAGGCCCAGGCGGCCGTTGCGGCCCTTGTGGTCTGCCTGACCTGCGGCTGGGTGGCCTGCTCGGACGACTCGCCGAGCCACCACGCCAGGGCGCACTACGAGGAGACTGACCACCCGGTCGCCGCTAGGTTGCGGTCGGAAAGGTCGTGGAGATGGTGCTACGTCCACCAGCGTCTCGTCTGAACCGCTCGTCGCCCGGTCCCGGGACACGAACCTGATCCCGGGAACCATTGCCTGCCCTAACCTGGCGGTTATGGCAGCAACGGTGGACGAGCGCTTGGCGCAGACGTTCGTGGAGCTGGCGGACACGCTCGTCGCCGGATATGACCTGATGGAGTTCCTGCAGACGCTCACCGACCGGTGCGTCGAGCTGCTGGAGGTGGACGCGGCCGGGCTCCTGCTGGCCGACCGCCGGGGAGCACTGCGGGTGGTGGCGGCCTCGACGGAGCAGGCTAGGGTAGTGGAGCTGTTCCAGATCCAGAGCGATGAGGGACCGTGCCTGGACTGCTACCGCACCGGGCAGGCTGTCATCGTCAGCGACATCAGATCAGACCGCGCCGCGCAGCGGTGGCCGCAGTTCGCCGCCGCCGTGCTGGAGATGGGCTACGCCGGGGTGCACGCCATCCCGATGCGGCTGCGGGACCAGGTCATCGGGACGCTGAACCTGTTCCGGGTCGCGCCAGACGGGCTGGACCCGGCTGTGGTGGTGGCGGCCACGGCACTCGCGGACGTAGCCACCATCGGCATACTGCAAGAACGGGCGGTTCGCGAGCAGGAAGTCGTGGCCGGGCAGCTGCAGCTGGCGTTGAACAGCCGCGTCATCATCGAGCAGGCCAAGGGGGTCCTGGCCGAGCGGCTCCGGGTGACCCCTGATGAGGCATTCGTCGTACTGCGCCGCTACGCGCGCGATCACAATCACCGGCTCACCGAGCTGTCCGCTGATGTCATCCGCGGTACGGCACCCATCGTCTCCGGTAAATAGCAGACGAGGCAGCGGCGTCGACGCGCGTGCGAGGTCACCTTCCCCGGCGGATTCGCTTTCGCCGCGAGCTCGTGCGACCCTGGTAGCAATAGCGAGCCTGGTTCGGTCCAGACCATGCGCACCCTTGCCGCTGACGATCCTGCGTTGAAGGCGGCCTGGCAATGACCGACCCTATGATCAGCGACCCCTCCGCTGTTGCCGGAGCGCGGCGGCCATCCGATGCCAGCCGTGCGGCGCTGTGCGTCTTCTGCCGGACGGAGAAATTCGTGTACTGGCCGCCAGCGGTCCGGCTGTCCTTCGCTGACTGCCCGGGTTGCCAGCGACGGGACTCCGCCGACCGGGACTCCGCCGACCGGGGCCCGGGCGCTCGTCAGTGGGCTGGAGATCGGGCTGCTCGCGACGGGGGCGGTAGCACTGGGCCAAGGTGCGCAGCGCGTCGTCCGCGTCGTCCTGGCCGGCTCCTTCATCACCGCTGAGCGCCCGCGGCGGTATTAGCTTGGGCGTAGTGATTTGCAGGAAACCTTGGGGTTCACGCCGGAGTAATTGAGCGGACCGGCGAGAACTGTCACGACGATCGTGCCTGTTTGGGCGCAATTCGGGTTAGAACTGCTGTAGTAGTGGCGCTGGCCACCGGCGATGGCGCCGATTACCAGCCAGACGAGTAGTAGTACCGATCCGATACGCATGACTGCCTCCGACGGCATGTTCGCTTGGGTAGAGTCTTGGCCGTAATCCGTGACTGCGGGCAGCGGCACCAGGTATTCGTATACATGTCATTAGCGAGCGGCCAAATATGTCACCGGTCGCTCGCACCGCTGGTGCGAGCGACCATAAGTTCCCTGCGAAGGACGGCGACTGCCTGGCCGTCGAATTAACGGGGCCTCAGTTGTGAGCTACCTGGAAATCCGTGAGACGGTTCCCGAAGGCTCGGTACTGCTGGACAGCGGTGCGCAGCTCCTCGGTTCCGGCGTCTTCGCCATGCCATGCTGCCAGCAGCGAGTCCTGCTGCGTTTTCAGGGACGCGACGAGCGACTGGATGTCGTCGTCGACAAGACCGGCGGCCAATTCGACGCTGGATTGCGGATCATCGACGAACATCGCCAGGATCTCGTGCCAGCCGGCGGCTGGGCTCGCGGTGTCACTGGCGGCGGGTGGCTCAGGGACCGACATGGGTTCGGCGTCCGGTGCCGGCGACTCCTCGGCGTCGGCCTGGCCTGCGGTGACTGGTACCTCCGCATCGCTGCCCGCGGCGCTGCCCGCGGGGGCGCCGATCGGGTGCCAGAAGTCGGCCTGAGCAGGCGGCTGGGGGTCGTCTGCCATCTGTAGCCCGTCTGGATCCGAGCCGCGCTCAGGCGTGCTCTGATCGTCCTCCGGCATCATTCGCATATCGCTGGCTGTTTCGGTTGGTGAGGTCATTTCGATATCTCCTCTGTGTCAGACCTTGGAAGCTGCGGACTCGTGTCATCGTCCGCGGCTATCTGTGCGGGTTCGCCGAGAAGCTCACCGAAGAGGGCACGGTAGTGGACCATGGCTTGCCGTAGGTCCTCGGTTGAGACCGTGCTGGTGGCTGCCTGGTGGCTGATCTCCTCGGCCGCCCGGTAGCGGTCCAGAGTGCCGGAGTACTCGACGGACAGGTCGGCAAGGACCTGATCGTCACCTTCGACCGGGTAGCCGCGTTCGGTCAGCACGGCGGTGACGAGCAGTTGCGCTCCGGTGACGGCCTCCGCCGGAGTGTCAACGAACTGCTCCTGGATAGTCGCCCACTCACCCGTGTAGCGGGCCTGCGCCGGACCGGTTAGCGGCTGGATGTCAAGATCCTTGACCCGGCGCTCGCGCTCGGTTAGCTCGGCTGCTGCCTCGCGTTTGCTGTCGCCCGCATCGGTTAGCCGGCTGTACTCCGGGCCGAAGCGTTGCCGGAGCCGACGGCGGCGCGAGACTGCCATCAGGCCGGTGATGACCACACCAATCACGATGACGGCCACGACGATGCCTACGATGATCCCTGCTGACATGACAATTACCTGCTTACTCGTGGTGGCGATCGTCCGATGACCTCACAGCGGTGGCGGGACCTGCCTGTTCAGCGGCGCGCCCACCGGGTTGACCGGCTGCGGCTGCGGCTGCTGCTCCGGCTAGTGACTAGGTGGTAGATCATGAGGAGGATCGCTGCGCCGACGATGGCGGTGACCCAGGTGGACAGGTTGAAGAACCCGTGCAGGGTGACCACGTGGAATAGCTTCGTGGCTAGCCAGCCGCCGAGCAGCGCCCCGGCGATGCCGATCACGCAGGTGATGATGAGGCCCTGCGATCTCCTGCCGGGGATCAGCGAATTTGCGATCAGGCCTGCGACCAGGCCGAGGATGATCCATGCGAGGATGCCCATAACCGACTCCTGTAGTGCGATGAGCTGATGGCCGGTTTGGTGCCGGATCGCGGCCGGGGGGACTAGCCCCGCCGTGGCATCGCGATACCTTGCCGTCTAACTTGTCAATTTCAGTTAAGCGTCGAATTACGATGATGGAAAGAGCCAGAAACAGCAAACGTCATCATCCAAAACGATTATGGCTGGCCGCGGGTGCTCTTACCGTCAAGTGCGGATTCTCCGAGGCTTGAAGTCAGCTCGGAAGGGAAGCCACAACGCTTCGTTCTGCACAATGTTATTTGATCTTTAAGCGCTCAGCCAGTGAACCGGGTCACCGGCTCGGCGGGGCTGCTGGCCGGTGGGGGCGGTACGGGCGTCGGCTCGGTCGCCTGAATGAACACAGGAACCACATCGTGCATTTCTGCTTAGGGTTGCTGATGTATAATAATGGAAGTGGATCGTAGGCATTTCGAGTGTCAGCGGTCAAGCTGGCGTCGTCTGCGGTCCCTGGTAGCCCAGCGCGCCGTGCGCCCGGGGTTGGGATGGCCGAGATGTTCGGCTTCAAGATCGTCACGCAGTATGAGCAGGGTATCGTCTTCCGCTTCGGGCGGGTACTGCCCGGAATCCGTCAGCCGGGGCTGACCTGGGTCAACCCGTTCACCGACCGGCTCCGCAAGGTGAACATGCAAATCGTCGTGGCGGCGGTGCCTGGCCAGGAGGCCATCACCCGCGACAATGTCACGCTGACGGTAGACGCGGTCGTTTACTATCGCGTCATCGATCCGGTCAAGGCGATTATCAACGTACAGAATTACGCCTTCGCGGTGTCCCAGGTAGCCCAGACCTCCTTGCGCTCCGTGATCGGCCAGAGCGACATGGATCAGCTGCTGTCCGAGCGGGATAAGGTCAACGCCCACCTCAAGGAGGTCATCGACGCGCCGACCGAGGAGCCGTGGGGCGTCCGGGTGGAACGAGTGGAGGTCAAGGACGTCTCGCTGCCCGAGTCGATGAAACGGTCGATGTCGCGGCAGGCCGAGGCCGAGCGGGAGCGCCGGGCGCGGATCATCTCCGCCGACGGCGAGTACCAGGCGTCCAAGAAGCTCGCCCAGGCCGCCGCGGTCATGGCAGCCGACCCCGCCGCGTTGCAACTGCGGCTTTTGCAGACCGTCGTCGAGGTCGCCGCCGAGAAGAACAGCACCCTCGTCATGCCCGTCCCGGTCGAGCTGCTGCGCTTCTTCGACCGCACGGCACCGGGCGCCGACCACGCACAGCCCGCCGCCGAGGACTCCCGCGATGCTAGCGAATCGCTGAGCGCTCCCGAGATTCCCGCCCTTACGGCGCCGGCCGACGTCGCGCTGACCGCTCCCCTCAACAGCGCCCAGAAGGCTCCGGCCTCCAACTGAGCGGAGGCCGGTTAGGGCGGGGGGCCTTGTGCTGTGATCGGCGATCAGGCTGGCAGCCAGGTACTTCGCAGCTGGTCCGCCTCGCCGAGCAGGCGCACTCGGAGGTAGCCGAGCGCGTGCGCGAGTAGCCGGGAGACTTGCATCTGGGAGATGCCGAGATGCAGCCCGATCTGCGCCTGCGTCATCTCATCGTAAAAGCGCATCACGAGGATCCCCTGCTCACGCGGGGGCAGCTCGCGCCAGTGCGCGGCGACGGCCTGCATGCCCAGCATGTGGTCCAGTCGCGGGTCGTCCGCACCGAGGAAATCGGCCAGGCTCGCCGTCCCGGACTCGCCCACTGGCGCGTCGAGGGAGCCTGGCTGGAAGGCCAGCTCTGCCCCCCGGGCCGCCCGCACCGCATCGCCGCTGACCCCTAGGTGCCGGGCGAGATCGGAATCGGTCGGCACCCGGCCCAGGTCCTGGGTCAGCTTCTCGTTCGCCCCGCGGATCGCGAGTACCAGATCCTGCACGGGCCGCTGGACATGGATCGGCCAGCGCTTGTCCCGGAAGTGCCGCTTGATCTCGCCGCTGATGCAGGGTTGTGCGTAGGCGGCCAGACTGCCGCCGACGGCGGGATTGAAGTTGTTAATCGCGTTGACCAGGCCCACGTATCCCACCTGCATCAGGTCCTCGGTCAGCTCGGGACTGTACCGGTAGCGGCGGACGCATGACCGCACTAGGTCGCGGTAACGGCTCACCAGCACATCGCACGCCGCGGAACGCCGGTCGCTGCCCCGCGGCAGCGACCGGACGATTCCCAGCAGTTCCCGGTCCTCGAGCCCGGTCAGTTCGCGGACGGCCAGGCCGGGCGGAAGCTGCCTGGGTTGATCAGCGTGCACCAGCAGCCTGCCCGTGGCAGGCCAGCCCGGGTATCCCGGGATCTTCTCAGCGGGGCGCACGTCGGCCTCGATCTTCGGCCAGCAAGTGGGAGGCGGACAGGTCGCGGTGATACTGCTCATTACTGGGTCCTCAGTCATTCACCGGGCATGATGCCCGGAAGCCGGTCATGAGGGATGGGATGAGGCGGAAGAAGAGCTCTCCTGATCGGCGACGGGCTGACCGCTCACTGGTTCGGCGGAGTCGGCAGTGGCCTGCGGGGGAGCGGACCGGCGCCTGAACAGGCGCAGCGGGCCCCGGCGGCTGTCGTCTTGGTCGGGATCGGAGCCGCTGCTGGGCGGGCTGTTGTCCAGCGTGCTCGCTGTGGATGCGCGGGCAGTGTCGCGCTGGTCGATCAGGGCGTCGCGATCGGCGCTGACGGCGGCCGTCTCCTGGCGGGACTGCCTGAGCCCGCGGCGGGCGGCGCTGCCGCGGCGGGAAGTGCGCCGCGCGCCGGCCAGCAGCAGGCTAAGCCCGGCTAGGGCGACCGCCCCGACCACGATGCCGTAGAGAAACAGCGTGCCGGTGGAGCCAGTCACGTGATACCCGAACACGGCGAACCCGTGGCTGAGCGCGTGTCCGCCGCCGTCGTTGCTGAGAACACCGGCCACCCCGACGATCACCGCGGCGATCAGGATGACGAGCCCGAATATGACAATCATGACGCACTCCCAATCGAGGCACCGCATGAGCGCAGGCGCCGATGCCTGACGCCCCGTTCATCTCCGAGTCAACCGTGCCCGCGCCATGTCGGAAACGGCCAATACAGGAAGGACTCATCACCGCAACCGATCAGCCGGCTGGCGTCCAACGATCCGCTCGTCACCGGTCGGACGGAGGCCGTTCAGGACTGTCGTTGCGATCGTCCGGTTGCGCGGGCTGGCCGAAGCTGACGTCGATGTTCTCGAAGCTCTTATGTCGTTCGGTCTTGGCGTAGGAGGTGTAGGCACGCTCGTCCGCGGGCGTGAGATCGGTGTTGTCCGTGAACGGGGTGAGCAAGCCTCGCGGCCACAGCTGCCCGACGCGTACCGCGTTGAATTCGGCGCAGATCACGGTAGTGAGGGCGCCGAGGTAGATCCAGGCCAGCAGGCCCAGGACGATGGCGAACAGACCATAGGTGGCGGTCGCGCCCTTGAGCTTGTGCGCCAGCAGCAAGGCGAAGGTCCACTGCAAGGCTTGCCAGATCACGGCGGCAGCGATCGCGCCGCCGCGGATCTGCCGGGTGGTGACGGAGCGGGCGGTCAGGACCCGGAACGCCACCAGGAACAGCGTCACGTTCAACGCTATGGCCGCCGCGGTCACGAGCGCCCGCACGCTGCCACCCAGGCTGGCGCCGTAGGCATCCGCGGCGGCGCCAAGGGCGGACAGCACGGTGGTGACGACAACACTGACGCCGCCAGCCGCCAGGAGCAGCAGGCTCCGCAGCCGGGCCGTGACCGGATTCGGACGGGAGTCACGGGGCACGCCCCACACCTTGTTCAGCATGGTCTGGACGGCCTGGACGATGCCCAGACTGCCGTAGACGCAGCCGAGAATGCCGATGACCAGGCCCGCCACGCTGCCGTGGAAGGAGCGGATGTTGGTAGCGATCTGATCGCCGATGACGGGGAACTGGGCTAGCGCGGAGTCCAGCACCTGCTCCTGCAGGTGCTGGCTGCCGTGCAGCGCGTAGCCGAGGATCGTGGCCAGAAGCAGCAGCAGCGGGAACACCGCCACGAACCCGTAGTAAGTAATCTGCGCTGCCAGGTAGGTGCCCTGGTCGTCGACGAATTTGTATACGACTGCCAGCGGCAGCCCCACCCAGCGGTGCCTCCGCTGGTAATCATCGGCCCGGCTGACCATATTCATCGCGGCTCCTTGACGCGACCGGCGCGAGTCCCACGCGGGTGAGCGGCTGACGGCGACCGCGGGAATCGCGCCGGGGCCTAGAGCAACGATTGTCCAGCGATACTGGTCGGGGGGACGGTCGGTTCCATCACCCTCCACGACCACCATAGGTGTACCCGGAAATGCCGCGTCCACCTGCGGCTGTCCGGCCCGGCTCATCGGTGCTGGCCATCGGCTGCGGTGATGAGCTTATGCGGGATCGGTCATTTCCCATGCGGCCAGGGCCCGGTTGACTGGGGAGCGAACTAGCGTGGCTGCGCTGAACTCTGTGGGAAGGCAACCTCTTGACGACATCATCGCGCGGCGCGGCGCCGCCGAACACACCGTGCCCATGCGGGCACACCTCTGAGGAGCATGATCCCCTCGCTTCCCGCTATTGCCTGGCGACTGTCCGGGGTGCCTTGAGCCGCGGCTGCATGTGCGTCCCCGTTTCGCCATCCGTGCCGCGCCCCCGATGATGGTGTGGCCAGCTGATCACCAATCCGAGGATCCCGGCAAGCGGATCCCGGCTGTGAGCACCCGGCCTCGTCCGTCCTCGGCCGGTCCGGGACGGCCGAAGAAATCCGTCCCGTCGGCTAAGAAACCCGTCCCCCCGACCCCGCCCTCGCTGCCCCGGTGGAGATGGCTGTGGCCAGCCGGGCTCGGGTTCCTGTTCGTGGCGCTACTGCTGTTCCGCTCGGGCGGAACATCGGCTCAGGCGTTGAATTACACCGGCTTCATCAGCGATGTGACCGCCAACAAGGTGTCGACGGCGGTGATCACCTCGGCCGGGTCGGTGAGCGGTCAGCTCCACGACGGCGCCGCCTACACCTCCCAGATCCCGGCCGCGCTGAACGACAATGCGCTGTCCGCCCTCCTGCTAGGGCACAAGGTTCAGGTGACAGGAGCCAGCTCGAGCACGAGCCCGGTACTGGAACTGCTTATCTGGATCGTGCCTCTTCTCCTCTTCATCTGGCTCTTCGTCTGGATGAGCCGCCGTAACAGCAATCAGCTCGGCGGACGGCTCGGCGGGATTATGAGCTTCGGCAAGTCGAAGGCCAAGGTCTACGACGAGGACAGGCCAAGCACGCGCTTCGCGGACATCGCCGGCTACGAGGGTTCCAAGGCCGAGGTCATGGAAGTGGTGGACTTCCTGAAGTACCCGGCCCGGTACGACAGCGCCGGTGCGGTCATACCGAAGGGCGTGCTGATGGTCGGGCCACCGGGGACCGGCAAGACCCTGCTGGCCAGGGCGGTAGCTGGCGAGGCCGACGTGCCGTTCTTCTCCCTGAGCGGCTCAAGTTTCGTCGAGATGTTCGTCGGCGTCGGCGCATCGAGAGTCAGGGACCTGTTCGTTGACGCCAGGAAGCGTGCCCCGTCCATCATCTTCATCGACGAGATCGACGCTATCGGCGGTCGGCGCGGCCCCGGCGGGTTTGGCTCGAATGACGAGCGGGAGCAGACCCTCAACCAGCTGCTGTCGGAAATGGACGGCTTCGAGCCAGGCGCCAGGGTGATCGTGATGGCGGCGACCAACAGAGCCGAGATCCTCGACGCGGCGCTGCTGCGGCCCGGGCGCTTCGACCGGACGGTGGAGATTCCGCTGCCCAACTACGTGGAGCGGACCGCGATCCTGACTATCCACGGGCGGGGTAAGACACTCGCGCCCGACGTGGATTTCGACGTCGTGGCGCGGGGCACACCCGGATTCTCCGGCGCTGATCTCGCCAACCTCGTGAACGAAGCGGCTATTAACGCGGTGCGCGCCGAGCGCGGCGTGCTCAGTGCCGCCGACTTCGGCGCCGCCCGGGATCGTCTCCTGATCGGCCGCCGTGACGCGTCGAACGCGCTGCTGCCCGAGGAGAAACATGCTGTGGCCGTGCACGAAGCCGGGCACGCGGTGGTGGCCGCGCTTTCTGAGCATGCCGATCCCGTCGCGAAGGTCACGATTCTTTCCCGTGGCGCCGCTCTTGGCGTGACCGAGCAACTGCCCGCGTTCGAGCGTCACCTGTATCCCGTGAGCCATCTGACCGCCTCACTGGCCGTGCGTCTCGGTGGTCGTGCCGCTGAGATTGTCGTCTTGGATGAGCCGTCGACGGGTGCTTCCAGCGACCTTGTGGGCGCGACCGACCTCGCGACGCACATGGTGCGGGAGTGGGGGTTTTCCGCGAAGGTCGGGCCCATCAGCTACGGGCCGGAGGGGCCGAGCCGCGACAATCCCTTCGCTGGCCGTCCATATGCCGAGGAAACGCAGCGTTCCATCGACCAGGAAGTGGCCAGGCTGCTACGGGAGGCCGAGGACACGGCTACCAGCCTGCTCCGCGGGCATCGTGACACTCTTGACCGGGTCATCAGCCTGCTGCTTGAGCGCGAGACGATCGACGGGACGGACCTGGCGGCCATCGTCAGCGCGGCTGCCAACCACGAACCGGTCCTGCTCGCGAACGGCAATAGCCCACGGCGCACGGGGGGATGACGATGGCAGAGACGACGCAACGGGGTCCCATCCGGCGTACGTGAGTCATCGCGGCGATGGCTAGCACCCGGTCGTTCCCGAGTCGCGAGGCATTGCGCCGGCCGAAATTCTCGCCCGTCGATGTAGTGGTCTTCGTGGCCGTGGCGCTGCTGCTGTTCGGCGTCCTGCGTCTGGCCCACTCGATGAACACCAGCTCGGCGACGGCGCATGTCGCGGTGATCTCCACCAGTCCCGGCGAGCTTCCCTACTACGCGGCGCGGTCGCTGCTGCGCATGTTCATCGCCTTCTTCGCCTCGGTGGTCTTCACCTTCATCTACGCGACCGCCGCGGCCAGGAGCCGTCGTGCCCGGGTCATCCTGATCCCGGT
>JBEKHI010000294.1:0-13442 GCA_050012355.1 Streptosporangiaceae bacterium | reverse complement strand
GCGCAGGAAGGACAGCAACTGCTTGCGGGGCTCGTTTTTCGGGACGATCCGGTACTGGATGTTCGGCCGGTCGAAGGACGAGACGAACAGTTTCGACCCGGCCAGCTTGAGCCGGAGCGCGATCTCCTCGCGGGTGGCCTGGGTGGCGGTCGCGGTGAGCGCGATTCGCGGCACGTCCGGCCACCGCTCATGCAGCACCGACAGCTCGAGGTAGTCGGGCCGGAAGTCGTGACCCCACTGCGACACGCAGTGCGCCTCGTCGATCGCGAACACCGAGATCTTGCCGCGGTCGAGCAGTCGGGCGGTGCTGTCCGTACGGAGCCTTTCAGGTGCCAGGTAGAGCAAATCCAATTCGCCCATAACGAAGGAGCGTTCTACCTCGCGGCGCTGCTCCAAGTCCTGGGTGGAATTGAGGTACCCGGCGTTCACCCCCAGCTGGCGCAACGCGTCGACCTGGTCCTGCATGAGCGCGATCAGCGGCGAGATCACCACACCGGTGCCCTCCCGGACCAGCGCCGGGATCTGGTAACACAGCGACTTGCCGCCGCCGGTCGGCATCAGCACCAGCGCGTCGCCGCCGTCGCAAACGTGACGGATGATGTCTTCCTGCTGGCCCCGGAACGACTCGTACCCGAAGACCTTGTGCAGTATCCGCTGTGCCCGCTCGTCGGTAGAGGTGACCGTCACGGGGGAGATTCTACGGCTCGATCACGCTGGTGACTGGCGTACCGAGTGCGACGGTGCGGCTGACCGTGCATAGCCGGTCGTGCGATTTGCGGACGATGTCCGGCAGGATGGCGCGCGCCTCATCGCCGTGGACGCCTTCCGGGAAGGCGATGCGGAAGGTGACGGTGACGTCCTTCAGCCGGTTGCCGCCGGTCTCGTCCTTGATCTTCTCGGCGTCCACAACGACCTCGAAGCTGTCCGGCTCGGCGCGGCGAGTGGTGACCACGTCCACGTCGATCGCGGTACAGCCGCCGATCGCGGCCAGCAGCAGTTCCACCGGAGAGAAGTTGTCGCCGGCTATGCGCAGCACGGCGCCGCGTCCGTTGTGGGCCGTGTAGGTTCCGTCGCCATCGCGCTCAATGCGTACGCTCGTCATACCACCACACTGCCATGTTCGGCCGGCACCGGTTCCGGCTGGGGGACCTCCACCGCGGACGGCTCACCAGCCCGGACCAGGATGACGCCCGCGAAGATGAGGGCGCCGCCGGCGAACTGGAGCGGCGTCGGGAGCTGGCCGAGGAAGATCCAGGCGAACAGTGTCGCGAACATCACCTCGGCCATCGAGGCGAACGAGGCGAGCCGCGGGCCAAGGCGCTGCGCGCCGGCGATGCCCGCCACGTAGGCGAACGCCGCGGCGATCAGCGATACGCCGAGGATGGGCACGAGCCAGCTGACCCGGTGATTGAGCAGCGTCACATCGGTGAAGCTGGCCCGCAGGCTGACGACTTTGGTGGCGCCAAGGAGGAACAGCGCGAGCGCGCCGACGCACATTCCGCCCCAGGCGGTGACGAGTGCGGGGAGTTGTGAGTCGGCGGCCGAAAGGGTGAAGTACACGGCGAGGCAGACCGCGGCGAGCAGGCCCCACAGCACGCCGACGAGGCTGATTCCTCCGGTGCCGGAGACGCCGACCATCATCGCCAGGCCGGCCAGCGACATGATTCCGCCGGTGACAGTGAGGCGTCGGGGCCGCTGGCGATGGCGCAGCCACAGCCAGCCGACAACGATGACCGATGCCAGGTACTCCAGCAGTAGCGCGATGCTGACCGGCAGATGCCTGAGCGCGTTGAAGTAGCAGAGCTGGCAGCCCGCGACCGCGATCAGCCCGTACGCGACCACCCGCCACCATTCGGTTTTGAACGCGCCCCAGCGTCCGCGCATGGCCCGGACGGCGGGGATAGTCAGGGCCAGCCCGGCGACCGCGACGCGGGTGGCCACCGCGGCGGCCGGCGACCAGCCTGCCGTCAGCAGCGCGGTCGCGAACGTCCCCGACGTGCCGAACGCAGCGGCCGCGGCCACCGTCAGAGTCAGACCGCCCTTGGCTGATCCCGCCATGTTCTGACTCCCTGGGTAATGGGTAATCTACGATTACACTCATTACCGTAGCGATCCGGGATGAAAGGGGTCAAGTGCTTTTTGCTCATGACACCGAGGCGGCGCTGGCGTACACCGCGGATCTGATCAACACCGGACGCGGCGGGACGGACACCCTGACGGACTTGGCCGCGCTTGAGTCGCTGATGGTGAGCGCGGGGGAGTGGACCGGCAGCCGCACCCGCGACCGGGCCGAGCTCGAGTCGGTGCGGGACCTGCGTCCACGGCTGGCCGCGATCTGGACGATGAACTCCGATGAGGCCGCCGAGTTCGTCAACAAGCTGCTGCTCGAAGCGGACGCGGTGCCGCAGCTGGTCAAGCACGGGGGCTGGGATTACCACTTCCACGCCACGTCATCGGCGACGCCGCTCGCGCAGCGAATGGCGGTGGAAACGGCGATGGCCGTCGCCGACCTGATCCGGGCCGGGCAACTGGACCGGCTGCGCCGCTGCGCGGCCGACGACTGCGACGACGTGCTCGTCGACCTGTCGAAGAACCACTCCCGGCGGTTCTGCTCCACCGCGTGCTCCAACCGGGTGAATGTGGCCGCCTACCGGGCACGCCGGGCGGACGTATCCTGACAATATGCCGGCGACGTTTATCGGTGTGTGGTTCGGCCTGGCGGGCGGCCTCGCGGTGCTGGTCGCGGTGACCAGCCGGGTTCGCACTAGGCGACTGTGCCGGTCCGGCGTGCAGGTATGGGGGACAGCGGTCTCCGGCGTCTCTGACGTTTCTGACGGCGGGCGGGTGCTGGTCAGGTACGCGCTGCCCGACGGCGCCCTCCTCGAGCGCCCGACCACGGACCCGCTGCGCAAATCGCGAGCGCTGCTGCCGGGCCAGCGCGTGCTGGTCTGGTACGACCCCGCCGATCCCTGGGAGTCCATCGTGTTCGGCCGCGACGGAAAGCTCAGCGACGGCGTCCTGCTAACCGTAGGCCTAGCAATGATCGCCGCCGCAATCCTCCTAGGCCTAAGCTAGCCGCTCGCCGCCCCACCGGACCGCCCCCTGCGCCCCGCCAGCCCGCTGCGCCCCGCCCGCTGCGTCCCGGCCCCATGGATGTCCCAGCGCTGGGGTTATGGCGCCTGCGGTGGGCCATCCATGGCCCTGCGGTGCGTCCGCGCCCACCAGTTGGCGGGATCGCTAACGCACCTTCGGTGGTCCCACCCGCCGCATTGGCCCCAGCCGTTGCTTGCGCCTCTCGGTCCGCCCGCCACTGGACCTCGGCCTCGCCGAGCGGGGTGGATGGCGGTCCCTGGACGAAGGGCCAGATTTCCTCGGCGATCGACCTCCAGTCCGCGGTGGCCTTCATCTCGCCGAGCACCGCGAAGAGGCCCAGGTTGATCCGTTGCAGCACGACGTAGGACTGGGGGATCGCGGCGTAGGCGGCTAGCGGGCTGCTGAAATCGAAGAACCGTTTCGCCACCGCCGAGGCATATCCGCCGGTCATCGTCACGGTCCCCTTTTCACGCACCGTGTCGTAGAATACCGCCATGTGCTCAACCACCTGGTCGGTGGGGATCGGCGCGCCCGCGGCCAGGAACCCGGCCCCCTCCATGGCGGCGCGGAACGCTTCGGGATCATTCTCCACGCACAGGTAGCGCACCATCGACACCAGCGGCGCGAGCTCGTCCTCGGTGAACCGCTTGACCAGGCCATAGTCGAGGAACGTGACCCGGCCGCCCGGCTCGAACAGGTAGTTTCCCGGGTGCGGGTCGCCGTTGAACGCGTGCAGCTCGTACAGGCTGCGGAACACGTAGCGGTAAATCGTCTCGGCCGCTAGGTCTTTCTCCTCCTGCGACCAGGACATCAGCTCGGCGTATCGGGCCCCGGTCGCCAGGTCGGAGGTGATGATCCGGTCCGTGGACAGCTCATCGACCACGTTCGGCACGTGGATGGTGGGGTGACCGCCGAAGAAATCCGCGAACAGCCGCTGGCTCTCCGCTTCGCGGCGGTAGTCGAGCTCCTCGGTGATGCGCTCGCGCAGCTCGGCCACCAGCGCCGCCACGTCCTGGTTGGGCGCGACGATGCGCAGCACCCGGCGCAGCATGGCCACGTTGCCGAGGTCCGCGGTGATCGTCTCCGCGATGCCTGGATACTGCACCTTCACCGCGACCGCCCGGCCGTCATGGGTGATGGCCCGGTGCACCTGCCCGATGGACGCCGCGGCGATCGGCTCAGGGTCCCACTCGGCGAAGACCGTCTCCGGCGGGCCGCCTAGCTCGGACTCGATGACCCCGGCGGCGAGCTCTGGTGACATGGGCGGCACGCTGTCTTGCAGCCGGCTAAGCGTGCGGCGTGCCTCGGGGGACAGGCCGTCATGGACGTAGCTCGCCATCTGGCCGAGCTTCATCATGACGCCCTTCATCGTGCCGAGGGTGGCGGCGACATCCTCGGCGGTCTGCATGGCGAGGTCGGTGCGCAGCTGTTCGCGCTTCTCCCCGGCCAGGGTGAACAGCCGTGGCGCGTTGCTCGCGTAGCGGACACCGCCGCGAGCGGCGAGCCCGAGCGCGGCCAGTCCCCGGCGCAGCCGCAGCCGCCCGGTGCCAGGCTCGGTCATCGGGCGGCCCGGCGGCGGGTCTCGATCCGCTGCCTTGCCTCGAGCACGCCAGGCTCCCCCATGAAGACGATGTCGAGTACCCCAAGGGCCTGCCGCGTGTTATCCCGGTCGATGTCGGGAGCGGTGAAGCCGTGCATCTCGATCGCCCAGTCCGGCAGGGAACGGATGGCGGCGTCGGTGACGTCCTGCCAGAGCTCGGCGACGTCCGGGTCTTGGCCAACTGACCCCAGCAGATGGGCGATGGCGTCCTCGGCGGCGGGGGTGCGGAGGAGCTCAGGGCGCACGGACTCCAGGTAGCTGGCGAGTTCGGTGGTGCTGGCGGGCACCATGGCGCGAGGGATACCGACCAGCTCGCCGGCCGCGACCATCTCGGCGATGTACCTGTCGGCATCGGCGGCGTCCGGCGGGCTGCCAACCAGTTCGGCGGCGGCGAGCGCGGAGTCGACGAGGGCGGCGTGTACCCAGAGCAACAGGGCCGGGTCGGTCGCGTCGTACGGCTGGCCGGTAGCGGGATCGGTACCGCGGACATGCTCGTGTACACGGCGGACCACGGCGGAGACCTTCTCGGCGGCCGCCCGATCGCCATAGGTCACGGTCGTGACGTAACCGAAGGTCGCCGCTAGCCTGCCCACTGGATCCTGCCGCCACTGACTGTGCTGGTCGACCCCGGCCATGGCGAGCGGATGCAGAGCCTGCAGCAGCAGCGAGCGCAGCCCGGAGACCGGCGCGGAAAGATCGGTGCCGAGCCGCCAGGCGACGCTGGACGGCCCGAAAAACCCGTTGTCGGCGGGGTGCTCGGGGACGCCTGACGCGAACGCCGCCGCAGACCTGGCGACCAGGCCTGCGGCGGTTTCGTACCGGTCTGTCGGTTGAGAGGTCACCCTTCCACGCTACCTGCGGGTCCGGGTGCCGATGTGATCAGAACGCGGCGATTACCCCGTCCCAGAGCCTGCCTCGTGCCTCGAGTGCGATAGTGGCCGCTTCCTCGCACTGAAGCCATTTCTCGTCGTCGTCACCGCACAGATCGGCGAGCATCTGCATCGCCATCGGCGTGTGCTCCTCGCTGTCCACCTGAATGTGGCGGCGCAGGTATTCGACGAAGAAAGAGAGACTTCCGATCTCCGCGTTGAGCGCGGCGACTTTATCGAACATATCTGGTATCAGATCTTCTCTGCCGAAGGCGAATGCCGCTGCTTGGCAGTGAATTGGGGCATGTTCGATGAATTCCCACGTCGCGGTCACGAATTCAGCCGCCGGGGCTGGAGTGTTCGATTCCTTGAGCGCCGGAATGACCGGGAGGCCGGCGCGGATCAGGTTCATGAACTCATCGACGGGTATTGTGCTGGCACCGGCCTGCCGCATGCTGGCCAGGTAGAGCTCGTAGTGGCTCAGGAAGTCACCGTTTATCTCGTCGCTTTCCTCGACGAGTACGATGTCGTTGATCAGTCGTCTGCTCACCATGGGGCCTGTTGGTACCCAGGGCACCTGGACACAGGTGAGGCGATTCTGCAGGATCTTCAGTAGTGACATGAAGTCCCACACCGCAAAGACGTGATGCTCCATGAATGTCGTGACGGCGTTCATGGTGTCGAGCCGCCGGTAAATCGGGTGTTCAACCACGATGCGGCGGGCAGGCTCGATGGCTTCCTTGAGTTTCCGGATGGCCGGGCTCTTCTCCTCTGCAATTAAGCAGGGAGTGAGATAATCGGGCATCGGATTCACCTCCGATTGATTTTGGACACCATCTCAGATTCCATGTGCAATGCAAAGCTGTCAAGACCTAATTTGATATGGGTGAAATGTTCCGTTTAAGGGGACATGTAGGAATTATTTGTACATAGTGCATTGTGTGGAGTGGTGTCGCACCGTGACCGGCTCTGAACCGGCTATCGTTGCTTCGGTCCGTGAGAAGGAGTGAGGACGCGTGGGATCAGACGCGAAGAGCATCCTGGATGGCTACCGGCCGCTCACCGATAGCGAAGCCGCCGATGTGGCCCGGATCCGGGAGATCGCCGGAGACCCGTGGCTTCGGGACACGCCGCTGCACCTGACCGCGTCCGCGGTGATCGTGCATCCGTCGACCCGGCGGGTGCTGCTGCGCTGGCATGAACGGCAGCAGGCCTGGCTGCAGGTCGGCGGGCATGGCGACCCAGGGGAGTCCGACCCGTTGGCGATCGCGCTGCGCGAGAGCGAGGAGGAGAGCGGGCTCACCGACCTGACGCCCTGGCCGGACGCCGCGCTGCGGCACGCGTCGATCGTGAAGGTCGCGCCATCGAAGGCCAAGGGCGAGCCCGCGCACGAGCACGCCGACCTCCGGTATTTCCTCGCGACGGCGGAGCCGGAGGCGATCCGCCCGGAAACGCCAGGGGCGGAGTTGCGCTGGCTGACCCTGGAGGATGCGATGGACTTCATCGCGAACGACAGCCTCGCCGAAAGCCTCCGGCGGCTGAGCGACTACCTCACTCCGGACGCTGGAAGGCCTGCCAGGTGATCATCTCGGTGGCCGGGACCTGCTCGTCCAGTGGAACACCCTCGCGGTCGGCCCAGGACCGGATGTCCGCGCCCACCTCGTGCATCTCGTCGGCGCTGAAGGGCCAGGTCCAGGAGTTGATCTGATTCTCCAGGGCCTCGACGGTGTCGCGCAGCGTCAGGGTCTCGGTCACGGTGACCGGCGGCAACGCTCGTTGACGGGCGACACCGGTTAGGTGACTGGCCACGTCCTCCGCGGACCTGGTGCCGATCCGGTCCCTTGAGACGCCGTGCCGCGCCAGCGCCTCTCTGACCCCCTGCCGCCAGTAGGGCCCGGTGCCGCCACCGGATCGGCCCGCGAAAGCCGCGAGGAACACGCCGCCGGGCCGGAGCACTCGCATCGTTTCGTCCAGTGCTGAGCGCCAGTCCGCTATGAGGTGCAGCACATGGCAAGCGAGCACCGCGCCGAAGGCTTCGTCGGCGAGCGGCAGCCGGGTGGCGTCGGCGAGCAGCAGCGGGAACGGGCGGGTGCCGCCGGCGTTCTCGATGAGCTTGCGCATCATGGCCTCGGAGATGTCCGCGCCCGCCAGCTGGATACCGCGCTCGTGCAGCGGGAGCGAGATCCGCCCGGTCCCGACGCCGATCTCCAGGCACGGCCCTCGGCCGGCCAGTTCGGCCGAAAGTACATCTGTGACGGCATTTCGGGCATCATCAGGCAGCGCCCGGGTAGCGTCGTAGTAGTCAGCCGCACGATCGAATGACACCGATTCCACGGTCCCGACCCTATCGAAGGGTCGCTCCCAGCTGTCCCGGTGCCGGTCCGAACGATGGCCGCAAGGGCCCACGGCGCTGGATGAGGGGAAGCTGAGAGATTGCTCTGGGTAAGAACGAAATGCCGAGATTTGGTGAGTGAACGACTCACTTACTCATATCCTCGCCCTTATGGCTGGTAAGCGCTCTGCTCGCCCGGGGGGACGACCCCCCGGAGCCCCCCGTTCGGCCCACGAGCGGCTGCCCGAGATCATCGCGGCGGCGGTGCGGGTGTTCACCCGGGATGGGTACCGGGCCGCGCGGATGAGTGATGTGGCCGCCGAGGCGGGGCTGAGCGAAGCGGCGCTGTACCGGTACGTGACCAGCAAGGAAGGGCTGTTCGTGCTGGCGATCCGGCACGCACTGCTGCTTGAGGACTTGCCGGACGAGGGGCTGCCGCTACACCCGGCGCCGCTGCCGGAGGTCATGCGGGAGACCCGGGACTTCGTGGCGGAGGTCGTGCCGTTCGGCACCCTCGCGGACGCGCTCGGCACCGTCGAACCCGACGATCCCGCCAAGGAACTGGAGGCCGTGCTGCGAGAGCTGTTCGCACTTGAAAGCCAGACCCGGGAAGCGACCGACATGATCGAACGGTCGGCCAGAGAGCTACCCGAGCTCGCCGGACTGCTCAATGACGGCCTGTACCGCCCGGTCATCGCGACCCTGGCCGAGTATCTGCGCAGCCGCGCCGACCGGGGCCTTCTCAGGAAGACGCCCGATTCCCAGGCGACGGCGCGGCTGGTCGTGGAGACGCTCACCTGGTTCGCCAGGCACCGGTACCACGACCCCCAGGGCGCGCAGATGGCCGCCGGGCTCGCCGAGGAAACGGCCGTGGACGCCCTGGTCCACGCCCTGCTGCCGGGCGGCGCCAAGTGACCGGGCTGGCGATCGACGCGGAGCTCGTCGCGGAAGAACCTGCCGCGGAACTCGCGATCGAGGTGCGTGGCCTGACCATGCGTTATCACCAGCGCGAGGTGCTCAAGGGCGTCGATTTCGAGGTCCGCCGCGGCGAGGTGTTCTGCCTCCTTGGCCCGAACGGCGCGGGCAAGACCACCACCAACGAGATTCTCGAAGGATTCCGGTCCAGGACCGGCGGACACGTCAGCGTGCTCGGCCTCGACCCGGGGGCGCAGTCAACCCGGTTGCGTGAGCGGGTCGGGATCGTGCTGCAGGAGTGCGGGTTCCCGCGCCAGGCGCGGGTGGCCGAGCTGATCGATTGCTGGCGGTCCTACTACCCCAAGCCCCGGCCGCTGGATGAGCTGCTGGCGGTCGTGGAGCTGACCAGTGACAAGAACTCCCTGGTCCGCAAGCTCTCAGGCGGGCAGCGGCGCCGGCTGGACTTCGCGCTCGCGCTGGCCGGTGACCCCGACTTGATCTTCCTCGACGAACCGACCACCGGCTATGACCCGGAGTCGCGGCGGCGCTGCTGGGCCGCGATCGAGAACCTCAGGGATCTCGGCAAGACCATCTTCCTCACCACGCACTACCTGGACGAGGCGGAACGGCTGGCGGACCGGGTGGCGATCCTGATCGGCGGCCGGATCGCGGTGAACGGAACGGTGCGCGACGTCGCCCGGCAGGCGGGCGTGGCCACCAAGATCACCTTCGGTTGCGATAACGCGCTCACCCCGCCCGGTGGCGTCAGGCTCGGCGGCATGGCGGTCTGCGAGACCGGCAACGCGTCAAAGACGCTGCGTGAGCTGCTCGACTGGGCCGGGACCAACGGCGTCGGCGACCTCGATGACCTCTCGGTCGCCGCGCCCACGCTTGAGGACGCGTACCTGCGGCTGGTGAAGGAGCAATCGTGCTGAGGACCGTCCGGATGGCGATCCGGCAGGCGTTCGAGGAGCAGCGCACGTTCTGGCGCAGCGCCGAGTACGCGCTGTTCACGTTCGCGCTGCCGATCGCGCTGCTGTTGCTGATCGGCGAGACGACCGCGGGTGGTTACCTGCAGCACGGGCACGTCAAGGCGATCGCGCTGTTCGTCCCGTCGATCATCGCGTTCGGCGTCATCGTGGCGTCCTACGTGAACCTGGGGTCAAAGCTGGCGACGTTGCGCCACGACGGGGTGCTGAAGCGGATCCGCACCACGCCGCTGCCGTCGAGCGCGTACCTGTCCGGGATGCTGGGCAGCACACTGGCGACCACGCTCGCCATCACCGGGTGCACGGTGCTGATCGGGTGGGCCGCCTTCGGTACCGTGCCAGAGGTATCGGGCCTGCTAGAGCTGTTCATCGGTCTCGCCCTCGGCGTGATCTGCTTCGCCGCGCTCGGCCTCGCGCTCAGCTCGGTGCTGCGCAGCGCCGAGTCCGCCACGCCGGTGGCGAACGCCAGCTACCTGCCGGTCGCCATCATGTCCGGCATCTTCGACCCGACGCTGACCCTGCCGCACTGGCTGAACACGGTGGTCGGCCTGCTCCCGGTCAAGGCGCTCGCCGAGATACTCGAGTCCAGCTACACCTCCGCCGTGCCCGCGCCGGAACCCCGTGACCTGCTGGTATTGCTGGCCTGGGCGATGGCAGGCGCCGGGATTACCGCCTGGCGCTTCCGGTGGCACTGACCCGACCGGGAGGCGGGGCGGTCTGGGGAGAGGAACTGCAACCCGGTTATCCGGGTAATGCTCGTTGGTTCCCGTCGTTTCCGGGCGGTGTGCTGAGTTTGTGCTGATACCTGACGGGGTTACCGACGTGTCTATACCCCGCTCTGATGGGGGAACGGCGCAGTAGCTGTGGGCTTCCCAAGCGGGACGTGGGCCGCTGATTGGTCCCTGTACAGGGCAGGTTGCTTCCGTCGTCTGGAATTGCCCTCGGTGTGATCGAGGGCCGTGACAGGAGGTTAGTAGAATTAACGGCTTCGTCTGCCGGTGTTCGAATCCTGAACCTGCCGCGACAACTTCTTTGTCCGGTCGGTTGTCAGCCTCGGGGGTGTAGCCAGTCCGGAATTCTGAACGTGCCAAAGTCGCTCGGGCTGGGGGTGCAGGTTTGCGTCCTCGGCGTGCAGATCGAGGTAGGAATCTGGTCCGGCAGCCGACCTTGTTCCGCACAGCATGTTTGATTCTTCTCCTTATACTGGTACTTTATCGTACCTGTTGGTGCTGGTCGATGCCGTTGTATCCGGGCTGGCACATGGCTGAGATCCCGGCGGGTGCGGGGCCTGCCGGTGCGTGCCGAGCGTTCCCGAGCAACCACGGAACCGATTGGTCTAGTACCGGCTGGCCGCCAACTGGACAAGCAGCCCGGACCGCGCGGAGAACGGTTCCGAATTGATCGGATCATTGTTTGCAAGTTGTCGGCGGCGGTGGCCGAGATCCTGCCGTTTGCAGAGCGGATCTCGCGGAGACTGCGGCACCTTGGCCTGCTGCGATGCCCGTTGCACCTGTCATGGACCTGCGATGGACCCGGAACTTCGAATCCCGGAGTCCGGGGCAGGTATATCGGGCCGAATGCATGAAATGTCAACGGCCATTAGGAAATCCGGTTGGGTGGTCCTGTTTTCTCCGGGCTGGCGGCCATCAGCTTTTCAAGCTGGCGGCCGCGTGTCTCCCGGCAGGGCGGGGTCAGGTCGCCAGTGGGATCACGCTCTTGCCTGCTTGCCTGCGTGCCGGTGCGAGTCGCCCTTCCGGCCGTACACGCTGGCGGCGCTCCGATCCTGATGCGCGGACAGGCCTGATCCGGTGATGCGGGTAGGGACCGGGTTGCGATCGCTGAGCGGGATCAGCGGATGGCCGCCGCAACGCGGCATGATCCATTGCTGGGCGCCCGTCTGCCAGCTATATTCCAGGCGGCTTCTGAGGTGGCTTCAGCTGCGTCCGGCACCAATGTCGCTTCGGTGGGGGATCTGGTGATGACGGGGCCGACTGGTGTGGTGTCGGCTATGTGCTATTCGCTCGGATGTGAGCCGGACTGGGGGAATGTCTATCCCGGGGAGCCGCTGACGGTCTCGGGGGAGGTGTGGAGTTATAACAGTGCGTCGTCGGCGAGCGAGGACGTCACGCTGTACGAGCCCGTCGTTTTCTGCGGCGCGGGTTCGGCGACGTACCTGGCCGAGCAGACCGTTCTCGCGCCGCAGGTAGGCAGCGCGTCGGGAGCGTCGTTCTCGTACAGTTTCACGGCTCCCGCCTGTTCCGGGAGCTATGACCAGCCGGCCTTCAGCTTCAGTGGTGACGCTGAGCCGACCACGGGATCAACGGGCCCTGGCCTGTACTACCTGGAGGCGAACGAGGGAGACGAGTCGGGGTCGCAGATCCTGGCGTGCCCGGGAACCGGGGACAGCGCTGATGCGGAGCTGGATCAGGGAGTATGTGCGGATCCGGTGGATACCGCGACCGGAGCGTACGTCGATCCGGTGACCGATGCGACGCTGAAGGCGCCCGGCTACCCGCTGACAATATCTCGGGCGTATTCGTCGGCTGACACGTCTTCGGGTCCGCTGGGTGTCGGGTGGTCGGTGCCGTGGGACGCGGGTTTGTCGGTGGACTCGTCGACGGGTGATGTGACGTTCACCGCGGAGAACGGCGACCAGTACGTGTACACGCCAGACGGGTCGGGAGGTTTTGACCCGCCGTTCGGTGCGCGTTCGGTGCTGGCGGAGACCACGGATTCATCGGGGGACGTGACTGGATACACGCTGACGGATCCGTCGGATCATGATGTGCTGACGTTCAATGCCAGCGGGCAGCTGGAGTCGGAGACGGATGCGACAGAGCGGGGCCTGACGTTCGGGTACAACTCGTCGGGTCAGGTCGATTCGATCACGGACGCGGCGAGCCAGTCGGTGACGCTGACATATTCAGGGTCGCTGCTGTCGCAGGTCGCGCTGCCGGATGGGCAGGACGTCAGCTACGACTATAACTCCGGCGGTGAGCTGACGTCGGTGACTGATCCTGGGGCTGCGGAGTGGCAGTACACGTATAACTCTGCTGGGCTGCTGGCCACGGTGGAGGACCCGGACCAGAACGTGACGGTGCAGAACACCTACAACTCCTCGGGCCAGGTGACTCAGCAGGAAGACGGCGACAGTAACTACACCTATTTCTCTTATACAACGACGAGCAGTGGCTTGTCGGAGACGGACATGACCGCCCCGAAGGGGGCATCAGCACATTCCTGTACGGCGGCGGGATGCTGGCGGAGGAGATCGGCCCGGTCGATAACGCGACCACGTACTACGACTACAACGGGTACGGCGAGGTTGTCCAGGAGACCGACCCGATGAACCGGGTCACCAGTTACGGGTATGACGACAGCGGTGACCTGACGAGCGAGACCAGCGACCTGGGCTACACCCAGTACTGGACATATGACGGCAACGGGAACGTGCTGACATATGAGAACGCGGATAACCAGACGACGACGTACACGTACAACTCGATGGACGAGGTACTGACCCAATGCCACGGGCTTAAGACCGAAGTGTCTTGAGGCCAGTTCCTGTTTTCGTGACGCTGGGTGATTTCCGCTGGCTGGCGGCGAGTTGCGCGGGTTTCCTGTGAGACGGGCGAGGCTCCTGT
>JBEKHI010000293.1:0-11119 GCA_050012355.1 Streptosporangiaceae bacterium | reverse complement strand
TATCACGCGCTGCCGTCGGCTGAGCGCGCGCACACCACGATCCTCACCGGCAACTACGGTGAGGCCGGTGCGCTCGCCAGGTACGGGGCCGGGTACGGACTGCCGACCGCCTACAGCGGCGCGAACAACTTCTGGCTCTGGGGCCCGCCGCCGGCCGCCGACACCGACGCCATCGTGGTCAACGGCGACCCAGCCTTCCTGCGCCGGGAATTCGCATCGGTCCGCCAGGTGGCGACGTTCACCAACGGTCTTGGTGTCGCTGACGACGAAGAAGGCGTGCGGATCTACGACTGCACCGGGCTACGCGCGCCCTGGTCTCGTTCGTGGGCAGCCTTCCGCGACTATTCTTGATCACGGGGTCCACTTGCCGACGGTGAACGACGGGTGCCATAGGCTAAGCGGCCAGAACATTACCGAGATCACGTACTGCGCCCAGCTGTGCAGGAAGTCACCTCCGAGCGCCGACGTCGACGGGATGTGCGGCGCCGCGGTGTTCACGAACACGCCGATCAGGATGTATATCGCGACGACGAGGCCGTTCAGGCTGAAGAGAGCTCGTACGTACCTCACTCGTCTGAGGATAAATGCGGACGGACCCCATCACGAGCCGACACGCCGGTACGTACCGGCTGACGTGGGTTAAGTTCGCGATTCATCGTTCGGGGTAGGGGAAGCTCTACCTTCGAAACTCACCGTGGCACCATAGTGCATACGGGAACAAGTGCTGAAATATGGACAGTATGGACATTGCGGGGACGCAGGGGACACATCAATCCTGGCTCGGCCGTAGGGTCGTGGCCGCCGTATACGGGGGCTTCGCACTCTATGCCGGCGTATTCGCGCTGGTCGGACAGGGGTATGACCGGAACTGGGCACTCTGTGCCGTAGCCGGGTACGCCCTGGGGATGGTCGCGATCTGGCGCTGGGGGGTGTCGGCGCGGACGCTGGTCATCGCGGTGGCCGGGGCGCTGGTGATCCCGCTGCTGGTATTCGACGCCGGGCCATTCACCGACGGCATGGTGGTGATCGCCAGGTCGGCCGTGCTGGTGCTGAAGTCGGGTACGCCGTACGTACCCGACGGACAGACGGCCGGCTATCTGTCCTACGACCCGTACTTGCCGGCCATGGCCATCTTCGGCCTACCGAAGGCGGCCGGACTCGCGGGGGCGATCGGCAACCCGGCGCTGTGGCTGGCGCTGATGTCGGTGACTATTTTCGGCGCCGCGTTCTGGATCGCGGTGCCGCACTCTCCACTGCACTGCGCTGCCTGCCGTCGGCAGGCGCTGCTGCGCGGCATGTTCGCCATCGCGTCCCCGGTGGTCGCGCTCAACGTCGCGATCACCACCACTGATCCGCCGGTGCTCGCGCTGATGCTGCTGGCGATGGCGTTCGCCGCCAGCGGCCCGAAAGCGCGTTCAGCGGGAGTGGCCCTCGGGTTCGCCTGCGCGATGAAGACGACCGCGTGGCTCGCGATCCCGGTGCTGGCGGCGCTGTTCTGGTCCAGGGACTATCCGCGGGCCGCCGTGCGGTTCGTGATCACGACCGTCGCGACCGCGGGCTCGCTGATCGCGATCATCTCTCCAGCGGCGCTGACCAACCGGGTGATCGCGGAGAACACCATCCTGTTCCCGCTCGGCCTCACGCACTATCGCACTCCGGCGTCGAGCCTGCTCCCTGGGCACTTGCTCGCCGACAGCGGTCCGAACGGCCGGTTCATCGCCACCGCCTTGCTGCTGGCGGCCGGGTTCATCGTCGTGATGTCGCTGGTCCTGCGGCCGCCGAAGGACGTCCCGGCCGCGTGCGTGCGGCTGTCGATCGGGCTGGCCGCCATGTTCCTGTTCGGCCCGGCCGAGCGGTTCGGCTACTTCATTTACCCGATCGGCCTGCTCGGCTGGGCCTGGCTGATGTCGGGACGCCGACCCGTCGAGCCGCCAGAGGAGGGCGAGAGCCCGCCGAAGATGACCGCTTTGTCCGCCACGAAGGAGCCCGACCCGTAGCTCCCGTTGCTGGCTAGGCGGGGACTGAAAGGGACAACCCGAACTGAGCGTGGGGATCGGTCCACCAGTCGCGTAGCTCGAAACCGGCGGCCGCTAGTTCCGCGGTGATACCCGCGCGGCGGAACTTGGACGAGACCTCGGTGCGCATCTCCTCACCGTCGGCGAACTCGGCGACCAGATCGATGCCGGGGACCCGTACGGTCTGCGCGGCCGTGGACCGTAGCCGCATCTCGATCCACTCCGACTCTGGATCCCACGCGGCGACGTGGTCGAAGGAGTCCGGGTCGAAGTCCGCGCCGAGCTCGGCGTTCAGCACCGACAGCACGTTCTTGTTGAACGCCGCCGTGACGCCGGAGGCGTCGTCGTAGGCCGCCAGCAGCGTCGGCACGTCCTTGACCAGGTCGGTTCCGAGCAGGAAGGCGTCGCCCGGCCGGAGGTAGGAGCGGACCCGGGCGAGAAAGTCACGGCGTTCTGGTGGGAGGAGATTTCCTATGGTGGAGCCGAGGAATGCGATCAGGCGAGGTCCGGCTACGGTCTTGTCTGGTACTCCCAGGTGCGCCTCGAAGTCGGACACGACCGCGTCGATGACTAGGCCTGGGTATTCCGCTGCCAGCGCCTCACCCGCGCTGACCAGGGCGGACTCGCTGACATCGACCGGCAGGTAACGGCGCAGCGTTCCCGCGTCGCGCAACGCGTCGAGCAGCAGCCGGGTTTTCTCGGACGAGCCGGAGCCGAGCTCGACCAGCGTGGCCGCACCCGACAGCGCGGCGATCGACGCGGCGTGCTCGGTGAGGATCGCGCGCTCGGCCCGGGTCGGGTAGTACTCGGGCAACTCGGTGATTTTCTCGAACAGCGCGCTGCCCTGGGCGTCGTAGAACCATTTCGGCGGCAGCGTCTTCGGGGTCGCGGACAGGCCCGCCCGCGCGTCAGCGCGCAACGACGACGCGAAGAAGTCCTCCGGCAGGCGGCGCTCGACGGTGAGGCTCATGATGTGATCGCGATCCTTTCCGGGTTGGCGGTCAGCACGCGCCGGTCGGGCACGCTTTCCCAGCCGGGTTCGTCGTCGGATGGCTCGGAAGCCACCAGCACCGAATCCCCGGCTTTCCGGTACCACAGCGAGTCGCCCCACGCGCTCGCCACGATCGTCGTCCCCTCGGTGAGCAGCAGGTTGAACCTGCCCTTCACCCCGGCGGCATCGAGCTCGGCGAGCACCGACGAGAGCGCGCCAGCTGGCGGCACGCCGCCGTGCAGCCGGCGCAGCACCAGCGCCCACAGGAAGGCGGAGTCGACGCGTGCCTCAAGTGACAACAGTGACGCGTGTGACAGTGTTCCGGCGACTCGGCGGATGGCGGGGGAGTCCGGCCAGCCGTCCATCACGCCGTTGTGACTGAACAGCCAGCCGTCGGTGGCGAACGGGGCCACCGCGCCCTCGTCGAGCGCCATGCCCTCGGTGGCGTCCCTGACGGCGGCGAGGACCGCGCCCGAGCGGGTGACCCGGGCCACATCCGCGAACGACGGATCCGCCCAGATCGGGGTGCTTCGCCGGTAACGGGCCGGCTCCGGATCGGCGTCGGCCCACCAGCCGACGCCGAAGCCGTCCGCGTTTATCGTGCCGTGTTCCTGGCGCCGGGGCGCCCAGGACTGCCGGTACAGCCCGTGGGGCGGATCGATGATGAGCTCCCGCAACGTCACCGGCGGCCCGATATATGCGAAATGTCGACACATGGTCAGAGCGACCGTGCGGTGCGGAAGCCGGCGAAGATCTGCCGGCGCATCGGGTAGTCCCAGTTGCGGAAGGTGCTACGGCAGGCCACCGGGGAGACCGCGAACGAGCCGCCGCGCAGCACCTTGTACTCGGGGCCGAAGAAGACCTGCGAGTACTCCTTATACGGCCAGGCCACGAACCCCGGGTAGGGCAGGAAGTCCGAGCTCGTCCACTCCCAGACGTCGCCGATCAGCTGGCGAGCGCCGGACGGCGCGGCGCCGGCCGGGTAGGAGCCCGCGGCGGCCGGCCGCAGGTACCGCTGGCCGAGGTTGGCCAGCTCGGCCGACGGGTCAGCGTTGCCCCACGGGAACCGCCGGGTCTGACCGGAGACCGGATCGTGCCGGGCGGCCTTCTCCCATTCGGCCTCGGTCGGCAGCCGCCGCCCGGTCCAGCGGGCGTACGCGTCCGCCTCGTACCAGCTGACGTGCACGACGGGCTCGGCCGGATCGACCGGCACCGTCGACCCGAACTCGGTGCGCGTCCAGCCGCCCGCGCCGTCTCGCTGCCAGTAGAGCGGCGCGGTCAGGCCGACCCGCTGCCGGTGATCCCAGCCGTCCGGCGACCAGAACCGGTGGTCGGAGTACCCGCCGTCGGCGATGAACTCCGCGTACGCCCCGGCCGTCACCGGCGTGGTGTCCAGGTAGAACGCGGGCACGTCCACGGTGTGCGCCGGCCGCTCGTTATCCAGCGCCCACGGCTCGGTCGAGGTGCCCATCGTGAACGGGCCGCCAGCCACCAGCACCTCACCCGGCAACGCGTCAGCCGGAGCGGGCGGCGGGAGCGGCGCCGACAGCACCGGCGTGCCAACCCGCAGCTGATGGGTGATCAGCATGGTCTCGTCGTGCTGCTGCTCGTGCTGGGCGATCATCCCGAAGGCGAAGCCGTCGGTGGTCAGCGGCGCCCCGTCGAAGCTCACCCGGTCCAGCAGGTCCAGTACCCGGCCGCGCACCTCGTGACCGTAGGCGCGGGCCTCCTCGGGCGGCAGCAGCGGCAACGTGGGCCGCTCGGCTCTTGGGTGCTCGAACGCGTCATACAGCGGATCGATCTCCGGGTGCAGCGGCTCTCGGCCGCCAACCTCCCGCAGTAGCCACAGCTCTTCCTGGTTGGCGATGTGCGCGAGATCCCACACCAACGGCGACATCAGCGGTGAATGCTGCGTGGTCAGGTCGGTGTCATCCACGCAGCCCGTCAGTAGTGTGGTGCGGTCTCGAGCCGCGATCAGCTCCGCCGCGATCCGTTCCCTCAGGGTCTGGGTCATGTGATCTCCTCCAGCAGGTCGTCGGCCGGACATCGGTCTTTGGTTACATATCGCTGGGTGAACTCACCCACCGCGTCCGTGATGGCGGGCGGCACGCCCAGCCGGGGCAGCGCTTCGGCGGCGGCGGCGAAACACTCCTTGGCTGCCCGCGCGATGGCCGGGTCTTCAGGCCCGCACTTGGCGGCGAGCTCCCACCGGTCGGCCGCCGGGCTCACGGCCGCCATCGCCGTGCGGGACGCCTCGTGATCGGCGAAGATCGCGGCGGTGACCGCGAGCGGGACGATCCACCCGTCATCGGGCTGGGCGTCGATCATCCGCAGCTCCAGGTAGCCGTGCGGGCGCACCGGCGGGAACAGCGTGGTCAGGTGGTACTCCACGTCGTCGGTACTCGCGGCGCGGGGGCTATCGGTGATTATCCAGTCACGAAACGTGAGACCGGGGGGTGCGGTCCAGTCCGCGGTGCCGGAGCCGGGTACGCACATCACCTCGGCGTCCAGCGCGTACGCCGCCCACGCGCGGCGTGGATCGCCGTCCGTCCGGGCATCGAGCACCGGCTTGGTGCGGCCAGGGTCGAGGTTGAGCCAGACTTGCTGGCGGGCGGATTTCCACCCGGTTGGTTTCCCCTCCCGCAACGGGGAGTTCGCGAACGCCGCCACCAGCACGGGGCCGAGCGCGTGCGCCAGCCGCCAGCGCCACAAATAGCCATCTGGGTTGCTGTCGGCGTCGTCACCGTCGGTTCCGGCGTCCAGGCATACCTGGACCGACGCCGAGCCGCCCATCATTCGCCTGCCCCAGGGCCCGGCGCGATCGAAGAACGCCTCCATCGCCGCGTAACGAGGTCTGTCGAGCACTCGCCGCGGTGCGCGGAGCGGGTCGAGGCCATATCCCGCGAGCTCAAGCCCCTGGGCCGCCGCCGCATCCCGCAGGGCGGTCAGGTCGGCCGCCGCGGCGGTCACGCACCCGGCCAGTGACGAGGCCGGGGCCGAACTGAGCTCGAGCTGGCCGCCCGGCTCGGCGGTCAGCGAGGATCCATTGCTGAGAATGGTGGAACCGTCCATTGAGTTCAGGTCGGCGCCGAAAGCCGCTACGGTCGCGCCGATCCGCTCCGCCGCCACTGGCAGGGCTGGGTCACGCGCGTCGCGTACTAGCCACTCGAGTTCGACGCCGGTCCGGGTCGGCGGCCCGGTTTTCAGGCAGATGCCGTGCACAAGGGCCACGGTTTGATTGACATTAGGGCTGTTATCGGTCATAACGGCACCATAACCGGGACCCCTGACATTCGAGCGAGTGGTCCCGCCGAAGGTCCAGTGCGACCCGGTCCCATCAGGGTGGTCGATGAGACACATCCGTTACATTCTACAAGCAGCCTCACGGCACCCAGGTGTTCCCTAGGGTTCGAGTGGTACCTTGCAGGGAGTGCCCTCGGTAAATCGCGTGTATCCGGCCTGTAACACGCCGTAGAAGCCCCAGATGACGGCCCTTGTGCTGGGCCTCTGGCAAAATAATCACTGATGAAGGTGTCGTCCGTGAAGGTACCGCGCGTCCGGTCCGGCAGAGCCGAGGAGCCCGCCGGTATCGTGGCGATCGTCAGGATCGACCGCCGGACGAAGAACCTCACGCGTCGGCTGAGCCCCGGGGACATCGCGATCATCGACCACGCGGACCTTGACCGGGTGAGCGCCGACGAACTGATCAGCGCCAGGGTGGCGGCGGTGGTCAACGTCGCGAAGTCGATGACCGGCCGCTATCCCAACCTTGGCCCCCAGCTCCTGCTGGACGAGGGCATCGTCCTGGTGGACAACTTCGGTCCCGACCTGCTGAGCCGGGTCACCGAGGGGGACTTGGTCCGGCTGGACGGCCAGACGCTGTACCTCGGCGATCAGATCGTGGCCAAGGGCACGGTGCAGACCCAGGAGACGGTCGATGCCGCGATGGCCGAGGCCCGGGAGGGCGTGGCCACCCAGATCGACTCGTTCGCGGCGAACACACTGGAGTTCCTGCGCCGTGAGCGCGACATGCTCACCGACGGCATCCCGGTTCCCGAGCTGACCACCGACATGCGCGAACGGCACGTGCTCGTCGTGGTCCGCGGCTACCGGTACAAGGAGGACCTGCGCACGCTGCGGCCCTACATCCGGGAGTTCCGGCCGGTCATGCTGGCGGTCGACGGCGGCGCCGACGCGTTGCTGGACGCGGGCTACCGGCCCAACATCATCATCGGTGACATGGACTCGGTCAGCGACGAGGCGCTGTGCTCAGGGGCCGAGCTGGTGGTGCACGCGTACGCGGACGGCCACGCGCCCGGCCTGGCCAGGATCGACGAGCTTGGCCTGCCCGCGCACACCTGCGCACTCCCCGGGACCAGCGAGGACGTCGCCTTGCTGCTCGCGGACGCGGCCGGGGCGGCGCTGATCCCGGTGGTCGGCACGCACTGGAGCGTGGAGGAGTTCCTCGACAAGGGCCGTCCCGGCATGGCCAGCACGTTCCTGACCCACCTGCGGGTGGGCAGCAAGGTGGTCAACGCCCGCGGCGTGCACCAGCTTTACCACAGCCGGATCTCGGGGTGGGCGCTGCTCGCGCTGCCGCTAGCCGCCATCGTCACGATCGTGGCGGCGGTGGTCGCCTCGCCGGCCGGCCCGATACTGTCGACCTATTCCATCAGCACGTGGCACACGTTTTCCTACTGGTTCAACGGACTCTTCTAGAGACTCTTAATGATTGACTTTCGCTACCACCTTGTCTCCATCGTCGCCGTGTTCCTGGCGCTGGCGATCGGCCTCGTGCTCGGCTCGACCGAGCTGCAGGGCCCGACGCTTGACGCGTTGCGCACCACGTCGGACTCGCTGAGCAGTCAGCTCGCCAAGGCACAAGCCGAGCGGGACGCCTACTCGGCGCAGGTCTCGGCCGACCAGTCCTTCGCTAGCGCGAACGAGACCACGTTGCTCAAGAACCTGCTGACCGGCCAGAGCATCGTGCTGGTCACCGAGCCGGGCGCCCAGGCCGGGGTTATCAGCGGCATCACCGCCGCCGCCAAGGTCGCGGGCGCGACCATCACCGGGACGATCGCGCTGCAGAGCAAGTTCTACGACACCAGCACGACGACCGAAGCCGCGCTGAACGAGATCGACGGGAACTTCGCCTCGGCCGATGGCATCTCGCTGGTGACCGCGTCGGACCAGCAGACCGCCAACCAGCAGCAGGCCGCGCAGCTCATCGCCATGGCCTCGGTCACCAAGACCACCACCGCGTCGACCGCCGTCACGCTCACATCCACCCAGGCGCAGTCGGTGCTGAGCACCTTCCAGCAGGGCGGGTACATCAGCGGGCAGCCGTCCGACAAGGCCACGCTGGCGATCATCGTGACCCCGGGATCGGCACCGTCCGACGGTAGCTCCGATCCCGAGAACCAGGTGCTCGTCGCGGTGGCGCAGGAGTACGCGGCTGAGAGCACCGCCACCGTCGCGGCGGGCAACGCCTCCGGTGACTCCGGGGGGAGCGCCATGTCGGTGCTGCGGTCCTCCAACGTGGCCGGGGACGTGTCCACTATCGACAACGCCGACACCACGACCGGCCAGATCACGGTGATCCAGGCGCTCGCCAGCCAGGCGCAGACGGGTAAGGCAGGGTCATACGGTGTCGACTCCGGCGCCACGTCCGGCGGACCGTCGCCGGCACCCACGCCGAGTGCTAGCGTGTCTGCGTCCCCTAGCACGTCGAGTACCAAGAAGGCCCAGGATAAGAAGTGACAAGCGTCGCCGCCCGGTTCGTCACCGCAACCGCGATCGGCGCCGCCGCGGCTGGTGCCGCGCGCGCCGCGTACACCATGTTCGGCCGCCGTCCTCCGGGTGGCGAGAAGACCTGGAACCGGACCAACCACCGCGGCGAGCCGCTGACCCTGCTGGAAGGACCCGCCATCGCGGTGGGCGCCGTCACCGCGGCGTTGGCCGCCGCACCGACGCTGGGCACCCGCAAGGCCGCCGGGCTGGCGCTGGCGGGCGCGGGGGCGGCGGCGTTCGGCTGTTACGACGACCTGGCCGGATCTTCGTCTCGCAAGGGGCTGCGCGGCCACATCGGGGCGCTCGCGCACGGCGAGGTGACGACCGGCGCGGTCAAGCTCGGCGGTCTCGGCGCGACCGGCCTGGTCAGCGCGGTGGTAGCCGGCGGCGACCCCGTCGACGTCGTGATCAACGCCGCGCTTATCGCCGGTGGCGCCAACCTGCTGAACCTGTTCGACCTGCGGCCCGGCCGTGCGATCAAGGTCGCGATCGGATCTTCCGCGCTTATCGAGGCCGCCGCGCCAGCCGCCGCCCCCGCGCTCGCGGCGCCCCTTGGCGCGGCCCTCGCGCTGCTGGGCGAGGACCTAGGCGAACGCGCCATGCTCGGCGACACCGGGGCGAACGCGCTCGGCGCGATGCTCGGCGCCGCCGCGGCGGAGCTGCCGCGCCCGGCCCGGGTCGCACTGCTCGCTGGCATCGTCGCGCTGACCGGTGCCAGCGAGAAGGTCAGCTTCACCAAGGTGATCGAGCGGACCGCGCCGCTGCGCTGGCTGGACATGCTCGGACGCCGCCCCCCGACGCCGTCGGCGGAGTTGCCGGTACAACGGTCGGTCACCACGGTCCCGCCGGGCCAGTGACAGCTCCCGTGACGGAGCGGGGGGCGACCCTGCCGCGGTTGAAGGGCATTGGGCGGGCGGCGGTGATGATCGGCGTGATCACCGTGGTGGCCCGGGCGGCTGGCTTCGGCCGCCAGCTGGTGTTCGCGCACACCGTGGGGCCGACCTGCCTGGGCACCGCGTACACGACGGCCAACATGGTGCCGAACATCATCTATGACGTCGTGCTCGGCGGCGCGCTCAGCTCCGCTGTCGTCCCGGTGCTGGCGGGCCGGATCGGCGAGACCGCCGACGCCAGGAAGATCAGCTCCGCCCTGCTCACCTGGACCGTGCTGCTGCTGGCGCCGGTCAGCGTCATCGTCGCCATCGCTTCCGGGCCGCTCGCCTCGGTACTGCTCGATGGCGCGGAGGGCTGCTCGCGATCGGCGGTGGACGCGGTCGGCGGGCGGATGCTGGCGGTGTTCGCGCCGCAGATCCTGCTCTACGGGATCGCGGTCGTGCTGTACGGGATCCTGCAGTCGCATCGCAGGTTCGCCGCGCCCGCCCTCGCGCCGCTGCTCTCCAGCATGGTCGTGGTGGCCGCGTATCTGTGGTTCGGCCGGGTCGGCGGGGGCTACGTGAACGGGCGGATCCGCTCGCTGCCGCTGCGCTACGAGATGATCTTGTCCATCGGGACCACGCTCGGCGTGCTCGCGATGGTGCTCACCGCGGTCGTGCCGTTCGCCCGGCTGCGGCTGGGACTGCGTCCCGCGTTGCGGTTCCCGCCCGGTGTCGCGCCCCGGGTGCGACGGCTGGCCGCCGCGGGCGTGCTCACGCTGATCGCGCAGGACACCTCCACGGTGGCCGTCGTGGTGCTGGCGAACCACTTCGGCGGCAGCGGGGCGCTCGTGGTGTACAGCTTCGCCTGGGCGGTGTTCGAGGTGCCGTACGCGGTGCTCGCGGTGCCGATCGCCACCACGGCGTTCCCCGAACTGTCGTCCCGGTCCGGCGCCGACGTGAACGACACCAGCGCGCGGTCGACCCGCGCGACGTTGCTCGCCTCCTGCCTGGGCGCCGCGCTGCTGGCGGGCGCGTCCGGGCCGCTGTCCCAGATCTTCGAATCGCACGCCGGCCACCGGGCCAGCCTGCTGGCGTTGTCGCTGGTCGCGTTCGCGCCCGGGCTCATCGGTTACGGCCTCGCGGCCTCGCTGGCCCGGGTGCTGTACGCGACCGGGCACAGCCGCGCGCCCGCGCTCGCGGTGACCGCGGGCTGGGTGCTCGTCATGGCCGCGGACGCCGCGATCGTGCCCTTCGTGCCGCAGCGGCTGGTGGTCGCCTACCTCGGCATCGGCACCACGATCGGGCTCACCGTGGCGGGGCTGGTGCTCATCGTGCTCGTGCGGCGCTCCCGGGGCCCGGCCGCGCTCGCCGGGCTCGGCCGCGCCGCCGGATCCGGGCTGGCCGGGGCGGCCGCTGCCATCGTGGTCGGCTTGGTGATCTCGGGGGTC
>JBEKHI010000292.1:0-11121 GCA_050012355.1 Streptosporangiaceae bacterium | reverse complement strand
TCGGCTCGGGCTCTGGGGCGGAGTCCGTCTCGGGACCAGCCGCCTGGGCTGCTCGCTGGATACGGGCGTATTCGGTGACCAGCGGCTGCGGGTCAACACCGATCGCTGCCGCGACCGCCCTGATGTAGCCGTTGACGTACACCGGCCCGCCGCAGGCCTCGTAGTCGTCCCGCTCCATGGCGACGATGACACTTTCTCTGATCAGGCTGCGCGCGCTGACCTCCTCGGTGGTCAGGCCCGCCCTGATGCGAGCCTCCACCAGCGCTTCGCCAACGCTCAAGCCGGCCCTCCTGTCCTCAGCTCCCCCCGAAGGGGAAACGCCCTGATGATGGACGCCCGTGCCTGTTCAGGTTAAATGTCGCTTCGAGGATAGTTGCAGAGCGCCGGCCGATCCAGATCTTCCTCAACTTGACGAAACTCCAGCAGACCTGGACTCTCGGCCCTCCTGCCCCAAAGACGCGGCGCGTACACCGGCACCCCCGCGGCTCGAGGCCCAAGGGCCCTATGTGACCAATGAGACACAGCAGCATCTTCTACAGGGCCGTCGATGGCCCACCGCTGGGGTTATAGCGCCATCGATGACCCATCGCTGGCGTCGCGGGCGGAGCACCACATGGGGTCAAACCCTACCGAAACGCAGAAAAACGGGCGAGGGCTGATCCGCGTGGCACCTGGACTCCCGGGCCCTCGGGCACCCGGACGGCAGGGCACCCCGGGGCGGTGGAGCACTTGTCCCGGGTTGGTGCACCTGGCGCGCCTTTAATGTCCTGGTATGTCGGGGGACTTGGGTGCACGAACCCGGGATAAGTACCGAGCTGGCGGGCGGACGCGCGCCGGACGGACCAGGGGGCGGCGGGGCGGGATGGCGGCGGGCTAGTCGCCGTCTTCGTGGCCCCAGCGGAGGAAGCTGGCGGCGCGGCGGGCTCGGTCGCGGAGGGAGTCGGGGTCGGAACCCATGACGGTGACGTGGCCTATCTTGCGTCCGGGGCGGACCGGCTTGTCGTACATGTGGACCCGGACGCCGGGGTCCAGGGCCATTACGTGCACGTACCGGTCGTAGACGTTCGGATCCGTGCCGCCGAGCACGTTCGCCATCGCCGTGTAGGGCGCCACCGGCTCCGGTGACCCTAGCGGGAGATCCAGCACGGCGCGCAGGTGCTGCTCGAACTGCGAGGTCACCGCGCCATCGATGGTCCAGTGCCCCGAGTTGTGCGGGCGCATCGCCAGTTCGTTGATCAGCAGCCCGGTCTCCGTGACGAACAGCTCGACCGCCAGCAACCCGACAACATCGAGCGCGGAGGCGATCCGCAGCGCCATCGCGGACGCTTGCTCCCCGACGAATGACGGCAGCCCGGGCGCGGGCGCGATCACCTCGCGGCAGATGCCGTCCTGCTGGACCGTCTGCACCACGGGATACGAGGCGCCCTGCTTGTGCGGGGACCGCGCGACCAGGGCGGCCGCCTCCATGGTGAACGGCACGTACTCCTCGGCGAGCAGCGGCACGCCGTAGCGGAACACCTCGGCGACCTCGTCCTCGGACGAGCACACCCACACGCCCTTGCCGTCGTATCCCCCGCTGACCGATTTGAGCACCACTGGCCACGGGCCGAAGTCCCGCACATCGGACAGCGTCTTGACCGCGGCGTACCGCGGGCAGGGCAGACCGAGCTCGGTGAGCCGGTCGCGCATCGCCAGCTTGTCCTGGGTATACCTCAGCGCGCCAGACGAAGGACGAACCGCAAACCCCGCCTGCTCGAGTGCGATCAGCGACCCGGAGGGCACCTGCTCGTGGTCGAAGGTCAACACATCGCATTCCGCTGCGAAGGCCTGCAAATCAGTCAGCGACCGGTAGTCGCCATACCTGGTCTGCGGGGTTACCAGGGCGGCGCTCTCGTCCTGGGAGGCCGCGAGGACCTTGAACTGGATGGCGAGGGGTATCGCGGCCTGGGCGGTCATCCGGGCTAGCTGGCCTGCGCCCACCATGCCGACGGTGGGCTGGATCACGGTATCGGGCACGCGCTGTAGCCTACGCGCAGACAGGAGTCGATATACGTCTACCTGGGCATGATCACGGCGTGCAAACGGGGGAAGCACAACGTGAGGGAAACTATGGCACCCGCACGCTGGTCGTGGAGCCGGGCGGCGCTGAATTCATCCCGCTCAGCGAACGCCATGGCACGCCCATACAGCTGCTGTGGACCTGGACGTCGCCGAACATGGAGTTCGCGACCATCTTCGTGGGCGTGCTCGCCGTCGCCGGTTTCGGGCTCAGCTTCTGGACCGCTTTCCTCGCGATCCTCGCCGGGACGCTGGCCGGCGCGGTAGCGCACGCCGTCCTCTCCGCCCGGGGTCCGCTCTTCGGAGTACCTCAGATGGTGATCAGCCGGCTCGGTTTCGGCTACTGGGGCAACGTGCTGCCCGCCGGGATCAACGCCGTGGCGGCGGGCGTCGGCTGGTTCGCGGTGAACAGCGTGAGCGGCGCGCTCGCCCTCAGCACGCTCACCCACCTGCCGCGGGTCGGCTGCCTGCTGATCGTGGTGGCGGTGCAGATCGTGGTCGCGTTCTTCGGGCACAACCTGGTGCACGTCTTCGAGCGGTACGCGTTCCCGGTGCTGACGGTCCTCTTCCTGATCGCGTCCGGGGTCATCCTGGCGAAGGGGCACCCGGGCGCGTCACACCACACGGTGGCTGGCGGTTTCTTGCTGGCGCTGGGCGCGACGTTCGGGTACGCGGTGGGGTGGAACCCGTTCGCGTCGGACTACACCCGGTACTTCCGGCCGGATGTGAACCGGGTGGCCGTCGGCTGGTGGGCCGGACTCGGCTTGTTCCTGTCGTGCCTGCTGATGGAGACGGTCGGCGCCGCGGCGGCCACCATACTCAGCCCGTCGGACGCGCTCGGGTCCAATCCCACCGGGGCATTCACGTCACTGATGACAACCCCGCTCGCCGACCTGACGCTGCTGGCCATCGCACTCGGCTCGGTGGCCGCGAACGTGCTGAACATCTACTCGGGCGCGATGTCGTTTGTCGCGCTCGGCATCAAGCTGCCACTGCCCGCCCGGCGCGCGATCGTGGCGGTCGCGTTCGGAATGATCGGATTTTTCCTCGCTTGGTCCGGGCTATCGAGCGCCGCGTCCAAATACAACAATTTCCTGTTGATCATCGCGTACTGGATCGCGCCGTGGCTCGCGGTGTCGTTCTGCGACCAGTACCTGCGCGGACGCTCCGGAGCCGAGTTGCTGTTCGACACCGCCTACGAGAACTGGGCCGGTCCGGTGGCCATGCTCGCCGGGATGGGCCTGTCGATCTGGCTGTTCTCCAACCAGACCGAGTACGTCGGCCTGGTCCCGTCCCGCTTCGGGTCGGCCGGAGATCTCACCTTCGAGGCCGGATTCGTCATCACGGCGCTCATCTATGTTTCGTGGCGGATCATCTTCGGGGAGCATAGCCGTGGCCGAACTGCCTTACCGTAGATTCATGACGCCACGCATAGCCGATGCGTTGAAAGTCGTGCGTGACCTGATACCTGAGATCGCGAAATTCGGCGTCGTCGGCGGGATCGGCGCGGTCGTCGACCTCGGCGGCTCGGGCGTGCTCTATGGCATCTATCATTACGGGCCGTTGAAGGCCAAGGCAATCGCCTTTGTGACCGCGACCATCATCACCTACGTGGGCAACCGGTTCTGGACGTTCCGGCACCGGGTCAACCAGCATTGGCTGCGCGAAATCATCCTCTTCCTGGTGCTCAACGGGCTGGGCCTGCTCATCGCTGAGGCCGTGATCGGCTTCACCACTTACGGCCTGGACAAGCACGGCAACCTCGCGTACAACGCGGCGAACATCGTCGGAACCGGGCTGGGCACGATCTTCCGGTACTTCGCCTACAAGAGATGGGTGTGGCGCGCTCCGCTACCGCCAGATTGATTTCGGTTACAGAGCGCAACCAACGGGTAATACCAGGTGAGCCATGCGCACTACTAGGGGGAAGTGAACGATGGCCGCCAGTATTAGCACCGCGCCCGATAAGCCTGGAGTCATCAGGTCGCTGATCCCAGCCAGGATCGACCGGCTTCCGTGGTCGAGGTTCCACACTCACCTGATTGTCGCGCTTGGCGTCGCCTGGGTACTGGACGGCCTCGAGATCACGATCGCCAGCAACGTCGGCCCGGACCTGACCCAGCCCGGCGCGCTCGGCATGTCGGCGAGCGCGGTGGCGGACATCGCGACCTGGTACCTGATCGGCCAGGTGATCGGCGCGCTGTTTTTCGGGCGGCTGTCGGACAAGCTCGGCCGGCGGAAGCTGTTCATGATCACCCTCGGCATCTACCTGATCGGCAGCGGGCTCACCGCCGCGACGCCGAAGGGCGGGTACTGGTTCATCTTCCTGTACGCGACCCGGGTGCTGGCCGGCTCCGGAATCGGCGGCGAGTACGCCGCGATCAACTCGGCGATCGACGAGATGATCCCGGCCAAGTACCGCGGCCACGTCGACCTGACGGTGAACGGGACCTACTGGGCAGGTGCCTTCCTCGGCACCTTGTTCACCATCCTGGTGCTGAACCACCTGTCGATAGGACTCGGCTGGCGCATCGCCTACCTGGCCGGGCCGGTGCTGGCGCTGGTCATCATCTACGTCCGCAAGTCGCTTCCCGAGTCTCCGCGCTGGCAGATCATGCACGGGTACGAGGCCGAGGCCGAGGTCTCTATCGCCGAGATCGAGCATGACGTCGAGAAGACCAAGGGCGCGATTCCTCCGGTGGATCAAAGCAAGGTGCTAGAGATCCGGCCGACCAAGCGCTACGGCTACCTCGCTTTGCTGCGCGTGCTCTTCCGGCATTATCCCGGACGGTCGGTCCTGGTAGCCGCGCTGATGATCACCCAGTCGTTCCTGTACAACGCGATCTTCTTCACCTACGGCCTGGTACTTGAGTTCTTCTTCCACGTGAAGTCATCCGACACCGGCTGGTACTTCCTGGCGTTCGCGGCCGGCAACCTGCTCGGCCCGCTGACTCTCGGGCGGCTGTTCGACACGATCGGCCGCAAGAAGATGATCGCGGGTACCTACATCATCGCGGGCATCCTGCTGGTCATCAGCGCGCAGATGTTCAAGGACGGCCACCTCAACGCGACCACCCAGACGCTGTGCTGGACGGTGATCTTCTTCTTCGCGAGCGCGGGTGCGTCGGCCGGGTACCTGACGGCCAGCGAGGTGTTCCCCATCGAGGTCCGCGCCCAGGCCATCGCGGTGTTCTTCGCCATCGCGCAGCTGGCCGGGTCGGGAGGCTCGCACCTGTACGGGCACCTCATCGGCAATGGCAACGACCCCAACAAGCTGTACTGGGGCTACCTGCTTGGCGCCGGGTTGATGATCGTCGGTGGTGTCGTGGAGATCTTCCTTGGCGTCAACGCCGAGGGCAAGAGCCTGGAAGAGGTGGCCAAGCCGCTGTCGGTCATCGCGAAGCCCCCGGAGACGGCGTTCCGAGCGGGCGGCACCAGCGGCACGTTACCGGAAATGCGCCGCCCGCCCGCAGCGGGACCAGTTGAGCGGGCGGACGGCAAAAGGAAGCCTCACGACACGGAGGCAACCTACGACGTTACGTGCTGGTGCCACCGGGGCGCAGCATTCCTTCCGGTGGCTTGGCCACCACCGATAGCGGCCTGGCCACCTCCTCGAGGGGCTTACCCTCGGCGTCGACCCCGAAGAAGATCGCGATCACCCCGCCGAGGATCATGGCGCCGGCCCCGATCAGGTAACCGACATACAGCTTGTTCGGGTCGTTGCCGGTTCCGATCAGGTGCCCGTACAGGTGCGAGCCGAGGGAGCCGAACAGCTGGGCGATGGCAAAGAACACCGCGATCGCCTGCGCGCGGACCTCGATGGGGAACACCTCGCTGGCCGTCAGGTACCCGGCCGACGCACCCGCGGAAGCGAAGAAGAAGATCACCATCCAGCACAGCGTCTGCGTGGTCGCGTTGAGATCGCCGTCCTTGAAGAGCTGGGCCGAGCCGACGAGCAGCACTCCGGACAGCAGGTAGGTGCCCGAGATCATCTTCTTGCGGCCGACCGTGTCGAACAGCCGCCCGATCGTCAGCGGGCCGAGCAGGTTGCCCGCGGCGAACGCGAAGAAGTAGACCGCGGTGTCGGTGGCCTTCACGTGGAAGAAGAATTCAAGTACCAGGCCGTAGGTGAAGAAGATCGCGTTGTACAGGAACGACTGGGTGATCATCAGCGCGGCGACCAGGACCGACCGTCCGGGGTAATGCCGGAAGAGCACGCGGAGCAGGGCGATGTAGCCGATTCGTTCGGTCGGCGTTATCTCCAGTTCCTTGCTGGGGTCCACGGGCGGTATCTCGCCCTTGGTGCGCTCGACGTCGTGCTCGATCTCGGCGATCGACGCCTCGGCTGGCTGCACTCGGCCGTGCATAATCTGCCAGCGGGGCGACTCGGGCAGGTTCCGGCGGACGAACAGGATGACCAGCGCGAGGACCGGACCCACCACGTAGGCGATCCGCCAGCCGTTCGAGGCCGAGACGTGGTTCAGGATGTACAGTGTCGCGGCCGTACCGATGAGAGCGCCGGCCCAGTAGGTACCGTTCACCGCGAGGTCGACGCGGCCACGGTATTTCGCCGGGATCATCTCATCGATCGCGGAGTTGATCGCGGCGTATTCGCCGCCGATCCCGGAGCCGGCCAGCACCCGGGTCGCGTACAGGTAGATGAACCAGTGCCCGCCCGCCTGGGTCGCGGCGGTCAGTCCGCTGCCGATCAGGTAGACGCCCAGCGTCACCATGAACAGGTTCCGGCGGCCGAACTTGTCCGACAGCCTGCCGAACACCAGGGCCCCGATCACCTCGCCGATGAGGTACCAGGTCGCGATGTCGCCGACGGCACCGGCCGAGAGGTTGAGCGTGGACTTCTGGGTGAGGTCCGACCCTACGTTGCTGGCGATGGTGATCTCGAGTCCGTCCAGTACCCAGGCGACGCCGAGGGCGATCACCAGGCGGGTGTGGAACCGTGACCACGGGAGCCGGTCAATCCGGGCCGGGATCAGACTTCGAATAGCCGGCTCACTGGCCGTTCCCGCTGTCGTTGCCATATTCGCATCCCTTCGTTGGGCGCTTGTTATGGCCATGTACCCCTGACATATATGCATTAATCGCGATATAGTTAGCTCTGTGAACGATGTAGTGTCGGATACCCGTGCCTGGTCGGAGGAGTTGCTCACCGCTCTTGGCGTGATCCGGCGAGTTGCCAGGCGCGCGGTGCGGCAAGCAGCCGACGCCGATCCGCTGCCCCCGGCGCGGTCGGAGCTGCTGCGCCTGGCCAACCGCATCCCTGGGATCAGCGTCGCCGAGGCGGCACGAGAACTCGGACTCGCGCCGAACAGCGTGTCCACCCTGGTCAGCAAGCTCACCGCCGACGGACTGCTGCGGCGGGACCGTGGCGAGTCGGACGGCAGGTCCGCCGAACTGAGGCTGACCCCCGCCGGCGCGGACCGTATCGCCCGCTGGCGCGATATCAGGGCGGAGGTCACCGCCCGGGCCATGGAACGCATGAATGCCACCGACCGGCGTGCCATCGCCGACGCGCTGCCCGCGCTGAGCCGACTCGCCACGCAGATGGAAGAAGGGTGACTTCTACCCTTCAAGCGCAGAGTCGGCGTCTCCGGCCGGGGAGCTGCGCGACGGGGCCGAGCGTGCTGGCCGTCGGATTTACCGGCTGACTACCCGACGTGGGACTTGTGCCGATCGCGGCGCATGACCTGCCGTAGCTGGGTGATCCGCGCGGTCCCGGCGGCGGCCATCACCAGCGCGCCCGCGATAGCGGCGAGCAGCAGTGCCACGGCCAGCGACAGGTGCAGGTGGGCGCCGAGGAAGTTGATGCTGACGGCGTTCGCGTTCTGGATGATAAAGATCAGCACCACGACGAGGACCACGGTGCCCGTGATCAGCGCGATGCGCATGCTGCTGATCCGGGTGCGCAGCCGACGGCGGGGCGCCTGCGGAGCGGGCACCGGCGGGGCGGAGCCGTTGACTGACGGCGGCGGCAGAGTGCCGGTCGTACCTGCTGGTGTCACTGGTTCGGACATAACCGGACTTCCTTAGCGGGGAACCGAGCCTGGCGTGATTCCCCTTGACGGCACCGGGTGGGCTGCCGACGGCGGCCGGTCCTGGTACCTGCACTCAGTTTATATTGGCAATATAAAACTAGCAATATATTTCTAGAATTGACTGTCATCCCGTGCCGACGCCACCCGCACGGATAGGCCGATGTCAGGCCACGTGATCGTCCGGCGGGGTGAGGATTAGCTCGCCAGCGTCGGCGTGGTAGTCAAACAGCTCGGCGTAGCGGCCCCAGTTGATCGCGGTGTCGAGCTGGGCCCGGGCTTCATCCTCGCTGAACCCGCGCTGCAGGAGGTCGAGGAAGAAGCGTTCGCTGAGGGTGTGGTCCTTGGTAGTCTCCAGGGCCCGGACGATGGCCCGCACCAGCGGCGCACGGGTGGCCGCCGCGGCCGCGAACAGCTCCTTGGAGGTGCGGATGTCCGCGTCGGCCAGGGCGTTACCCGTGACGGTGAGCTCGATGTCGGCGTCGGCGACCGCGGCGAAACCGAGCATTTCGGCCGCGTCGACGATGGGCAGCAGGTCGTCGACCTCGAACGTCAGCAGGCGGCCGAGCTCCGGCAGGTCGTCCCGGCCGCCACGGCTCTCGAGGATCTCCAGCAGGCCCGCCAGCCCGCCGACGCTGACGTGCGGAAGGGGAAGTTCGGTAGGCGATGCCAGGCCCGGCTCCACGACGGTGGTCTGCTGGCCCGCTTCCGCGCCGACCTGCTCGGTCATGATCGCGTAGATCTGGTCGACCAGGGCCTCGAACTCAGGAGCCCGCCGGTCGCGGGGCCGGGACAGGTCGCAGTGGATCTCGGCTTTGAACCGGCCCGGGTTGGAGGACAGCACGAGGATGCGGTCGGCCATCTGCACCGCTTCCTCGATGTTGTGGGTAACGATCAGGATGGCCTTGGTGGGGAAATCCCTGCCGCCCCACAGATTCAGCAGCTCGGTCCTGAGGTTCTCAGCTGTCAGCACATCGAGTGCGCTGAACGGCTCGTCCATCAGCAGCGCATCGGGCTCGACCACCAGTGCACGGGCGAAGCCGACCCGCTGGCGCATGCCGCCCGAGAGCTCCTTGGGATAGGCCTCCTCGAATCCGTCGAGACCGATCAGGTCGATCATTTCCAGCGCTCGCTTCCGGCGCTCGGCCGACGGCACACCGCGGGCTTGCAGGCCCACCTCGGTGTTGGCCTGGACGGTGAGCCACGGAAGGAGCGCGAAGCTCTGGAAGACCATGGCCACGCCCGGGTTGGCCCCGTTTATCCGCGTGCCGCGGTACGACACGGTGCCCGCGGTCGGCGCGATCAGCCCGGCGATGCAGCGCAGCAGGGTGGATTTGCCGGAACCCGACTTGCCGAGGAGCGCGACGATCTCGCCTGAGCGCAGCTGGAGGCTGACGTTATCCAGCACCGGGAGAGGCTGGCCGTCTGGGGAGGTGAAATGCTTCGTGAGCTGGTTCACTTCGAGTATGACGTCGCCCGTCGGCACATAGCTGGCGACGGCGGGTGTCTGTACGTCGGTCATCTGCTCCCCCTAGGCCGCGGTCATAGCGAGTACTTGGTTTCCGCCAGGTGGTACAGCGGCCGCCACAGCAGCCGGTTGACCACCACGACGTAGAAGCTCATGACGACGATGCCGGTGAGAACGTCGGCAAAGTCACCTCTCGTGGTTGCCTCGGCAATGTAGGAACCAAGGCCGCTGGCGGCTAGGTGGTGCTTTCCGTAGGTGGCGATCTCCGCCACGATCGAGGCGTTCCACGCCCCGCCGGCGGCCGTGATGCCCCCGGTGACGTAATAAGGGAAAACCCCGGGGAGAATCAGCTCCCGCCATCTCTGCTTCCAGGGGAAGCGGAACTCCTCCGCCATCTCCCGCAACTCGGTCGGGATGGCGCTGGCCCCGGCGATGACGTTGAACAGGATGTACCACTGGGCGCCCAGCGCCATGAGGAGGATCCCGCCGTAGTTGAGGGAGATACCCAGGGCAAGGAAGATCACGATGGCGAATGGGAACAGCAAAATGGCCGGGAAGCTAGCGAGCACCTGGACGACGGGCTGGGCATAGCGGGAGAGTCTGGGGCTCATCCCGATCTTCACCCCGACCGGAACCCAGATCGCCGTTGAGGCCACCACGACGACCGCGACGCGCGCAAACGTCAGCAAGCCGAGCCATAGGCACCGGGTGAACTGGCCGAACCCGGCGGAGTGGCCAAAATAGAGCACTCCCCGGTAGACGCCCCACAGGATCAGGACCCCGGTAAGGCCCGCGAAAACGACGTCACCAGCGCGCCGCTTGTACTCGGGGGTGCGCAAGGGATACTCGGCTAGCCCGAACGGGCGGGTCACCCGATCCAGGACCCGGCCGGCCGGCTTCATCGGCCTGGCGATGTAGGAAGGGATGTTCGACTGGCGCAGGATGTTCAGTACGTAGCTTTTGGGCTGCTCGGCAGCCTCCGATGTCTCCACCCGGAACTTCTCGGCGTAAGCCACCAGCGGCCGCCAGAACAGGACGTTCACACCAACCACCATGATGACCATAACGACGATGGCGATGCCTACCTCGCCCACGTCACCCTTGTCCACGGCGGACTGCACGTAGGAACCGATCCCCGGCAGCGTGTAGTTGTTGTTGCCGACGCTGATGGCCTCCGAGGCGGCGAGGAAGAACCAGCCGCCCCCGAAGCTCATCATGCCGTTCCAGAGCAGCCCGATCATCGAGCTGGGCACGTCCAGGCGCCAGAACCGCTGCCACTTGGTCAGCCGGAACATGCGGGCCGCTTCATCCAGCTCGATCGGCTGGGTGACCAGGGAGTGGTACATGCTGAACGTCATGTTCCAGGCCTGGGCGGTGAAGATCGCGAAGATCGACGCGCACTCCAGGCCGAGTTCCGAACCAGGGAACAGGGCGATGAAGAAGGTGACGGTGATGGCGAGGAAGCCCAGAACCGGCACCGACTGGAGGATGTCGAGTACCGGGATCAGGATGACCCGGGCACGGCGGCTCCTGGCCGCGGCGGTC
>JBEKHI010000291.1:0-16277 GCA_050012355.1 Streptosporangiaceae bacterium | reverse complement strand
GGTCCGACCCTGGCCAGCGCCCGTACCTCACCGTCGCCTGCCTCGATCTCGTAGTGGTGCCGCTCGTCGAGGCGGACCGCGAGGCCGCCGCGACCGTCGGCCGGATCGGTCAGCGCCCGTGCCCGGCATGACAGGTGCTGCTGGCGACGGCCGGTGAACGTGACGGCGGGATCGTCGAGCGACCGGCCGCGAGCACGCAAGGTGAGCCGTCCGGCGGGTTCGCTAACGGAACAGTATTCGGCGGACCGGGAGCGGAGCGAGATCCAGCGCGGGTGCAGTCGCGGCGCGTCGAAAACCTCACGTACCGGCGGCGGAGGCACCGGACATGGCGGCCACGAGGGAGCGGTCATGACGGGCTCTACCTCAGCCACCACCGGCCAGCCATCGGCCCATGTCACGGGGGTGAGGTATGTCTCGCGTCCGAGCACATGCCAACCGGGGGTGCCGCCGCGCGGCCGCACCCCGAGCAGGACCATCCACCAGGACCCGTCAGGCGCCTGGACCAGATCAGCGTGGCCGGTGTTCTGGACCGGCCGGCTGGTGCTGCGGTGAGTGAGGATCGGATTGGCCGGGCATGGCGCGAAAGGCCCGTCCGGTGCTGGGCCCCGGGCGACCGACACGCAGTGACCGCGCTCAGTCCCTCCCTCGGCGATGAGCAGGTACCAGTAATCGCCGATCTGGTACAGGTGCGGAGCTTCCGGGTACTGGGCGCCGGGCGTGCCGGACCAGAGGCGGCGCGGCTCGCCGAGCGTGCGCCCGGTCTCCTGGTCGATGCGGACCTGCTCGATCCCGGCATACGTGCACCAGCAGTGGCCGTCGTCATCCCAGGCAAGATCGGGGTCGATACCTGTGACGCCTGGCAAGCGGACTGGCTCAGACCAGGGCCCGGCCGGGTTGGCGGCGGTGAACAATACGGTGCCGCCCCCGGAGACATCGGCGGTGATCAGCCAGAACCGACCGTCGTGGTGGCGCAGCGTCGGGGCGTAGACACCGCCGGATGACGGTGTCGTGTCCGGCATAGGGTGCCGTTCCAGCGCGTTGCCGATCTGGCCCCAGTGCACCAGGTCCCAGCTGTGGAAGATAGGCACGCCCGGGAAGTACTCGAAACTGGAACAGGCGAGATAGTAGTCCGGGCCCGCGCGGCAGATGCTCGGATCGGGATGGCAGCCGGCTACCACCGGGTTGGTGAACACATCTGCGCTCCATCCGCCACCGCTCACGCAGATCTCCTCCCACGTCCGACGAACCGGCTGGACACGACAACCTACCGATCACTCCCTCGGTTGGTGAAGCGCCTCGACAATTACGGCACCGTCTAGCAGCTATCGATGTGTCCCGGCGACGCGACTGGTCCTTTCAACAAGTTGCTTGCCGATGCGCTGCCGCGGGATGAACCGCTCGCGCAGCGAACTAGCAATGAGTTCATCGGCTGGGTGTCAGCTCGGTGTGCTGGTCAGTTCAAGCACAAGGTCCACGAGCCGGTCGGGGCGCTCCTCGGGCACGAAGTGGCCGCATCCGGGTATGACCACGCCGGTGACCGTCTCGGCTACCGACTCGACCATCTGCCGCACGTGGTCGCCCCGGGACAACTCCCCTCCCACTGCGACCACGGGGACGGTGACCCTGGCGGCAGCGAGGGGCTCGGTCTGGTCGATGGTCCGGAATGCGGCCCGGTAGACGCCGAGGGCGCCGAGGACCCCCTCGGTCCCGCGGAAGGTGCGGGCGTACTCATTGATGGCCGCTCCAACCCCGTCGTGGCTGGACCGCACCCGGTCGTAGAACCAGCTGAGATAAGCCCGCTCGTGGCCGACGATCACGGTCTCGGGGCCATTGGGCGCCAGGGGGAGCAGCCACCACCACATCGATCCGCTGGCGGCGGCCTCAGGAGTGTAGACGATCAGTTTGGAGAGGAACTCAAGGCGCATGACCGGTTCCTCCACGTAGACCAGGTTCGCAAGCTCTGCGGGATGGTCGGCCGCCCAGAGCAGGGCTGGGGGCGCTCCCATATCGTGGGCAACTACGGTCAGGGGCCGCCCGCCGCCGAAACCGGTCTGGCGGACCAGTTGGCGGAACTCCTCTGCCAGGGACCGCCCGTCGTACCCGTCGATCCCCGGTGGCTTGCCGGAGTCGCCATATCCCCTCATGTCGGGGACGAGCACGGCCAGGCCAGCCCGGGCGAGCAGGGGCATGACCTTTCGCCAGGAGTAGCCGGTGCCAAGGAATCCGTGCCAGAGCAGCACCGGCGGCCCATCGGCGTCCCCTCCCACCCAGTAGTGGAGATCGACGTCCCCCACTCGCTCCGTCCGGCTCTTGAATCCCTCGATGATCGGAGAATCCACCCAGTACCTGCCTTCCCATCCGCCGCGCGCTCGCGCGCCGATGACATCTCTCTGCGTCGCGGACCCCGCACAATCAGAACGGAACGGGATCGATCTGCTCGGCGAGCGGCCTGTCGTTATGTGCAGGCGGGCGGCGGCGCGGCCGAAGTGAAGTTCCTCGGCCACGACGAGGAACGCCTCGATCTCTCGCATTTCCCTATCGCCACCAATTGTATTCGTAAGGGTCGCTGACCAGCTGTAAGTCCAGGTAGCGCCCCGATGGCCCTCCACTCCTCGACGGGCCTTAGGATCGCTAGCTGCCTCCCGGTCAGGGTCCCGCTGCTCACGGCGAGGATCAGCACGGTGTATCCGCAGAGGATGGCGAACTCTGTCCACGGGCCGAACGCGCGCGGGACGGGGTTGTTGATCATCACCGAGCCGACGGACTCGGGGAGGAAGCGTTCGACGTCGTTCCCGATTGAGCCCGGAAGCCCCGCGACGATGATGGGCAGCATGAGCATCGCAAAGACGTAGCCGTCGCCGGCGACGGCCCGCAGAGCGCCCGGGCTGGACAGCGTGGCGTGCCTGGCTGGTGAGGTCAGGATCGCCTGGCCGACCCGCGATCCAGGCAATAACGTCCGGATCTTCTCGCGAGGCTCGCTAGGCGGTCACGTCGTTGCGGAGGAAGACGGTCATCGCCGCCGTGATCGCGACGACGATGTAGACCGCGCCGAGGATCATCCCGTGCGCGTAGCCCACGCCCTCGGTGCCGCCGGATGCCACCGCGGTTATCGATGCGCCGGGCAGCCACTGCTCGGTGCTCGGCACGATGCGCGTGATGATGTTCTCGACGGCGACCAGCCAGGCGAAGCCCACGATGACGGCGAACACCGCTGACCGGACGAACTGCCCGAGCGCCATCCCGAGGATGCTGTAGCCGATCGTGGCGAGCGCGAGATCGCCCAGCTCGCGGAACAGGTCACCGAGCCCCGTCCCGGTGAACCACGCGCTCGTCGGGACGTGACGGCTCTGGGCCGCGACGACCGCCACGATCAGGGCGATGACGGCGGCGAAGCACAGCGCGAGGACCAGGAACGTGATGGTGCCGAGCATCTTGCCGGCCAGCAGCACGGCGCGGCGCGGCTGGCGGACGAGGAGCTGGCGCAGCGTGCCGAGGCTGTACTCGCTGGCGACCTGCGAGGCCGCGATGCCGAAGGCCACGACTCCGAGGAGCATCGAGGCCCTGGCGACGCCGATGACGAGGCCGTTCGGGCGGGCGAGCTGGTGCAGCGTCACTATCCCGCCGTTCGCGGTGGCCTGGGAGAACATCAGGATCACGAAGAGCGAGGCCGCGAAGGCCAGGCCGAGGAAGGTCGAAAGGAACAGCGTCGGCCGCCGCAGTTTGGTCCACTCGCTGGTAAAGGCTGCCCACATCATTTGATTGCTCCCATTTCAAGGTCGGCCGGCACGTCGGCCGAGGCGGTGCCGGTCAGTGCGAAGAACGCCCGCTCCAGGCTGCGGGTACTCTCGGCGAGCTGGCGGAGGGTGATCCCGCCCCCGGCGGCGAGCCGGTTCAGGTCGGCGGCGCCGAGCCTGGGAGCCTCGACGAGCACCGCGGCCTCGGCCGGGCGCTGGGTTATTGTGCAGCCGGCCTCCTGAAGCAGCCCGGAGAGCCGGGGGAGATCGGTGTCGTGTTCGGGAGCGACGATGAAATCTGGCTGCTGGGCGGCGCGGAGTTCACCGACGCTGCCCTGGTGAACGAGCCGGCCCGCCCTGATCATGACCACGTAGTCGCAGATCTGCTCGATTTCCGAGATCAGGTGGCTGGAGACCAGGACCGTGATCCCGTCCCCCGCGAGCGACCTGATGAGTCCGCGCATCTCGACGATGCCCGCCGGGTCGAGGCCGTTCGTCGGCTCGTCCAGGATCAGCAGTTTCGGACCGGCCAGCATAGCCGCCGCGATGCCGAGCCGCTGCTTCATGCCCAGCGAGTACGAACGGTACTTGTCTCCCGCCCTGGCCAGCAGGCCGGAGCGATCAAGGACCGGGTCGACCGCCGAGAGGGGAAGCTGCCCGAGGCGGGCAAGGGCCTTGAGGTTCTCGCGCCCGCTTAGCTGCGGGTAGAACGCTGGTGCCTCGATCAGTGCCCCGACCTTGTTCAGGTAGGTGGCGGGTTCCGTGAGGCTGCCGCCGAGGATCGTTCCGCTTCCGGATGTCGGGCGGACAAGGCCGAGCAGCATCCGGATCGTCGTGGTCTTGCCGGCGCCGTTCGGGCCAACGAAACCGCAGACCGACCCCGAGGGGATGGCCAGCGCCAGATCGTCCACGACGGTACGTTTGCCGAAGCGTTTAGTGAGCCCGGCCGTCGAGACGGCGAGCTGTCCGCGCGGTCGCTCGTCCGTGCGGTACATGGCCTCTTGCATAGTCATGCACGAACCGTACGGATGCCGGTTTCCGTGCCGCGCCCGTTCGCGGCGAAACCGTCCCTTGGGATGAAGCCCCGCGGCGTGGCCTCATCCCACGGTCGTACCAGGTCGTGGCGGACCCGTACCGAAGGACGACGGTAACCTGCGCCGGGCCCTAAGAGCCGGGTGGCGCGCGGACCGGCTGGGCGGTATGCCGGAGTTGTCTGATGGACCTGGGCCGGGGCTGATGGTCGTGGTTCTAATGGTTCAGGTGTTGCTGGCGTGATCTCCTGCCTGGTGCCTGGTGCCTGGTGCCTGGTGCCTGGTGCCTGGTGCCTGGTGCCTGGTGCCTGGTTGCTGGTGGGTGCTGCATTGCCCAGGTTCTGGCCCGAAAAGTCCCTCCCCCGGCCGGTGCGCGGCAGCTTTACCACGCCCATGAGCACCACCAGTACCACCAGCAGCACCCGACCTGGGGCCGCCGGGCGCGGCAGCCAGCCCAGCCGCCTACGGCCCGCAGCCACCCGACTTTCACGCCACCGCGACCCCCCCGGGACGAGGCAGGCTTTTCTTGGTAGTGCAGCACCCACCAGGAACGCTCCGCTGCCGCGCGCCGAAACAGCTCAGGCTGCGGGTAACAACCGGTCTTAAATTCCTAGCATTGGCGCCGGGCCAGGCCGGCGTCATAGGCGGCGATGACCAGTTGTGCACGGTCCCTGGCATCGAGCTTGGCCAGCAGCCGTCCGATGTGGGTCTTGACCGTGCCCATGCTCACGTAGAGCCGCTGGGTGATCTCCGTGTTCGACAGTCCCTGGGCGATGAGGCCGAGGATCTCGCGTTCGCGTTCCGTGAGGCCGTTCAGTGAACGCGGCTCGGGGCGGCCGGCGAATTCCTCGATCAGCCGCCGGGTCACGGCGGGGGCCAGCAGCGCGTCCCCGGCGGCCACCACACGAATGGCGTTCAGCAGGTCGGCGGGCGGGAGGTCCTTGAGCAGGAATCCGCTGGCTCCCGCTCGCAGCGCGCGGTAGACATAATCGTCCGCGCCGAACGTGGTGAGCATGATGACCCTGGTCGCTGGGTACGCGGCCAGGATGCGGCGGGTCGCTTCGATGCCGTCGAGCCGAGGCATCCTGATGTCCATCAAGGCGATGTCCGGCTTGCTGCGAACCGCCGCCGCCACCGCGGCCGCGCCGTCCCCGGCCTCGGCCACCACGCGCAGATCGGTCGCGCTCTCCACGAGCACGCGGAAGCCCGCCCGCACCAGCTCCTGGTCGTCGGCGATCAGTACAGTGTTTCCGGTTCGCTCGACTTCGGGGCGCCTATGGGCGCTGCCTTCCTTCGTCACTCCTTCGTCGCTCCTCAGTCCAGGCAGCGCCGCGCCCCTTCGCTCGCTCACAGGGGCAGCCATACCTCGACGCCGAAGCCGGTCTCGGGCCGGGGTCCGGCCTGGAATGTCCCGCCGTACATGGTCATACGTTCCCGCATGCCCGCCAGCCCGTGCCCGGTCTCGCCGTCGTATGGGCCGGGGCCCTCGTCGCTGACCGTGATCGTCACGCCGTCGGCTTCATAGCTGAGCGAAACCCGGCAGTGACTGGCTCCGGAGTGCTTGAGTACGTTGGTCAGCGCTTCCTGGATGACACGGAAAGCGGCCAGGTCCTCTCCCGCGGGCAACTCCTGCGGCTCGCCGGCGGTGATCAGCTCGACGTCGAGGCCGGCTCGGCGGGTCTGGTCGACGAGCTCGGGAAGGTCGGCCAGACCCGGTGCGGGCAGCAGGTCGCCGGGCCGTTCTTCGCGAAGCATGTCCAGCAGCCGCCGCATCTCGGTCAGTGATTCCCGGCTGGTCGTCTCGATGACGGCCAGGGCCTTTTCCGCTTCCTCCGGGCGGTCCCTGATCACGAAGTGCCCGACGCCGGCCTGGACGGCGATGACGCTCATTGAATGGGCGACGACGTCGTGCAGCTCGCGGGCTATCCGCAGCCGCTCCTCCTGAACGGTCGCTCTCGCGTGGCGCTCGTTGTACGCGGCGGCCGAGCGCATCGCCCGGCCTATCGCCCACGCAGCGCTGACGAACGCGGCTTCGGAGGCCGCGAGCACGAAGGTGACCGAAGCGGAGCCGAACGCCAGCGGAACCGAACCGGAACCGGGGGACAGGACGGCGGCGAGGGCAACGGCGACCAACCCCGACATCAGGGCTATCCGGGCCGGGAGTGCCGGCTTGACCCGCGCGACCGTGTACGTCACCAGGGCCATGGCCAGCAGCGCATCTCGCGCGTAGGCCGTTCCGGCGAGCGTGACGGCCACCTCCGCGACGGCGCTGATCGTCAGCGCGAGCAGCGGCCAGCGGCGACGTGCCGCCACCGCGATCGCGGCGACGCCCACCAGTGCCACGCCTGCCGGGACATGCGGGGTCATTCCGGGGGCGCTAACTGGCGGTCGCGTAGCGACCGCCGCGATCATCCCCGCGGCGGCCAAGATGTCGATCGCGACCCAGTGCCGGAACTCAAGACGCCTGGTCAGGTCCACCTTGTGACAGTAGCCACCCTTACCCCTGGCCCGCGTCAGACTATGGTCGGATATGGCGTGGCCCGCGCTCCGACGCGCGGCGGACGGCCGGCCCGGCAGGGTTACGGTCCATGACAGTCATCATGCGAGCCCAGGGACTGGGCAAGAGATACCGGCGCCGGTGGGCGCTGTCGGACTGCACGATGGAGGTGCCCGCCGGGCGGGTTACCGGACTGGTCGGCCCGAACGGCGCTGGCAAGAGTACGTTGCTCAACCTCGCGGCCGGCATGCTGCGCCCGACGGTCGGCACGATCGAAGTATGCGGGCGGACGCCGGCCAGCGGCATGGCCGAGGTCGGCTACGTCGCGCAGGACACCCCGCTCTACCGGGGGCTGACCGTCGCCGACCACCTGAAGCTCGGCGCCCGGCTCAACTCCGGGTGGGACGACGAGTTCGCCCGGAACCGGATCACCCGGCTCGGCCTGGACCTCGCGCAAAAGGCGGGGACGCTGTCCGGCGGCCAGCGCGCGCAGCTCGCACTCGTCCTGGGCGTGGCCAAGCGGCCTCGGCTGCTCATCCTCGACGAGCCAGTCGCCGCGCTTGACCCGCTGGCGCGGTCGGAATTCATCACCAGCGTGCAAGAAGCGGTCACTGGACGGGAACTGACCGTCGTTATGTCATCACATCTTGTTTCTGATCTAGAGCGGGTCTGCGATCACCTGATCGTGCTCGTGGCATCCCGCATCCGGCTGGCCGGCGACGTTGCTGAGCTGATGGCCAGCTACCAGCCGCGCAGCCTGGAAGATCTCGTCCTGGACTACCTGGGGGCATCCGCGTGACCTGGCTGACCTGGCGGCAGCTGCGCGGAAGCGCCGTCACCACCTACGCAGTACTGCTCCTGCTCGCGGCCCTGCTCGCGATCACCGGACCGGCGCTCGCGCACCTGGCGGCCACCGCCGGTAACGGCTTTCTCAATCGGACCCAGGGTGACTCCGCCGACAGCGCCCTGTACGACGTCGGGTGGGTCGCCGTCCTCGTCGTGCCGCCACTGATCGGCGCGTTCTGGGGCGCACCGCTGATCTCTTCCGAGCTCGCGGCCGGGACCCACAAGCTCGTCTGGAACCAGACCGTCAGCCGCACCCGGTGGCTGGTAACCAAGCTCCTCGTCTGCGGAGCGATCGCGATGGCCGCGACCGGGCTGCTCAGCCTCGCGGTTGGCTGGTGGTCGAGTCCCATTGACAAGGCCCTGGACACGACAGCCACCAGCGTGGCACCCGTCGGGTTCTGGTTCCCGCGGATCGCGGAGGAGACATTCGCGGCGCGCGGGGTCGCCCCGATCGGGTACGCGGCGTTCGCCTTCATGCTCGGCGTGACGCTCGGCTTGGTGCTGCGGCGCCTGCTCCCCGCGATGGCCCTCACCGGCGTCGGGTACATCGTCGTCCAGGTCGTGATGAATCTGTGGGTCCGCCCGGCACTGCTGACACCGGAGCACCTGGTGCTGCGGATCAACGGTTCCTTCAACATCGACCGGCTGGGCACGATCATCGCCAACGTGCCAGCACCTGGTGCCTGGATCACCCACGAACAGCTCATTGACAACGCGGGGCAGGCGGCGTCGATGCCATCCTGGGCGCCGACCTGCTTTGGCAACGGGTCGGCGGCCCGAGCGTGTCTCGCGCGGATGCACAGCATGTACAAGGTGGTGATCACCTACCAGCCGGCCGACCGGTTCTGGACCCTGCAGTTCTGGGAGCTGGGCATCTACCTGGCCCTGGCGGTCGCGCTGTCAGCGTTCTGCGTGTACTGGATCTGCTGGCGGGAGCCGGCCAGGGGCTGAGGTCAGGCCCCTTCCGCGGCGTGAGCGGTGGTACTAGCTCCACCCAGAGGTGGAGCTAGTACCACTCTGCGATTGGGTAGTTAGCACTATCGAGACCGCAGGATGATACTCAGTATTGTCCTCAGCATGATATTGAGTGAAGACGGATCGTGAGCGTCCGCCATGCGATGCTCGCGCTGCTGACCGAGGGGCCCAAGTACGGTCTGCGGCTTCGTGAGGAGTTCGAGGCCCGCACCGGTGAGGTCTGGCCGCTGAACGTGGGTCAGGTGTACGCGACGCTGCAGCGGCTGGAGCGTGACGGGCTCGTGGAGTCCGATGGGACCGGCGAGGAAGGCCCGCAGAAGGGCTTCCGGATCACCGCCGAAGGCGAGCAGGAGCTAGCCAGGTGGCTGCGGACGCCGCCGGACCTTAGTTCGCCGCCACGCGACGAGCTCGTGATGAAGGTGCTAGTGGCGCTGCGCATGCCAGGCACCGACGTGCGCGCGGTGATCCAGGCGCACCGGCGCTACCTGGTGGAGCTGATGCAGCAGTGGACCCGGATCAAGGAATACGACGCCCGGGGTGACCTGAACACGTTGCTGGCGGTCGACGCCGAGCTGTTCCGGCTCGACTCGGTCGTCAGGTGGCTGGCCGCCGCCGAAGCCCGGGTGAACCGCGCGGTGGCCGACGGGACGATGACCTGGGCGGACCAGGCGAGCACAGGGGATCAGACACAAGCGCCGCTGCCACGGCATCGGCGGGAAGCGAGAAGATGGCGATGAGCATGCTCGAGCTACGTGCGGTATCCAAGTCCTACGGGCAGGGGAGCGCCGAGGTACACGCCCTGCGTGAGGTCAGCTTGACGGCGGACGAAGGCGCGATGGTAGCGGTGATGGGACCCAGCGGCTCCGGCAAGAGCACGCTGCTGACCATCGCCGGAACCCTGGAGGATCCGACGTCCGGTGAGGTGCTGATCGCCGGAGAGCCGGTCAGCAAGGTGTCGAGCAGTGCCAAGGCACGGCTGCGACGGCGCGTGATCGGCTACGTATTCCAGGACTTCAACCTGCTACCCGGGCTGACCGCGGCGGAGAACGTCTCGCTGCCGCTTGAGCTGGACGGAGTGTCCGCCCGCAAGGCACGGGTCGAAGCGCTCAAGGCGCTCGACCGGCTCGGCCTGTCCGAGCGCGCCACCCATTACCCGGACCAGATGTCGGGCGGCGAACGGCAGCGGGTCGCGATCGCGCGCGCGATGGTGGGGGAGCGGAGGCTGCTGCTCGCTGACGAGCCTTCCGGGGCGCTGGACTCGGTCAACGGCGAGGCGGTGATGCGCCTCGTGCACGACGCCTGCAAGAACGCCGGGATGACCGCGGTGGTCGTGACCCACGACGCGCAGCTCGCGTCGTGGGCGGACCGGGTGATGTTCCTCCGCGACGGTCAGGTGACAGATCAGACCGTTCCGGCAGCGGGTCCGGAGTCCTTCCTGGAGCCGAAGCAATGACGACGGTAACGGAACGGCCTGGGCAGAGAGTGCGTGGCGGCGGTGTGCCTGCCCGCCGTGCGGTCATCCGGTGGGGGATAAGGCTGCTGCGCCGCGAATGGCGGCAGCAGCTGCTCATCCTCGCGCTGATCACGGTCGCGGTCGGCGCCACCGTTGTCGCCTCCACGGTCGCGACCGATACCCCGGCCCCGATAGCGGGGGTACTCGGCACCGCACAGGACGCCGCCTCGCTTTCCGGCCCGCCCGCGGCGATCAACGCCGGGATCACCAAGCTGGAAAGCCTGTACGGCAAAGTCGACGTCATCGAGAACGAAAGCGTCCCGGTTCCCGGCACCCTGGACACGTTCGACCTGCGGGCGCAGGACCCGCACGGGCCGTTTGGCGGCCCGCTGCTGTCCCTGGTCAGCGGTCAGTACCCGACCACGGCAAGCGAGATCGCCGTCACCAACGGCGTCGCGACCGACTTCAGGCTCAGCATCGGCAGCGACTGGACCGTCGCCGGCAAGACCCGGAAGGTGACCGGCATCGTCCAGAACCCGCAGAGCCTGCTGGATGAGTTCGCGCTGGTCATCCCCGGCCAGGTCACTTTCCCTGGCAACGTCACGGTGCTGTTCGACGCTCCGGGCCAGACCGGGGCAGCCATCCAGTCGAAGACCGGCCTGAGTGTTACCACCGCCCAGACGGTGGCGAACAACAACGAGATCAACCCTGAGACGATCTCAATCACCGCCGCCGTGCTCGGCATGCTGCTGATCGCACTGGTGGGCATCGGCGGCTTCACTGTTCTGGCGCAGCGCAGGCTGAGGGCGATCGGCATGCTCGCCGCTCAGGGCGCCACGCAGCGCAACATCAGGCTCGTCGTGCGGGCCAATGGCGCCGCGACCGGCGTCGTGGGTGCCATGGCCGGATTCGTGCTGGGCTTTCTCGTCTGGCTCGCCTACCGCCCGCAGGCGGAGAACAGCGCGCACCACGCGATGGGCTTGTTCCAGCTGCCGTGGACGGTGATCGGCATCTCCATGGTCCTCGCGGTCATCGCGACCTACTTCGCCGCCTCCCGGCCCGCCAAGGCGATCGCCAGGACTCCGATCGTGGCCGCGCTCGCCGGGCGCCCGCCCGCGCTGAAGAAGACCCGTCACCTGGCGGTCCCGATCGGCCTCGGCTTCCTGATCGTCGCGTTCCTCTTGCTCGGCATGGCGGGCGCGAGCAGAGGTAACGGCAACGGGATGCTCGAAGTCGTTGTTGGCTTTATCGTGCTCGCCGTGGCCATCGTGCTGCTAGCCCCGGTTCTCCTGGCCGTGGTCGCCGCGGTCGGCAAGCACGCCCCGATCGCGGTAAAGCTCGCCCTCAGGGACCTCGCGCGCTACCGTGCCCGTTCCGGCCCGGCGCTGGCGGCGATCAGCCTCAGCACGCTGATCGCGGTCCTCATCTGCGTGGCCAGCGCGGCCCGATTCGGCAACATCTTCGACTACGCCGGCCCCAACCTCACCTCAAGTCAGCTCATCGTCTACACCCCGTCGGGCCCGTACGGCGGGCCACAGCGGGGAAGCACACCGGCCGTGAGCACGGCGCAAGCGCAGAAGGTCGCGAAGGAGATCGCCGCTGACCTCGGCACCACCAGCATGATCACGCTGGAATCGACCAGTGCGGGCCTCACCCACGCGGCGGGCGGCCGCTCCTGGTCCGGTCCGATCTACCTGGCCACGCCACAGCTGCTCAAGGCGTTCGGCATTAATCAGAGCGAGATCAACCCTGACGCCGACATCCTCACGATGCGACCCGGCCTGTCCACGACGAGCCTGATGCAGCTCACCTACGGCAACAGCGGTCCGCAAGGAAACGGGCCTAGCGGCAACGGGTGGCCTTGCCCGGCAAGCTCCTGCCTCGCTAACCCGCCGATCCAGGAGTTCAGCCAGCTCCCGTCCGGCACCTCCGCGCCGAACACGGTGGTCACCGAGCACGCGATCACCGCGCTGCACCTGCAGAGCTCGGTCCAGACAGCCGGCTGGCTCATCACCGTGCCGCACGGCCTGACCCCCGCCCAGATCACCACCGCCCAGCAACTCGCGGCCGGAGCGTCGGGGATGAGCGTCGAGACCCGCAACAGCATCCCGTCGCTAGCGCAGATCATCGACGTGGCCACGATCTTCGGGATCGTCCTCGCGCTCGGCATCCTCGGTATGAGCGTCGGCCTGGTGCGCAGCGAGGCCGCCCGCGACCTGCGCACCCTGGCCGCCACCGGGGCGAGCGGCATCACGCGTCGCACGATCACGGCGACGACCGCGGGCGCGCTCGCGTTCACCGGAGCCGTGGTCGGGATCATTGGCGGCTACCTCGCGGCGATCGGCTTCTTCCGGAGCAATTCCCTTGACGGGCTGTCCTCGCTGACCAGCATCCCGGTGACCAACCTGCTGGTGATCCTGGTGGGCATGCCGCTCGTCGCGACGATCCTCGGCTGGCTGCTGGCGGGTCGCAACCCGGCTGGCATGGGTCGCCAGCCGCTCCAGTAACGCCGAACGAAACAGTCGGCCGCCGGACGGTTTTGTGAACTGTCCGGCGGCCGGCATGGCTGGGCCTGAATCGTGCCCGCTAGTCCAGCAGGATGGCGCGCAGCACCGGGATCAGGTGCTCCCGCAGTTCATCCGGGCTCATCCGCGCCAGTCGGCCGGTGCGGGCGATGTAGCGGCTGAAGGTGACTCCGATCAGTTGCGCGCCCAGGAGTTCCACTCGGGCAGCCAGGTCCTCGCTGGGAAGAATGCCCTCGTACAGAGCGATGCTGTTTTCCTGCATGGCCGCGTACAGCCGGGTGGCGGCGTCCACGTTCGAGGCCGCACTCCGTAGCAGGGCGACGAGTGGGTCGCTGTCCGCGCCCTTCTCCATGCGGTCTACGTAGGCGGTGGCTACCCGTTCGGGGAGCAGGACGGGATCCCCGGCTACCACGTCGGGAAGTTCACGATGCCCGGGAACGGCGGCCAGGAAGAGCTGTTCCTTCGAAGTGAAGTGCAGCGTCACCAGGCCATGGGTAACGCCCGCGCGGCGGGCGATCTCCCGCATGGTCGCCCGGGCATATCCCTGCTCGGCGAAGGCAGCGCGGGCCGCGGCCAGAATCGCCGCTCGGCTGGCCTCCGGATTGCGGCGGCGCGGCGGTTTCGTGACATTTCCGGCAGGAAGATCGCTCTCCATGTGCTTACTGTACATCTGGACAGTAAGATGGACCCGCCGTAAACTTACTGTCCGTTTGGACATTAGTGATCGTACGATAGAAGGAGGCCGCCTCATGAGCGCATCACTGGTCATCGGTGGTGCTAGCGACGGCGTGGGCGGTGTGGTCGCCAGGAAGTTCGCCGACCGCGGTGACACTGTCATCATCACCAGCCGCGACAGCGCACGGGCGGAGGCCGCGGCGAAGGAGATTGGCGGGGACACTCGGGGGCTGGCCATCGACCTGTCCCAGCCGGAGACCATCGCGGCGGCCCTGGAAAGCGTGACCGAGGTCGACAACGTGGTGATCACCGCCATGCCGTCCATTCCGATAACGCTGGCCGATTTCCGGATCGATGCCGCGATTCAGTCGGTGACCGTCAAGCTGGTCGGCTACGCCGAAGCCGTGCGCGTCCTGCGCGGTCGGTTCCGGCCCGGCGCGTCGGTGGTGCTCTTCGGCGGCCTGGCCAAGGAACGCCCCTATCCGGGCTCGACGATGGTCACCACCTTCAACGCCGGCCTCACCGGCCTGGTCAAGACACTCGCCGCCGAGATCGCGCCGCACCGGGTCAACGCGGTGCACCCCGGCCTCATCGGGGACAGTCCCAAGTGGCGTGACGTGCCAAACCATCCGCACATAGCGGCCACGCCCATCGGGCGTCTGGTCACTATGGGAGAAGTCGCCGACGCCGCCGACTTCCTGCTGCGCAACACCGGCATGAACGCCCAAGACCTCTACATCGACGGCGGATTCCTGATCCGGTAGTCAGAGGTTGGTGGCTGCCTCGGTGACCGCGGCCGTGATCGCCTGCGGGTCTGGCTGGACAACCGCTCCGGCGACCAGGACGGTCGGCGTCGCCTGGACCCCGAGGGCGGTGGCGCGGGCGGTCACGTACGGCGGCCAGTCCAGGTAAGTTCCCTCGGACACGCCGGATGCGAACGCCGTATCGTCCAGTCCGGCGTCACGCCCGATGCTGATCAGTTCGGCATCGCTCAGCCCCGGGCCGCCCTCCGGGGGCTGGCTCTGGAATAGCGCATGCATGTACTCCAGGAAGAGTCCCTGGTCGGCGGCGCAGCCCGCTGCCGCGGCCGCGCGGGTGGAGTAGTTCGTTGTCGAGGCTTCGTCGAGGAAGTTCATCGGGTGGTGGACCAGGCTGATACGTCCGTCGGTGACGAGGCTTTTCAGCCCAGGCCCTGCGGACAACTCGAATCGCCGGCAGAACGGGCACAGGAAGTCGATGAAGGCGTCGACGCGGACCGGGCCGTTCCCGGTGACGATCCCATCGCCTTCGGGTGTCGCGCTGGCGGGGATGTGGCTCGGGGTGATCGGGTCGGTCATCGTGTCTCCGGGAAAGTCTTGAGGTTGGCTGCGCCTTGTGCCGAGAGACAGTGTAGGCCGGTGGTCACTGACGCGTTCCCGGCCGGACCAGGCCTGCCTCGTAGGCGAGCACCACGATCTGCACCCGGTCGCGCAGGCCGAGCTTGGCGAGAATCCGTCCGACATGCGACTTCACCGTCGTCTCGGAGACGCACAGCGCCGCGGCGATCTCGGCGTTGGACAGCCCGCGGGCCACCGCCTCGAGCACCTCGCTTTCGCGCTCGGTGAGCGCCGACAGCTGCGGGTAGCGCTCGGCCCGTTGCCCGGCGGGCATCGGCAGTACCTGCGCGTATTCCTCCAGGATGCGGCGGGTGACCCGGGGCGAGACGACCGCGTTGCCGGACGCGACCGTCCGGATGGCGGTGACCAGTTCAGCCGGGCGCACGTCCTTCAGCAGGAACCCGCTGGCTCCCACCCGCAGCGCGCCGAAGGCGTACTCGTCGAGGTCGAAGGTGGTCAGGACCAGCACCCGGACGGCGGGGTCGGCGGCGATGATGCGGCGGGTCGCCTCGATGCCGTCGGTACCCGGCATCCTGATGTCCATCAGCACGACGTCCGGCGGGTTCCGGCGGGCGAGGTCAACGGCCTCGTCGCCGTCCCCGGCTTCCCCGATCACCACCAGGTCGTCTTCCGCCTCGATGATCATGCGGAACCCGCGACGCAGCAGCGGCTGGTCGTCAGCCAGCAGCACGGAGATAGTCACGCGGCCGCCCGCAGAGTGGCCGATACGAGCCAGCCCCCGTCCGGCGCCGGGCCGGCCGTGACGTTGCCGTCGTGCAGCGCTGCTCGCTCCCGCATCCCGTCGATGCCGTGCCCGTGGTGCCCGTCGGCCGCCGTGGCTGTGCCGTCGTCGGCCACCCGGACCTGTACCCGCGGCGCGTCGTACCGGATGGTGACCCGCGCCTGCCGGGCGACGGCATGGCGGATCGTGTTGGTCAGTGCCTCCTGGACTATGCGGTACGCGGTCAGCCCGGCCGCGGCACCGAGCGGGAAGGGGGTTCCCTCGATCTCGAAATCCACGGCCAGCCCGGTCGCGCGGACCCGCTCGATGAGCCCGCCGAGCTGAGGGACACCGGGCTGCGGCGCCAGGTCGGCGGGCGGGTCGTCGGTGCGTAGCACGCCCAGCATCGCCCGCATGTCCGACAGGGCCTGACGGCCGGCCTCC
>JBEKHI010000290.1:0-11155 GCA_050012355.1 Streptosporangiaceae bacterium | reverse complement strand
CGGTCACCGCGGTGTCCTACAACACGACCACCGGCCGGGTCGCCAGCGTCGAGGACGCGGGGGACACGTACACGCTCTCCGGGTATTCTCCGTCATCCGTGACCGGGTCATCGCAGGTGTTCGCCTCGGCGGTGATGGGCCAGCATCCCTGGGGCTACTGGCGGCTGGGGGAAGGGTCGGGCGCGACGGCGGCGGTCAACCAGGTCAACTCGGGCGCGGGTACCTATAACGCGGCGACCCTGGGCAGCACCGGGAAGTTCTCGGACGCCACCGCCGCGTCGTTCAACGGCTCGTCTTCCTATGTGCAGTTGCCGTCCGGGCAGGCCGATAGCCTGACGAACGCTTCGATCTCGCTGTGGTTCAAGACCTCCACGGCGAACGGGGTGCTGCTGTCGACCTCGGCGTCGGCGATCAGCGCGGGCACTACGACGGGCGGCTACACGCCGCTGCTGTACGTGGGCGATGACGGGAAGCTGCACGGGACGTTCTGGGGCAGCGAGGGCACCGGTGCGATGTCCTCGTCGGCCACGGTGGACAATGGCGCCTGGCATCTGGTGACGCTCACGGCGAGCAGCACGGCGGACTCGGGCGACTACCAGTACCTGTACCTGGACGGCAAGGAGATAGCCTCCTCAGCCAGCGACCCGGAGACGACCGCGGTCCCGGAGACGTATGTCGGGGCCGGGTTCATCGGCGGCACCTGGCCGGACGAGGACCATTCCTCATCGACGTCGAACACGGGTACGGCGCAGTACTTCGACGGGGAGATCTCCGACGTCGCGATCTACCGCAGCGCCTTGTCCTCTCAGGCGGCCGCCGGGCTCTACAGTGCGGCGGCCAACTCGCAGGGCCTGTCGCCGGTGCTGACGGAGACGGTGACCGACAGCCAGCGCGATGCCACGACGTACAAGTACGATCCGGACAACGGGTACCGGCTGATCGCGGAGACTGATGCGCGCGGCTACACCACTAGGTACGGGTATGACACGTCGGGGTTCTTGTACACGGTGACGGATCCGAACGGGAACGTGACGACGACGCAGCACGACGTGCGCGGGAACCTGGTGGCGGAGACGACGTGCCAGGACACGGCGACCCAGGCGTGCTCGACGCAGTACTGGACGTACTACCCGAACGACACCTCCGCGCAGCTGACGACGGCATCGCCGGAAAACGACCTGCCGCTGACCTACAGCAGCGGGGACTCGACTTCATCCACGAGCGCGACTTATCAGACGAAATACGGATACGACAGTCTCGGTGACGCGACCACGGTGACCAGCCCATCGGTGACGACCGACACCGACACCGGCAGCAGCGGGACGCTTGGGACTTCCACCAGCACGGGCGGCTTGGTCACAACGCACACGTACTCGGGCGAGGTCACCTCCGGCACCACCGTCACCCAGCTGGCGTACGGCTCCACCAGCACCGACGTACCCGACGGGCTGCTGCTGACTTCCGCCACGCCGGGCGGGAACACGACGAAGTATCAGTACTACACGGACGGTGATCTCGCGGAGGTGACCACCCCGCTGGGCGAGACCACGCTGTACACCTACGACAACCTGGGGCGGGTGCTGTCCAAGACGGTGTCCTGGTCGGCGACGTATTCGGGCACCACCACGGACGCGTCGGCGGTGACCTCGTACACGTATAACGGCGAGGGGCAGGTGCTGACCGAGACCGATCCGGTCACCACCGACGCGGTCACCGGCGCGACGCACGAGAAGTACACGCAGAACACCTACGACACGGACGGGGACCTGATCCAGCAGGAGGTATCGGATCTGGGCACCGGGGACGACAGCGCGCGGACGACGTACTGGGGCTACACGCCGTATGACCAGGAACAGTACGTGACCGATCCGGACGGGAACCAGACCTCGTACACGTACTACCCGGACGGTCTGAAGGAGACGATGACCGACCCGGAGGAGAACGAGACCGAGTACCAGTACGACGCGGACGGTGATCTGACCGCGACGATCCTGGTGAATTACAACGGCGACAACGCGAACGCGGCCGGGACGGCGGCGGTAGCGGCCGGGCCGCTTACGCTCGAATCGCGTGCCTATGACCCGGCCGACCGGCTGGCGAGCGTGACCAACGCGGTCGGCGACGTGACGGAGTACACGTACTACGACAACGGGCTGCAGGCCAGCGTCGTGGAAACGAACACGGCGGGCACCGCGCCCTTCGTGAAGGAGTCCGATTCCTATGACGGCGCGGGGAACCTGACCTCGAAGGTCACCAACGGCGGCGCCCTGACCACCAAGTACACCTACGACGCGGACAACCGGCTGGTCAGCACCACGGTTGACCCGTCGGGGGCGGACCAGGTGACCACCGACACCTACTTCGCCGACTCCACCGTGGCCACCTCGATGGTGACCGCGCCGAACACGGTGACCGGTTCGACCACGACCCGGACGACCGAGTACACCTACGACGCCGGAGACAACGTCCTGATCAGCGACCTGGTCATGGGCACCACGGTCCGCGGCACGACCTATACCCGTGACACCCGTGGCCTGCCGATCACGATGACGGATCCGGACGGGGACACCACTACCTATCTCTACGACGCGCTCGGTCAGCTGACCACCACTGAGGACCCGGCGGTCAGCGCGACGACCTATGACGCCGCTACCCTCACGGCGACCACCGCGACCGCGGTGCCGGAGTCGGTGACCGGGTACAACACGTTCGGCGAGACGGCGGAAACTCAGGACGCCGACGGCAACGTCACCACCTATTACTACGACGCCGACGGCAACGTCACCGAGATCGTCGGCGCGCCGTACACGCCGGTCGGCTCGACAACGTCGATCACGCCGACCGAGAAGCGGACGTACACCCCCGACGGGCAGCTCTATCAGGACACCGACCCGCTCGGCAACGTGACGACCTACGCGTATGACCAGCTAGGAGACCAGGCCTCGGTCAAGGACCCGGACGGGGGGGTCACCGATGAGTGGTCGAATATCGGCGGCCAACTGGTGACGGAGACCTCCCCGGCCGGAACGCAGACCGCCGCGACCTACAACTACCTCGGCCAGAAGGCGACTTCCAGCGTGTACGAGGCAGCGACCGAGGACACGAACACGACCACGTACGACTATGACACCCGTGACTTCCTGGTGGAAACGATCAGTCCGAGCGGAGTGACCGCGAAGTACGGCTATGACGATCTGGGAGAGAAGACCTTCTCGACCGACGGCGCGGGCAACACCACCTATTACACCTACGACGGCTTCGGGAACATCGCGAAGACCCTGTACCCGAACCTCACCTACACCGATGTGACGTATAACTCGCTCAACAAGCCGGTGTCGTCGATCACCTATAGCTCGGCGGGGGTGGAGCAGACCTCGTCCTCAGTCGGCTACGACCTGGACGGCAACGAGACCTCCAGCACGAACGCACTCGGGTACACCGAGACCTTCGGGTACGACGCGACCGGGCTGCTGACCAGCGAGATCCAGCCTGTGACGTCCACGACCTCGATCGGTGAGGAGTTCAAGTACGACCTGGACGGTAACCAGACCGTGCAGGTCAACGGCAACGGCTACCCGACCTACTGGACTTACGACAGCCTTGGATTGCAGGACACGAAGACGGTCCCGGTGACCACTGTGTCTACGACGTCGGCGGAGTCCACCACGGACTACGTGTACGACGCGGACGGGGACCTGGTCTCCGAGACGCAGCCGGGCGGGGTGACCCAGGCGTTCACGTATGACGGCGACGGTGACCTGCTCACCGAGAGCGGGGCAGGGGCGACGGCGACCACCCCGGCCCGGGTGTTCGGCTACAACTCGGACGGCGAGGTCACCAGCGCGCAGACGTGCACGACCACCTCCTGCGGCACAGTCGAGACCAGCGAGTCGATCGGGTATGACTCCGAGGGCGACGTGCTCTCGGTCAGCGGTACCGCCGGCACGTCGAGCTTCACGTACAACACGGATGACCAGCTGTACACGGCGACCACCGCGGCGGGTACGACGACGTACCACCACGAGAACGGGTTGCTGTCCGCGGTCGACGACCCGTTGACCGGGGAGACCGACACCTACTCCTACAACGACCTGGACCAGGTCTCCTCGATCACCTACGGGACCGGCGGGGACGTGCAGACGTATGGGTACACGCCGCTCGGCCAGGTCGACTCGGACACGATCGCGAACGGCAGTACCACGGTCGGGTCGATCAGCTATGGGTATAACGCGGCGGGCGAGCTGACCAGCAAGACCGACCAGGACGGAGTGGCCAGTACCTACGGCTACGACGAGGCCGGCCGGCTGACCTCCTGGGACACCCCGACCACCGACACCGCGTACGGGTATGACGCGGATTCGAACCGTACATCGATCACCACGACTTCGGTGGCGACCGGAGATGTGACCGGCACGGTCACCAACCAATACGACATGAGCGACGAGCTGCTTTCGTCCACGACTACCCCGGCGTCGGGGACGGCGACGACGACGGACTACATGTACACCGCGAACGGGACCCTGACCAGTGCCGGCGGCACCGCGGCGACGTTCGACGCGTACGGTGACCAGGTGTCCTCGGGCACCGACAGCTTCACCTATGACGCGCTCGGCCGGGTGGTTTCACGAACCCGCGGGAGCAGCACCGCGGACTTGGCCTACGACGGTGCCACCAACCAGCTTGCCTCGGACGGGACCGGTGATGACTACGTGTACGACCCGTCCGGGTCGCTGATCTCCGCCTCCATCGACGGGACCGGTGTCGACCTGTGGACGGATGCGCATACCGACGTGGTCGGCGACTTCACCTCCGCTGCCACCGCGCTGTCGGGCAGGGCGGAGTACGACCCGCTCGGAAACGTCCTGTCCCAGACCGGCAACGCCTCCGGCCTCTCGGTCGGCTACCAGTCCGGGTACACGGACTCCGCGACCGGCGGCGTGAACATGGACGCGCGCTGGTACACCCCGGCCTCCGGGCAGTTCACCTCAGCGGACACGGTCCAGAACTCCGCGGCTCCGGACCCCGCCAACGCCAACCCCTTCGGCTACGCCAACGCCAGCCCGCTGGACAGCATCGATCCGAGCGGGCATGACGGGGCGGCGGCCATTCTCGAAGAGACCCTGGAAGCCGAAGAGGCAGAGAGCGTAGGCGATTGGAGCCCAGCCGGGATAGCAGTCGCAGCGCTTACGATCCTGGGCGGACTGGCGTGGGCCGGCTGGGATTGGTTCGGATCGTCTGGCAGTTCGTCACCGATTTATTCGGATTACGGGGTAACCGAACCGTGCGGGGAGGGTGGCTACGGCGATTGCCCCAGTGGTTACGGCCCCGGAACTGACACGAACGACGAGACCGAAAGCGGATACATCGGCGGCTGCTGGGACGGCTACGGCGATTGCGGAGGTTCGGGAGGCACGTCCGGTGGGGGCTCTGGGGCCGGAGTGAGCTACGGGTCTGGATCTGGCTATGGGACTTCATACGGTGGCGGCGGTGGCTGCTACGCGGCGTGCCAGGCCGCACTAGCGGCAAAGGCGGCAGCGGCAGCGGCGGCAGCGGCGGCTGCCAGGGCCGCCGCGATACGCCGGGCACTGCTCCACCAGGCTGAACATGCCTCAACTGAGGGCCGGACGCACATCGACCCGGTCACGAAAATCGCCACACCGATCGCGAATGGCAGCAAGTCGACCGGCACCATCGTCACCACCGCCTCCAATGATGACGGCAGCGGCGAGACATCCAGCAGCCAGCTAGGTGCAGGAGAGGTGACGGGCGGAGCGCAATGGGTGCCCGAAGGATTCGTTCTTATTAATGGAAATTACTTTAACCCGGATACGGGAGAAACTTTCTGCGGGCCGAATAGCGTTCAGTCCTATTGGAACGTCTGTATACCAGCGAGCGACCCGAGGCATCCATTCAATCGCCAATTCTCAGTTGATGATCCCTGGGAGCTGGAGGGAGACACTGGCTGGCAATCCGAGATTCCGCCTGACGCGCCGATCATGTCGATAGCGACGCAGAAGAGGTGGGTGCAGGCCCTCGTGTTGACTATGAGACTCTGGGGTAAGGGGAGCCACTTGTGGACGGGAGACCCCACTGCGACGCCGTCGGGCACCGAGATTCCATGGTCTGAACCCGCGGAAGAATGGGTTGACTGGTCACCCCCCGACGAACCACTGCCCTGAAATACCTGATGCTCTGAGCGCAACGAAGCCCCTGTCGTGACGGCTGGTGTCGTCATGCACAGGAGCTTCGCCGCTCGGGTTACTTCTTCTCGCTCGTTTCCAGCTGGGCGAGGCCGCTCCAGGCCACGTCGATCAGGTTGGCCGCGACGATTTCCAGCTTGGGCTTGCGGGCGTCGAGCCACCACTGGCCGGTGAACGCGACCATGCCGACCATCATCTGGGAGTACATCGGGGCCAGCTTCGGGTCCCGGCCGCGCGACTTCAGGAACGTGGCCATGATGTCGTCCACCTGGCTCGCGATGTCGGACAGCAGCGTGCCGAAGGTTCCGCTCCCGGACGTGGGGGGCGAATCCCGGACCAGGATGCGGAAGCCATCAGCGTTCGTCTCGATGTACCTCAGCAGGGCGACCATGCCGGCCTCGAACTTCGCCCGCGAATGGTCCGCCTCGATCAGCAGGCTGGTCACCGTGGTCAGCAGCCGGTCCACTTCCCGGTCCACTACGACCGCGTACAGGCCCTCCTTGCCGCCGAAGTGCTCATACACCACCGGTTTGGAGACGCCGGCCTGCGATGCGATCTCCTCGATGGAGGTTCCCTCGAACCCGCGTTGAGCGAAGAGCTTCCGTCCGACGTCGAGGAGCTGCTGCCGACGTTCTTGCCCGGTCATGCGCTTGCGATTCGTCCTGGGTTGCTCGGTCACTGGTCCATCATGGCCCTAGGCGGCCGTACGTTCATCTTCGATTTGGGTGCGCTTCGTCATGGCGCTCTTGGTCATGTAGCCGAGGCTGCGGCCGTTCTTCTGCTTGGTGCGCAGCCGCTGCGCGTCCGGCCAGCGGACATCGTAGGCCCAGCCGGCCTGCTCGAACCAGCGGATTACGCGGGCGCTCAGGTCGATCTGGCCCTTCAGCGCGCCGTGCCGGGCGCAGGTGGGGTCCACGTGGTGCAGGTTGTGCCAGGACTCGCCGAACGACGGGATGGCCAGCCAGTTCACGTTGCGCGACTTGTCGCGGCTCTCCCACTCCTCGACACCGAAGGTGTGGCAGATCGAGTTGATGGACCAGGTGACGTGGTGCAGCAGGCTCACCCGGACCAGGCTCGCCCAGAAGAACGCGGTGAGCGCGCCCTTCCAGGACATCCCCCACAGGCCGCCGATCAGCGCCGGCGTCAGCAGTGTGACCGCGACCCACCAGATGAATGTGGAGTCGACCCGCTTGATGTTCTTGTCGGCCAGCAGGTCGGGGGAGAACTTCTCCTGCGAGGTCTGATTCGGGTCGAACAGCCAGCCCATGTGCGCGAAGGCCAGGCCCTTGGCGAGTGCCTTGGTGTCGGTGCCGTAGCGCCACGGCGAGTGCGGGTCGCCCTCTTTGTCGCTGTACTTGTGGTGCCGGCGGTGGTCAGACACCCAGGTGATGACCGGCCCCTGCATGGCGAGGCTGCCCGCGATCGCCAGCGCTACTCGCAGCGGGGTCTTGGCCTTGAAGGAGGCGTGCGTGAAGTAGCGATGGTAGCCGACCGTGATGCCCAGGCCTGAGATGGCGTAGAAGACCGCGAAGATCACGACGTCGTGCCAGTCGAGGAAGCCCCAGCGCCAGGCCACCGGAATCGCCGCGATGAGCGCCAGGGTAGGGATGCCGACGAAGAGGCCCACCAGGAACTGCTGGACCCGGGTACTCGGTTCAGGCTCGATCTCTGGCTTCGGGGCGAGTCGGGTCGTCTGGGCGGAAGTGCTCATCGTGCTCCTCTGGCTGCGGGTTCGGGGCGCTGCCTTCTACGCTTACGTAACCGTAGCCTACGTGACCGTAGGTTTGGCAAGGAATCACAAATGAATTTTTGCTGATGAGCGCATGAATCTTGTTAACCCGTGAGTAGCGGCGTCTCGACATGTGAGACACAGGTCCGCTGGGGGAGTCGCGCGGCTGGACAGGTTGCCGCGGGTGTTACTCCTCAAGCCGGGCGAGCCGCGCTTGGACATGTTCCACGAAACCAGGTTCCAGGGCGTTGCCGACTTCGAGGGCCCGCCGCCAGGTGTCCGCGGCGGCTTCGGTCTCACCGGTCGCCAGGTGGACATCGCCGATGCCGGTCAGCGCGGAGAACACACCCCGCGAGTCGTCGTTGTCGCGGTAGGCGACCAGCGCCTGCTGGTACCAGCTCAGGGCCGGTCCGTGCTCGCCCATCGCCAGGTTGATCATGCCCAGGCTGTCCAGGACGTCGGCCGCCAGCGGCCGGCTACTGGTCTCGGTGGCCAGGTCAAGGGCCCGCCGGCAGTGCCGCAGCCCCTCCGGGTACTGGCCCAGCCGGGCGTACATCCAGCCGACCATATTCTCGGCGTGCGCGATCGCCGCCCGGTTCCCGAATGCTCGCCGCAGCCGGAGCGCTTCCCGGCCGTGCTCCAGCGCCTCGGTGTACCGGCCCTGCTGCTCCAGGAGCATCGCCAGCCGCGACCTGACCGCGGCCAGCGCCGCCTGGTCCCCGGCCGTTTCGAACGCCTCCAGCGACTTGTCCAGGTGCTCACGGGCCGCCCCGGTATCACCCAGCATCGCGCACGCGTAGGCCAGACCAGAATGCCCGTGCCCGAGCGCCGTCGGTTCGCCCAGCCGCTCCGCCGCCGCCAGCGCGATCCGCTGGCAGGCCAGGTGATCGTGCCAGCGGCCGGACCGCACCAGCGGCGTAGCCAGCAGCAGCGGCAGCTGCCAGCAGCACGTGTCGAAGACCGGCGCGCACGCCGCCGCGTGAGTCACCGTGGCCAGCAGCACCCGCAGCTCGGTGCGAAGCCACGACCGGGCCTCTTCATACGACCGGAGCGCCTCCGGCCGCACCGCCACGGACGGCGCGGGCAGCGTCAGCCGCAGCGTCGCCGGGTAGATGCGCCGTACCGCGTTGTCAGTCGACTGGAGATAGTGATCCACTAGCCGCCGCCCGGCCGCCGCGATCTCGGCTGCCCCGTCGACCTGCTCGGCGAGCTCAGTAGCGAAAACCCGCAGCAGGTCATGGAACGCGAAACGCCCGGGTGACGGCTCGGTGAGGAGCGACGCCCTGGCTAGTTCGGTCAGCGCCTTCCTAGCGTCCGAGACCGGCAATCCGGCCAGGCTCGCCGCCGCCGGGACACCGGTCTCCTCGCCCGGATGAATACCCAGCAACCGGAAAAGGCGGGCCGTCGGATCCGTCAGATGCTCGTACGAACGGGCGAACACCGATCGCACCGAGGTCGCCGGATCCCCGGTATCGAGACGGTCCCGGAACTCTCCGGCGACTTCGGCCAGGGAAAACTGCGCGTGCGCGGCGACGTAAGAACCGGCGATGCTAAGCGCGAGTGGCAATCTGGCGGTAAATCCGATCAGGTCTTCGGCGGCATCCGCTTCACGGTCGATTCGCGAGGCTCCGACCCGCTCGGCGAACAATTGCCGTGCCTCGGCGATGCTGAACGCACCGAGCGGCAATAGCTGAGCGCCTTCGGTGATCAGGCTGGTCAGCTGGTTCCTGCTGGTTATCAGGACGAGGCACCCAGGGCTGTCCGGCAGCAGGTCGCGGACGTGTTCCGCGTCGCGTGCGTTGTCCAAGACGATAAGCATCCGTTTGCCGGTGATCAGGCTGCGGTATAGCGCCGCCCGTCCGGCCGTGCTCGCTGGCATCTTGGTCGGTCCAGTGCCGAGGGATTCCAGGAAATCAAGGAGGACGTTCTCCGCTGCCGCCGGTCCGGCGCCCGGATCGAAGCCGCGCAGGTTGACGAAGAGCTGGCCGTCGGGAAACTGGTCCTTGACCTGGTGCGCGAGGTGTATCGCGAGGGTGGTCTTGCCGATCCCGGCGGTGCCCTCGATCACGACGACTAGCGTTTCACCGGGCTGTCGGTCGGCGGCTCGTTCGGCGATACGGGTCAGGACTTCGAGCTCGGCCGTTCGCCCGGTGAAGGACGGCGCCGACGTCGGGAGCTCCTGCGGCTGAGCCGAGGCGGATGTGGATTCCTGCTGGTACCCGCCGGGGACGAATGCGGAACTCCACAGCTCCATCAAGGAATGGGCGTCGATATCGTCGGCCGCCAGCCGGCCGATTAGTTTCCGTACCGCCGGCCGCGGTGGCAGCGATTGCCCGTTCAGCCACCCGACCCACTGTGACTCGCTTGAGGAGTCCTCATCCTCAGACGTCACATCTTCAAGGACGCGGAAGGAATACCCGGCGGTATCCACCAGCCGCCGCATTTCCAGAAAAAAGTCGCGTTCGGCTGGCGTCAGCCGGGCGGGAAGCGGGGGACGCCGCTGATCGCGAGCGTGCACGCTTACCCCCAAGGTTGCGCTTAGCGATAATTACCCGCAATGAGCGGCGATGTCTATACCGGATCGTCCCAACACGGCCCAACATATCCCAGATTGCCGCACACCGCCCGTAGGTCGACAAGCCCGGCCGACCCGGTCGGGTCCGATCGCGAGATACGTCCGAAAAATAACAAACTGTCGCTGCGCCATTACGCTTGGGCGCGTCCGGTACCGACCAGAGGGGGAGGGAAGAAAGCCACCGGCATGAAGCAGCGCGACGCACCCGGCGGCGTCTCTGTGTCATGAACCTGCTCCCCGCACGCTCGGCGCGGGACTCCACCGCGCTATACGCCGAACACGCGCTCGGGCTGACCCGGCTAGCTCAAGTGATGCTGGGCGACCGGCCCACCCAGGAGTACCTTCGCTCCGCTACGCGTAACGGACCGACTAGCGGCGCCTCTTCCATGGCGTTTGAAGCGAAGTGGGCCGCCCCGGCCATTACGGGTATCGGCTCCCGGTTTGATAGAGGTTAGGCGCGTGATCAGCCGGATAGGGTTTATCGTCGCAATAATATTTTTCATACTCGTGATACTAATGTGCATACATACAGGGTTATTCACGCGGGGTGTCATGTTAGTGCCTAAATTTCCGTTTAGCGGCGCGCCTACGTGAAAGACGGCCCGCTTCTTGAAAGGATTGGGTTACCACACACCAGTCCTAGAAGCGAGC
>JBEKHI010000289.1:0-11201 GCA_050012355.1 Streptosporangiaceae bacterium | reverse complement strand
GACCGACGAGTACATCGCCGGGTCGGCCGCTACCCTCGAGGAGGTCAAGGCCGCGCTCGGCGAGGAACCCGTCGGGTAGCGGCCGGTGTCCCGCCGCCCGTCGGCCCGTGGCACCTGGGGTTCAGAGTGCATCTGAGGCTGATGTTGTGCCCGGCCGCTGCTATCGATGGGACATCGATAGCGCGATAGCACCATCGATGGGACATCGATAGCAGCCGGTGCCGCGAACCGGTGGACCTGGCGCCGGATTAGTTCAGTGATCGAACCTTTTGCTAAGGTAACTAAACATGGATTCGGCACAAGATCGGGCGCGGGCCGTCGAGGCGGTCCGCTCGCTGGCCCGGGCCTCGTCGATGCTGGAGCGGTCGTCTCCGCAGCTAAGCCTGGCCCACTACCGGGTGCTGGCCGCGATCGCCCAGGGCAATGAACGGGCCTCGAATGTCGCCCGGAGGCTGGCCATCGGCAAGCCAGCGGTCAGCGTGGCCGTGGAATCCCTGTGCCAGCGCGGATTGCTGGCCCGGTCCGGGGTGGCCGGGGACCAGCGGGTCGTGGCTCTGCACCTGACCCCGGAAGGCGAGGCATTGCTCGATCAGGTAGAGACCGAGATGATCAGCCGGATCAACGACCTCTGCGACCGGACCCCCGACGGCGAGCAACTGATCGAGTCGCTGGTCTGGCTGGGCGCGGCCATGGACAGCCGCGTCGCCGATCGGCTGGCCGCCCGGCGGAGCGAGGCCCGATGACCGCATCCTCTGAGGCCGGGCCAGGATGGGTACGGCGCCTTTGGGGTTACATGCTCCGGCACCGCCGGGCGATGCAGCTCTCGCTGTCGGGCGCGGTACTCGGCAGCATCTGCCAGACCATCGTGCCCCTGATCGAGCGGCAGATCGTCGACGGTGTCATCTTGACCCACACGTCCGCGCTGTGGCCGTGGCTGGTCCTGCTCCTCGTGCTGGCCGCCGCCACCTTCGGCTTTTCCTATCTGCGCCGCTACTACGGCGGCCGCGTCGCTCTCGAAGTCCAGTACGACCTGCGCAACGCGATGCACGACCACCTGCAGTCCATGGATGCCGAGAACCTGGACCGGATGCCGACCGGTCAGCTCGTCGGACGGGCCAATTCCGACACCACCCTGGTCCAGGGGCTGCTCAACTTCTTCCCGATCATGAGCAGCAACGCACTGCTGGTGCTGCTGTCGGTCGGGGTGATGCTGGTCCTGTGCCCGTTGCTGGCCATCGTCAGCCTCGTCATCGTGCCGCTGGTGCTCGTCGTCTCGTACCGGATGCGCTGGAAGGTGTTTCCGGCCACCTGGGACGGCCAGCAGCGCGAGGGCGACGTCGTCCAGATCGTCGACGAGGACCTCAACGGCGTGCGGGTCGTCAAGGCCTTCGGCCAGGAGCGGCAGGAGCTTGAGCGGGTGACCGAGGCGTCCCGGGCCGTTTACGGCTCGCAGATGCGCGCGGTGCGGCTGCAGGCTCGCTACCAGCCGATCCTGCAGGCCATCCCGGTCTTCGGGCAGGTCGCCATCCTGGCCTTCGGCGGCTGGATGGCACTGCACCACGAGATCACGCTCGGCACCTTCCTGGCCTTCTCCACCTACGTCACCCAGCTCGTCGCCCCCGCTCAGCGACTGGCCGGCGTCCTGACCATCGCCCAGCAGGCCCGGGCCGGGGTGGAGCGTATCTTCCAGCTCATCGACCTGCGCCCCGCCATCGCCGACCCGCCCGACGCGGTCGAGTTGCCCAGCCTCCACGGCGAGGTCACCTTCTCCGACGTCCACTTCGGTTACGGGCAAGGCGCCCCGGTATTGCGCGGCTTTGATCTGCACATCCCGGCTGGATCGCGCGTCGCCCTCGTCGGCCCGAGCGGGAGCGGCAAGTCGACCGCGGTGGCGCTGGTGTCACGCATCTATGACCCGCGGCAGGGGGCCGTGCTCGTCGACGGCCACGACGTGCGGGACGTGACCCTGCACTCGCTGCGCAGCCAGATCGGTGTCGCGTTCGAGGAGAGCTTCCTGTTCTCCGAGTCGGTGCGGGACAACATCGCCTACGGGCGTCCAGCCGCCAGTGACGCCGACATCGAAGCGGCGGCGCGCGCCGCCGGCGCCCACGATTTCATCCTGGGCCTGCCCCGCGGCTACGACACCATGGTGGGCGAACGGGGCCTGAGCCTGTCGGGCGGACAGCGTCAGCGGGTGGCCCTCGCCCGGGCGCTGCTGTATGACCCCCGGATCCTGATCCTCGACGACGCCACCAGCGCGGTAGACGCCACCACCGAGGAGGCCATCCACGACGCGCTGCGCGAGGTGATGGCCGGACGGACCACGATCCTCGTCGCGCACCGCCGCTCGACCCTGCACCTAGCGGAGCGCATCGTGGTCATGGACCACGGTCAGGTTGTCGACGCCGGTACCCACGACGAGCTGATGGAACGCAACCCGCTGTACCGGACATTGCTCACCGGACTCGACGAGGACGCGGCCGACGGCGGGATCGAGGCGCTGGCCACCCTTTCCGCTGGCGGTACGACCGGCTCGGCGTGGACCGGGACGCGCCAGCCCGGCCGGGGCCGCACTGGTGTCCGCAGCGGCGCCGGCCCGGTTGGCGCTGCCAGCCTGGGGCCCGGGCTCGGCGGCGGTGGGGGCGGCTGGCGCAACAACCTGGCGCCCACCCCCGAGCTGCTGCGCCGGGTGGCCGCGCTCAAGCCGGTACGCGACAACCCGGTCATCGATCTCGAGGCCGAATCGCGCCGGGACCCCTCGTTCAGCCTGAGGCGGCTGCTGTCGGAATTCCGCCGGCCGCTGCTGCTCGGCCTGCTCCTGGTCGTCCTCGACGCGCTCGCCGCGCTGGCCGGGCCCTACCTGGTCAAGAGCGGCATCAACAGCGGCGTGTCGGCTGGATCCGAGGCCGCGCTATTCGCCGCGTCGGGCATCTACCTGGCGGTGGCCCTGGCCGACATGATCGACGAGTTCGGCGACACGTTCGTGACCGGCAAGGCCGCCCAGCGCATCATGCTGTCCCTGCGGATCCGGATCTGGGCCCAGCTGCAGCGGCTATCCCTCGACTACTACGAGAGCGAGATGGCCGGCCGGATCATGACCCGGATGACCACCGACGTCGACCAGTTCGAGTCGCTGATCGAGAACGGTGTGCTGTCCGCGCTGGTCTCGCTGGTCACCTTCGTCGGGGTGGGCATCGCGCTGCTCGTGCTGAACCTCGAGCTCGGAGCGGCCACGCTCACCGTCGTTATCCCGCTCGCCATCGCGACCGTGGCGTACCGGCGGCGGGCGGTCGTGCTCTACGACACCGCCAGGGAACGGATCGCGATCGTCAACGCCGACTTCCAGGAGAGCCTCTCCGGGGTCCGCGAAGCCCAGGCCTTCGTCCACGAGGAAGCCACCGAGGCCCAGTACCACCGGCTCGGCCGCGAGTACCTGGTCTCCCGGCTCTCGGCCCAGCGGCTGGTGGCCACGTACTTCCCGTTCGTCCAGTTCCTCTCGAGCGCCGCCGATGCCATCGTGCTGGGCTTGGGGGCCGGGATGATCGCGTCGGGTCACCTGACCTCGGGCGCCCTGATCGCGTTCATCCTCTACATCGACCTGTTCTTCTCCCCCATCCAGCAGCTCTCGCAGGTCTTCGACGCCTGGCAGCAGACCCGGATCTCGGTGAACCGAATCGCCGACCTCATGCGGATCGACACCCTGACCCCCAACCCCGAGCACCCGGAGGAGACGGGCCGGCTGTCCGGCGAGGTCGTCCTCGATGACGTGCGCTTCGCCTACCCGACCGCGCCCCGCCAGCGCGGCAGCGCTCCCGAACGGCACGGCCCGCAGGACGTCCGGAATCTCCAGAGCGCCGATGGCCTGGCGGCCAAGCCGCCCGAGGCCTTGCGCGGCGTCAGCCTGCGCATCGCGGCTGGCGAGAGCGTCGCGCTCGTCGGGGAGACCGGCGCGGGCAAGTCGACGATCATGAAGCTGGTGGCCCGGTTCTACGACCCCGGCGAGGGCGCCATCCGCGTCGACGGCCATGATCTCCGCGCGCTCGACCTGCTGTCGTTCCGCCGCCAGCTCGGGTACGTGCCGCAGGAGGCGTTCCTGTTCACCGGCTCGGTTCGCGACAACATCGCCTACGGGCGGCCCAGCGCCAGCGACGCCGAGGTCGAGGCGGCGGCGAGAGCGGTCGGCGCCCACGACTTCATCGCCGAACTGCCCGGCGGTTACCTGGCCGAACTGGCTGAACGGGGCCGTTCCCTGTCGTCCGGGCAGCGTCAGCTGATCGCGCTGGCCCGGGCCGAGCTGGTCGACCCGGTACTGCTCCTGCTGGACGAGGCCACGTCCAACCTCGACCTCGCCACCGAGGCCCGGGTCGCCGCGGCGATGCAGCGCGTCTCCCATGGGCGGACGACGATCGTGATCGCCCACCGGCTGCAGACGGCCCGGGCCGCGGACCGCATCGTCGTCCTGGACGGGGGCAGGATCATCGAGGCCGGGTCGCACGAGGACCTGCTAGACGCGGGCGGGAAGTACGCCTCGATGTGGGAGGCGTTCGAGACCGCCAGCCACGCCGCGACGCCCACCGCGATCGAAACGTAGGGTTCGCGCTGTGTCGCACCCGCGATCCGGTCAGCCGTCCGGGTCTGGTCCGCGGCGGCAGCCCCAGCGATGGCCCATCGATGGCGTTATTCCGCTACCGATGGCCCATCGATGGGGTCGCCGAGTGTGTTCGGGATACGCGGCGACCCTGCGAAATGTTGCCTAACGACCCGGGAAGCTCACCTCGACGTCGAGGCCGCCGGTGTCGCGGGCGCGGGCGGTGACGGTCGCGCCGTGCGCGTCGGCGATGGCGCCGACGATCGCCAGGCCGAGCCCGTGCCCGTCGCCCCGGCCGTGGACGCGACTGGCGCCGAGCCGCTGGAACGGCTCGAAGAGCCGGCCGACGTCCTCGGCGGGCACCACCGGCCCGCTGTTGCTGACCGAGACCACCGAGCGGCCGTCACGCTGGCCGGTGCGGACCGCGACCCATCCGCCGGGCACGTTGTACCGGATCGCGTTGTCAACCAGGTTCGCGATCAGGCTCTCCGCCAGCGAGGGATCCCCGGAGGCCGGCGCCCGCTCGATGTCGAGATCCAGCTGGATCCCGGTCTTTGACTCGGTGACCTTGACGGCGATGGCGGCCAGGTCGAGTGGCTCGCGTCGCTGGATGCCCCGCTCCCCCGTCGCGAGGGTGAGCAGCCCGTCGATGAGCCGCTCGGTGCGCAGTCCGAGCGCGAGCACCTGCTCACACGCCTCGCGCAGCACCAGTGCGGGCGCGTCCGGATCCGCCAGTGCCACCTGCAGCAGCGTCCGTTCCGCCGTCAGCGGAGTGCGCAGTTCGTGCGACGCGTTGGCGACGAAGTGCCGCTGCGCGGTGAATGAGTCCTCCAGCCGCTCGAACAGCCCGTTCAGCGTCTCGCCGAGCTGGCTGAACTCGTCGTCGCGGTGGCCAAGCGGCAGCCGCCTGCTCAGGTTGCTGGCGGAGATGTCCCTGGCGGTCTCGGTGATAGCCCGCACCGGCCGCAGCAGTCGGCTCGCCAGCAGCCAGCCGAATCCGACCGACAGCACGACCAGCGCACCCAGACCGACCGCGACCTGGGTCACCGACACGTTGTCGTACACGCTGGGATGGAATGTCCTGACGGGCCCGCCGCCGACGTGCTGGACCTGCTCCACCGAAGCGAACGCCACGGTGAGCACCAGCAGACCCGATAGCAGGAACGCCCCGGAATACAGCAGCGCGAACCGCAGCCGGACGGTCATGCCGCACCGATCCGGTAGCCGCCCTCACGAACCGTCTCGATCACCGGCGGGTCGCCGAGCTTGAGCCGGAGCCGCCGGATCGTGGACTTCACCGCCGTGGTGAACGGATCGGCCGCTGAGTCCCAGACCCGTTCCAGCAGTTCCTCGGCGGAAACCATCCTGTCCCCCGCCGCCAGCAGGCACTCGAGCACGGCGAACTCCTTCGCGCTCAGGTCCAGCCGCCGGCCGTCGCGTACCGCCACCCGGCGAGAAGGGTCAACCGACAGGCCACCTCGGGACAGCACTGGCGGGACCGCCGGCGCCGAGCGCCTAGCCAGCGCCCGCACCCGGGCCACCAGCTCGGCGAAGTCGAAAGGTTTCGGCAGATAGTCGTCCGCGCCGATACCGAGCCCGTCTACCCGGTCGGCGACCGTGCTGGCGGCGGTCAGCATCAGCACTCTGCTCCCGGAGCCGCCCGCCACGATCCGGCGGCACACCTCGTCGCCATGCAGCACGGGCAGATCCCGGTCAAGCACCACCACGTCGTATCGCGTGCAGGCGATCTGTTCCAGAGCGTCACCGCCGTCGGTCGCGACGTCCACCGCCATGCCCTCGTGGCGGAGGCCCTTGGCAATGGCCTCGGCGAGCACTTCGAAATCCTCGACGACAAGCACCCTCATGCCCCCACAGTGCCACAGGCTGGGTGTCAGCCCGGTGTCACGTGCCGAGGTAGGCGAGGACGGCGAGGACGCGGCGGTGATCGGAGTCGGACGGCGGCAGGCCGAGCTTGCTGAAGATATTGCTGATGTGCTTTTCGACGGCGCGTTCGGAGACAACGAGGTGGTCAGCGATGGCGCTATTGGACCGGCCTTCGGCCATCAGGCCGAGAACGTCTTGCTCACGGGTGGTGAGGACCGCGAGGGCGCTGGCGTGACGGCTCGCGTTCAGCAGGCCGCTGACGACCTCGGGGTCGAAGGCGGTGCCGCCGGCCGCGACCCTGGCGATAGCGTCGGTGAACTCGGCGACGTTGGCGACCCTGTCCTTGAGCAGGTAGCCGACTCCGCCGGATCGGGTGGCGAGCAACTCGGCGGCGTAGCGGGTCTCGATGTACTGGGAAAACACGAGAATGCCGACGTCGGGGTGCTCACGGCGGATCGCGATCGCGGCGCGCAGTCCTTCGTCGGTGTGGCTGGGCGGCATCCGCACGTCGATGATCGCGACGTCCGGCTTCTGGGCGGAGACCGCGTCTCTCAGCGCCTCCGCGTCACCGACCGCGGACACGATCTCGTGCCCGCGGTCGGTGAGGATCTCGGTCAGACCCGCCCTGATCACGGCGGCGTCTTCAGCGATGACGATGCGCATGCTGCCCCTGTCTCAGGCGTGGGATGGCAGTTCGACGGTGATCGTGGTGGGACCGCCGCTGGGGCTGTCGACTTCTAGGCGCCCATCGACGGTGCGGACGCGATCGGCGAGTCCGCGCAAGCCCCCGCCCGCGAACGGGCGGGCGCCGCCGTTGCCGTCGTCGGTGACACGGATCCGTAGCAGGCCCAGGACGTGCACGGCTTCGACGGTAGCGTGCCGGGCACCGCTGTGCTTGGCCACGTTGGTGAGCAGTTCGGCGGCGGAGAAGTAGGCGATCGTCTCGATAGCGTCGGATGGCCGCTCCGGGATGTCGATGACCAGCTCGACGGGGACCGCGCTGCGTTCCGCGAGCGTGGCCAGCGCGTCCGCGAGGCCGTTGTCCAGCACCGGCGGATGAATGCCGCGGGCCAGCGTCCGCAGATCGGCGATCGCCTCGATGACACCGCGGTGGGCGTCCTCGACTAGCTGGGTGACCCGTGCCAGGTCGGGCTGGGAACCGTCATCTAGCTTCTCCCTGGCCAGGCCCAGCTTCATGCCCAGGGCCACGAGCTGCGCCTGGGTACCGTCGTGCAGGTCCCGCTCGATACCGCGGAGCCTTGCCGCCGAGTCGTCCACCGCGTGCGCCCGGCTCTCTTCGAGGGCGCGGATCCGCTCGGCGTGCGTGCTCGGGCCGAGCAGGCCCCGCACCAGCCGGCGGTCGGCCTCAGCGGTGCCGTGCATGAGCCACGGGGCCGCGACCAGCAGCAGCGCGGCGCTAATTGGGAAGACCGAGAACGCGGGGCCGAGGGGGACGATACGGAACTGCGGCAGGAACGCCCACCAGACCGGAAAGGCCAGGCAGAACACGCCGCCCAGCCAGCATCCGGCGGCCGCGACCAAGCCGACGACGGAGAGCGGCAGCTTCAGGGCGAAGTAGGCACGCGCCCGCCAGGCAACTGGGCTCCATGCCCGGCCGCGCATCCAGTTGAGCGCCGCGTTTCTTGGCTGGATGTCGTCAATCTTGATGCCCGCCTCGGCGGCCAGTTCGGTGATCCGGTACTGCGGGAGGTTGTAGCTGGTCAGCCCGGCCTGACCCTCCCACACTCGTGTCGTGCCGTCGGCGTCCACGACGAGGCCGGCCAGACGCGCGGCGTCCGGCGTCCGCACCTTGAAGGCCAGCGTGGGCCCCGGCGCCGGCGGGGCCGGAACGTCCTCGCCGAGCAGCTCACGCGCGAAGTAGCGGTTGGCCGAGGCGAGCTTGTGCATGCCAGACGCCGAAAGTGCCCAGAGGAACCCCTGTTCCACTGTGACCGCGGTGTAGACGACGCCGGCGATGGCGACCGGGAGGGTGACCAGCGTGTAAACGAACTCCGCCCAGGAGCGCCGGGTAAAGGGCGCCCTCAGGATACGTCGCCACGGCGACGCGGCCGAGCCGGTCATGATGTGATTGTCGTTCATAATGGCGACGTTGTAACCGCCATCGGTAACTATGTTTGTGTCCATACCTCGATGCTGCCCGCGGCCCGCCGCGAGATCGATCGTGGCAGCCAGTGTCCTCAGGTACGGCTACCACGACTAGGCGCACCGCCCGCCGTTTCTGGTGAGGGCCGCCCTACCCATCCAAGAGTGCGGATAATGCAACACCGACCGGGAACAGCCTGCTGCGCCGATGACGTTAAGGTGGCCGGCCTCGCCGCCTGAAGTTGACTCCGTACCGTAGTACGGGCGCTAGCTTGTGGATCATGGCTGGACTGACTATCGGCAAGCTGGCCGCCGCGGAGGGGGTTGGCGTCGAGACCGTGCGCTTTTATCAGCGCAAGGGGCTGCTGGCGTTGCCCGAACGGCAAGGCTCCGGTTACCGCGAGTACTCCGAGGCTGACCAGCGCAGGCTGACCTTTATCCGCCGGGCGAGGCAACTGGGGTTCACGCTGAGTGAGATCCGGGATCTGCTCAGCCCGACTGAGACCGGCGACATTGCCCGGGCTGCCAGGACCAAGCTTGACCAGACCGAGAAGCAGATCGCCGAGCTCAGCCGACTGCGCTGCCGACTGCGCCTGCTGGCCGAGGTCTGCGAGGACGGTGATGGCGACGATTGCCTGGCCCTTCGCCTCGGGCAGCCTGTCCCTGACACGGAGGCACTGTGAAGTTCGGGATCAGCTACAACACCGCCTACCACGGCACTGACCCTGGCACCATGGCCGCGGTCGCCAGGCACGCCGAGGAGTGCGGCTTCGAGTCTTTCTATGTTCCGGAGCACATCGCCCTGTACCCGGGCGCGGCAATGGGCGGCTTCGAATTCCCGCCGACGCTCGCGGTCGCCGATCCGCTTGAGTGCCTGAGCTTCGTGGCGGCTGCCACTGAGCGGATCCTGCTCGGCACAGCGGTGCTCCTGCTGCCCTATCACCACCCGGTGGTGCTCGCCAAACGGCTCGCGACCATCGATGTGCTCTCCGGTGGCCGGATGCGCCTGCTGACCGTTGGCCTGGGCAGTTTGCCAGGTGAGGCGGCGGCACTGGACGTTGACTTCGCCACCCGCGGGCACCGCGCCGACGAGGCGATCGACGTATTGCGCCTGCTGTGGTCGGGGGACGAGAGCGGCGTCAGCTTCGATGGGGAGTTCTTCTCCTTCACGAGCCTGTGCAGCTTCCCGAAGCCGTGGCATGCCACGACACTCCCGGTCCATGTCGGCGGGTCCAGCCGGGCCGCCGCCCGCCGGGCCGGCCGCCGGGGCGACGGTTACTTCCCTGGCGGCCGGCTCACCCCGGCCGAACGCGCCAGCCAGCTAGAGCTCATGCGGGCAGCCGCCGCTGAGGCCGGCCGCGACCCGGATGCGCTGGAGTACACCCGCTGGGCATCCATCGACCTGACCGAGGCCGAGGTCGAATCCCGCGCTCGCGATGGCGTGACCCGGCTCGTGGTGGGCACCACCTCACCTGACCTGGCCGGGCAGCGGGCGGAGATCTCCGCGTTCGCCGACCGGCTCGGGCTGCTACCTCGCTAACGCCGGCGAATGTGCAACCTTGGAGTTGCGCATTCGGTCATGATGTGCAAAGCTGGAGTTGCACATAGACCGGAAGCCGACGGAGGGAAGAACAGAAATGGCAGTCAGCGGCAACGTTAGCGACACCATCGAGCGAGACATCCTCATCGCGGCACCGGCCGAGAAGGTCTGGGAAGTCGTCTCGATCCCCGGTTGGTGGATCAACGACGGCAACGCGCTCGACCTAAGCCTCATCGAGCGGATCACGCAGGACCGGGCGATCGTGCACCATCCCGAGCACGGGGACTTCCTGGTGGAGCGGATTGACATCGACCCGCCACGCGCCGCGAGCTTCCGCTGGATGGTCAGCGGTGCGGAGGGGCGCCGGATCGACGTACCGGACGACCAGCTCCTGCACACCCGCGTCACCCTCACCTTGACGCCAGAGCCCGGCGGGACCCGGCTCTCGGTGGTAGAAAGCGGCTTCGCGGCCGCGGCGGTGGACGAGCACGCTCGGCGACGCGCCTACGAGGGGAACTCCGAAGGCTGGGTGATCGAGCTCGACGTCATCAGGGCATACGCAGAGAACTCGTGAGCCGCGACCCTGCCCCGGGCACAATCGCGGCCGTGTTCGTCGCCCTGGCGGACCCGAGCCGCCGCCAGGTGATCGGCGTCCTGGCCGCGCGCGGAGTCGCCACCGCGACCGCCATCGCCGAGGACCTGGCGATTACCCGCCAGGCGGTGGCCAAGCACCTGGCCACGCTGGCCAGCGCCGGACTCGTCGACTCGCAAAAGACAGGCCGGGAGGTCCGCTACCGGCTACGGCCGGAGCCGTTGCGGCTCGCCGCCCGCTGGCTCGACACCGCCGCCGGCGCGTGGGACGGCCAGCTAGCCGCCATCAAGAACGCAATCGAAGCTGAGAACACGTAACGAATCGGAGACCCACCATGAACGATGACAACCTCACCATCAGCTTTACGACCGACCGCACTCCGGAGGAAGCCTTCGCCGCCATCAACGATGTCGGCAGCTGGTGGACCGGGGAGATCGACGGTCCCACCGACGAGCTCGGTGCCGAGTTCACCTACCAGTATCAGGACATCCACC
>JBEKHI010000288.1:0-11232 GCA_050012355.1 Streptosporangiaceae bacterium | reverse complement strand
TGCGGGCCCTCCCAGGCGGCTCGGTGAAGGCCGCCGCGCCGGTCCCGCCGGGCAGCTGCCACGTCACCGCCTGGATGCCCGCAGGCACCGACGACGGCAGCAATCCGTCGATAGGAACCGAGAAAGCGGAACCCCACGGGACGATGAGCTGAGTCCCGTCGAGCACCATGATCTGTCCCTCCGGTCCGGACGACCGGGCGGTGACGACCACCAGGGTCCACCCGATGTACCGGGCGCTGGAGTCGCTGTTTACCTGCGCCGTCCAGTCCCCTCCGGTCGTGACCAGGCTTGAGACGTTGGCGAACGCCTGATGCACGGTCAGGTCGCCGATCGTCTGCGCGCCCGCGTCGGACGGGGTCAGCTCCGCCGACCCCGCGCCGGGGCCGGTCAGCGTAATCGGCGCGGCGTCTGATGGCCCTGCCCAGGACCAGTACAGCCCCGCCCAGCTGACCGGGCCGGGGAGGGCGAGCGAGACGGTGCTTGACTGGTGGCACCGGTAGAACGAGCCGTAGCCGACGACCGAGCTATACCGGCCGATCGCGGCGTACCGGGCGGGCAATCCCGACGCGGCCACCCCGGCCTGCGCGTGCGCGGTCACCGGGCGGGCGCCGCCGCCGCTCGCCTGGATGGACGGCGCGGTGCCAAGCTGCGCGGTCGATGAGACAACGACGTCAAGGTAGCTGGTGGTAGAGGCGCCCGGGTCCAGCGGACCATGCATGCAGCGCACTCCGGTCGCCGTTGGCTGGCAGGACCAGCCACCAGGTGCTTGCAGCACGGGAGCGGCCATGCCGAGCGAACCGCCCCCGAGATCGCTGACCCCCGGTGGCAGCGCGATCGTCGCGGCGACCGTGCGGGCCACCGTCTGCCCGGTGTTCGTCACCGTGAAGGTCACGATGCCGGTGCCGCCGCGCAGCAGCGCGCCGACCGGGTTGATGCTCGCGTCGAGTACGGCCGGCTTGGGGGCAACGCGGCGCCGCGGGACTGGCGCGGGACGCGGCCCGGCCGCGTGGGCGGCCACCGGAACGACGGGCGCGGCCACGACGGGCGCGGGAGGCTTCGGTCGCGGCGCGGGAGCGTGCGGAGCGGGAACAACCACGGGAACGGAATGCCGGGCCGCGATCGCCGCGTGATGTACCGGCGTCCCGCTGGTGAGCGCATAGACGACACCGGCGATCGCCGCCACGACGGCGACCGCTCCCGCGCCAGCGGCCGCCTGCTGCTGCTTGGGCGCGTGCCGCAGCCACAGGATCCGCGCGCCCAGCCAGCCGAGCAGGCCACCCTTGGCCGCGAGTGCGCCGGCGGCCGCCGGACCGAGGATGATCGGGCCGATGACGCTGCGTATCCCGCCATTGACGTCGGCTAGCTCGGCGTAGGCGGCCCCGCATTCCGTGCAGCCGGCCATGTGCGCCTCGACCTCGGCGGCTTCGCGCTTGGACAGCCCAGCACGGACGTACGCGCCCAGCCGGGCGGCCACCGGACGGCATTCCTGCCGGACCATGCCGGTCAGGTGCGCCTGCAGGTACGCCTGGCGGAGCCCCTCCCGCGCTCGGTAGGCGAGTGCCGCGGCGCCATTCGGGGTGACGCCGAGGAGTTCGGCGATCTCGGCCGGCCGCGCGCCTTCGACCGCGGTGTGCCAGAGGACCGCGCGCCATCGTTCTGGAAGCGAAAAGTAAGCGCGCGCCACGATATGGCGCTCAAGCCCGGCTACGGCGGGATCCACGAACGGCTCCCCCGGGTCGAATTCGGTGAGATCTCCGCTGGCCACCTGACGCTGCTCGACGCGGAACCGGTCGTACGCGACGCGGCGCACCGTGGTCAGCAGGTACGCGCGGAAGGCGTCGCTCGGGCCGCCGCCGCGGCGCAGTTGCGCGAGCACCCGGGCGAACGCCTCGGCGACCGCGTCATCGGCCTCCGACTGTCCGCGCAGCAGGCTACGGGCAAGCCCGTGGGCCGAGGCCGCGTGCCGCTGGTACAGGGTCGCGTACGCGGTCCTGTCGCCGGAGCGGCTGGCCGCGATGAGTTCGGAGTCACTCGGGGGGAGTGACTCCGACGTGATGGGAGCGGCCGGCTGGGCCATTACTCACCGTCCGTTGAGGGTTGCTGAGGGTCACGAAGAATCCTTCCGCACTTCGCGTCATAGCGAAACTGGTTCGCCGTCATCTCTTCGACGACCGCGGGCGACCCGGTCGTCCGCGGACGCCGCCGGCGCTGGTCATCCCGTGGAGGGGACGGGACCCGGCGTCGGCGGCCCGAGCGTTATATTCAGGTTCCGTGAGTGACACCGACACCCTGCTGCAGGGCATAAAGGACAAGGCCGTGGTGCACGGCGATTTCACGCTGTCATCCGGACAGCACGCGTCGTACTACGTGGACCTGCGGCGGATTCTGCTCGACGGGCGGCTTGCTCCGGTCGCCGGGCGCGTCATGCTGGCGCTCACCGATGACCTGACATTCGACGCGGTCGGAGGGCTGACGCTCGGCGCCGACCCGGTGGCGACCGCGATGCTGCACGCCGCCGCTCAGCGCGGAACGCCACTGGACGCGTTCGTCGTCCGCAAGGCGGACAAGGCGCACGGCCTGCAGCGGCGCATCGAGGGGCCGGACGTCGCGGGCAAGCGGGTGCTAGCGGTCGAGGACACCTCCACGACCGGCGGGTCGGTGCTCACCGCGGTCGACGCGCTACGCGACGCGGGCGCGGAGGTCGTGGGGGTAGCCGTCCTGGTAGAACGCGGCGCCCGCGCGGCGGTCGAAGCCCGCGGCCTCGAGTACCGCGCCGCCTACGAGCTAAAAGACCTCGGGCTCTAGCGCCCGTGCCGGCCGCCCGCAGGCGTGCGCGGGGCCTCGGGAGCCGACGCCTGCTCCCGGCGGAACTGGCGGTACCGGTGGACGATGCCCGCGACGACCACGACCACGACGATCGCGACGATGGCATAGGTGGCGAGCGACAGGCTGTGGCTCACGCTGGACCAGGCCGACCCGACGGCGTAGCCGATCAGCGTCATGGCCGTGGCGTAGATGACGGTGCCGATCAGCGACAGCACGCCGAAACGCAGCGGCGGAATCTCCACCAGCCCGGACACGATGGAAGCGAAGGCCCTGACGAACGGGATGATCCGGGCGACGGGCACGGCCCAGGCGCCCCGGCCGACGAGGAACCGTTCCGCTCGGTCCACATCGGACCGGGTGATCAGCACGTAGCGGCCGACCTTGTCCACCAGCGGACGTCCGCCGATCCGCCCGACATAGAACGAGATCATCGACCCGACCATCTCGGCCAGCGTGCCGATGATGATGACCAGGGCCAGGTTCAGGTGTCCCTGGTAAGCGAGCACTCCCGCGAATCCGAAGGTGACCTCGGATGACATCGGGATACAGGCGGCCTCGGCCACGCACAGCAGGATCAGGGCCGCGTAACCCCATGACGTAAGGAAGTGCTCCATAGTCCTTATTCCTACAGGATGGTAGAGGATGATGCGGCAAGACCTGCGAGAGTGCGGGTCAGGGGCCCACTCTAATAGAGTTTTGCGCAGGACTAGCTATCGAGGAGCGACCGTAATGCCCATCGCAACCCCGGAGATCTACGCACAGATGCTAGACCGGGCCAAGCAGCAAGGCTTCGCCTACCCAGCGATCAACGTGACCTCCAGCCAGACGCTGAACGCCGCGCTAAAAGGCTTCGCCGAGGCTGGCAGCGACGGAATCGTCCAGATGTCGACGGGCGGAGCGGAGTACCTGTCCGGCTCGCTGAAGAACATGGTCACCGGGGCCACCGCCCTCGCCGAGTTCGGCCACGTTGTCGCGAAGCAGTACCCGGTGAACATCGCGCTGCACACCGACCACTGCCCCAAGGACAAGCTCGACGGCTACATGCGGCCGCTGATCAAGATCTCGCAGGAACGCGTGCAGAACGGCCAGCAGCCACTGTTTCAGTCGCACATGTGGGACGGATCAGCCGTGCCGCTAAGCGAGAACCTCGAGATCGCCCAGGAACTCCTCGAAGAGTGCGCCAAGGCGCACATCATCATGGAACTCGAGATCGGCGTCGTCGGCGGCGAGGAGGACGGGGTCGTCGGCGAGATCAACGAGAAGCTGTACAGCACGCCGGAGGACGCGCTCGCGACTGCCGAGGCACTCGGGCTCGGCGAAAGGGGCCGGTACATCCTGGCCGCGACATTCGGGAACGTGCACGGTGTCTACAAGCCTGGCCACGTCAAGCTGCGGCCAGCGGTGCTCAAGGAGATCCAGGACACGGTCGGCGCCAAGTACGGCCAGGACAAGCCATTCGACCTGGTCTTCCATGGCGGGTCAGGATCGAGCCCGGAGGAGATCAGCGAGGCGCTCTCCTACGGCGTCGTCAAGATGAACGTGGACACCGACACCCAGTACGCGTTCACCCGGCCGGTCGCCGGGCACATGTTCAGCAACTACGACGGGGTACTCAAGGTCGACGGAGACGTGGGCAACAAGAAGGCCTACGACCCGCGTTCCTGGGGCAAGTCGGCCGAGGCCGGGATGGCGGCCCGGGTCGTCGAGGCGTGCCAGGACCTGAAGTCGGCCGGTACGCACGCCTGAGCTCAGCCCGCCATGCACCCCGGCCTGCCTAAATCCAGGACTATCGGGTAATCTCACTCTGCAAGAGCCCCTGGCGCGCTTGCGCTGCCAGGGGCTTTCCATTTTGGGAGGAGATGACCCACATGCCCGCCATCGTCCTAATTGGCGTCCAGTGGGGCGACGAGGGTAAGGGCAAGGCGACCGACTTGCTCGGCGACCAAGTGCAGTACGTGGTCCGCTATCAGGGCGGTAACAACGCCGGGCACACCGTGGTCATCGGGGATGAAAGCTACGCGCTGCACGTCCTGCCGTCCGGCGTTCTGTCCGCCGGCGTCACCCCGGTCATCGGCAATGGCGTCGTCCTCGATCCGGCCGCGCTGTTCGCCGAGATCGACGAGCTTCAGGCCCGCGGGGTGAGCTGCGACAAGCTGCTGGTCTCCGCCAACGCGCACCTGCTCATGCCGTACCACCGGGCGCTGGACAAGGTAAGCGAGCGCTTCCTCGGCAAGGCCAAGATCGGCACCACCGGCCGGGGCATCGGCCCCACCTACGGCGACAAGGTGGCCCGGATGGGAATCCGGGTGCAGGACCTGTTCGACCCCGGCATCTTCCGCGCCAAGCTCGACCTGGTGCTCAGGGACAAGAACCAGGTGCTCACCAAGGTCTACAACCGCCGCGGCATCGAGGCGAGGACCACCGCCGATGAGTACCTCGGCTACGCGGACCGGCTGAAGCAGTACGTCGCGGACACCAGCCTCGTCCTCGGCAAGGCGCTCGAGGCCGGCGACACCATCCTGCTCGAGGGCGCGCAGGCGACGATGCTCGACGTGGACCACGGCACCTATCCGTTCGTGACCTCCTCTAATCCGACGGCGGGCGGTGCCTGTGTCGGCGCGGGCATCGGCCCGACGTCGATCAGCAAGGTCATCGGCATCGTCAAGGCGTACACCACCCGGGTCGGCTCGGGTCCCTTCCCCACCGAGCTGCTCGACGAGAGCGGCGAATGGCTGCGCGAGACCGGCGGCGAGTACGGCGTGACCACCGGCCGTCCGCGCCGCTGCGGCTGGTTCGACTCGGTGGTCGCCAGGTACTCGGTGCGGGTCAACGGGGTGACGGATCTGTTCGTCACCAAGCTTGACGTGCTGTCCAAGCTCGACAAGGTGCCGGTCTGCGTGGCCTACGAGGTCGACGGGGTGCGCCACGACGAGATCCCGATGACCCAGACCGATTTCCACCACGCCGTCCCGATCTACGAGTACCTGGACGGCTGGTCCGACGACATCACCAAGGCGACCAGCTTCGACGATCTCCCGGCCAACGCCCGCGCCTACGTGCGGGCGATCGAGGATCTGTCGGGCGCGCCGGTCGCCGCGGTCGGCGTCGGTCCTCGTCGCGACCAGACACTGCAGCTGCACCCGCTCAAGTAGGCTCCCCACGTGCCGATTCTCATCATCGGGTCCGGCGGACGTGAGCACGCTATCGCCCGGAGCCTGGCAACCGACACCCCCGAACTGCACGCGGCCCCCGGCAATCCGGGCATCGGTCTCGTCGCGGAGCTGCACGAGGTCGCCGCGACCAGCCCGGCCGACGTCATCGCGCTGGCCACCCGGCTGAACGCGGACCTCGTCGTCATCGGTCCGGAGGCACCGCTGGTCAGCGGGGTCGCGGACGCGCTGGACGCGGCTGGCATCGCCTGCTTCGGCCCGTCGGCCGCCGCGGCGCGCATCGAGGGCTCGAAGGCGTTCGCCAAGGAGGTCATGGCCGCGGCGGGTATCCCCACCGCCGGGTACCGGACCTGCGAGACGGAGGCGGAGACGGATGACGCGCTCGCGTCGTTCGGGCCGCCGTACGTGGTGAAGGACGACGCGCTGGCCGCTGGCAAGGGCGTGCTGGTCACCGAGGACCTCGTGGCCGCGCGCGCACACGCGAAATCCTGCCACCGGGTGGTGATCGAGGAGTACCTGGACGGTCCCGAGGTATCGCTATTCGCAGTCAGCGATGGCGTCACCGCGGTGCCGCTGCTGCCCGCGCAGGACTTCAAGCGCGCCCGTGACGGCGACTGCGGCCCGAACACCGGTGGCATGGGCGCCTACACCCCGCTCGACTGGGCGTCGCCCAGCCTGACCGACGAGGTCATGGACACGGTGATCCATCCCGCGCTGGCCGAGCTGCGGCGCCGCGGCGCCCCGTACCGCGGGCTGCTGTACGCGGGCCTGGCGCTCACCAGCCGCGGCGTGCGGGTGGTGGAGTTCAACGCGCGGTTCGGCGACCCGGAGACCCAGGTCATCCTGGACCGGCTCGCCAGCCCGCTGTCCGGTCTGCTGCGCGGCGCCGCCACTGGCGATCTGGCCGCCGTACCGCAGCCGCGGTGGCATCCCGGCGCCGCCGTCACCGTGGTGATCGCCGCGGAGGGCTATCCCGCCGACCCCATCAAGGGCGACGAGATAGAAATACTTGATCTACCAGAACGGCGCGGGGCCTATCTCCTGCACGCCGGAACCGCGCTGACGGGCGGCGGCAAACTGGTATCCGCCGGCGGCCGGGTGCTGAACGCGGTCGGCTCCGGCCCGGACCTCGCCACCGCCAGGTCCAACGCTTACGCCATCGCGGAACGAGTCCGGATGCGCGGGGGTTGGTACCGCCATGACATCGCCGCCAGAACGTGAAGCCCCGCTTCGGGTAACGACGCTCGAGCTGTTCTTCGACCTGGTCTTCGTCTTCACGATCACCCAGCTCACCGGGGTGATTTACCGGCGGCCAACGCTGGAGAGCGCCGGGCAGGTGCTGCTGGTGTTCGGCGTGCTGTGGTGGATGTACGGCGGCTACGCCTGGCTTACCAACACCCGCAGCCCGCGACGGCTACCCGAGCGGCTGCTGCTCCTGCTGGCCATGGCGGGGTTCCTGGTCATCGGCATGTCGATCCCGAACGCGTTCGACGGCGACGGTGTCGCGCTCGGGCTCGGCTACCTGCTGGTGGTCGTGGTGCACGCGGGGCTCTACCTGCGGGTCAACCGGAACTTCCAGCGCATCCTCCCGTTCAACCTGCTGGCTCCGCTGCTCGTGATCGCCGCTGGCCTGTGCCGCGGTCACCCGGCGGCCGTCTACGCACTGTGGGCAGCGGCACTGGCCCTCCAGGCACTGACCCCGCTGATCGTCAAGCTCGGGGACCAGTTCAGCATCGAACCCGCGCACTTCACCGAACGGCACGGCGCGCTGATCATCGTCGCGTTCGGCGAATCGGTCGCCGACGTCGGTTTCGGCGCGGTGGACGGGCACCGGCTGACCGCTGGCCTCGCGCTATCGGCAATACTCGGCCTGGCGCTCACCGCAGCGCTGTGGTGGGTCTTCTTCGGGACCGGGGATGACGACCGCGCCGAGGAGGCGATGCGTGCGGCCAGCCCCGATGCCCGGCCGCAGCTCGCCCTGAACGCGTTCTTCTACGCCTACATCCCGATGCTGCTCGGCGTGCTCGCCGTCGCGTCCGGGCTCAAGCACGCGGTCGGCTCGCCGGGCGCCCCGCTGTCATCGGGACTCGCCGCCGCCCTCGCCTGCGGCACCGCGCTGTTCCTAGCTGGTGACGCACTGTTCCGCTGGACGCTCAACATCGGTACCCAGCGTTACCGCCTGACCGCGTCCGCCCTCTGCGCGGCGATCGGCTGGCCGGTAGCCGTCACCGCCCCGGCGGTGGTGACTCTCATCGTTCTCACCCTCATCATCGCCCTCGCCCTCACCGCGGACACCAAGGGCAGCGATGAGTCATCGACGCCCATAGAGGGGCAGCGGTGAGTCATCGAGGCCCCTCGTGGCGGCGCGAGCGCGGGGCGGGGCGCGGGAGGGGGCTCCGGAGCGGATACCGTTGAGGGGTGATCGAGAGGTACACCCTGCCGGAGATGGGGCGGGTCTGGAGCGAGGCGCACAAATACGAGCTCTGGTGCCGCGTGGAGCTGATGGTCCTGGAGGCGCACGCCGCGGCCGGGACCGTGCCAGCGGACGCCGTGGAACCGGTGCGGAACGCGGTCCCGCCGACCCCGGAAGCGGTCGCCGAGGTCGAGGCGGTGACGGAACACGACGTCATCGCGTTCCTCACCACGTGGGCCGACAACACGACGCCACGGAGCGCCGCGGCGTACGTGCATTACGGGATGACCTCCTCCGATCTGCTCGACACCGCGCTCGCGATCCAGCTCACCGAGGCCACCGACATCCTGCTGGACAAGGCGGGCAAGCTGGTGGCCGCGCTGCGCGATCACGCGCTCGCGCACCGGAACACGCTGCGGCCGGGCCGTACCCACGGCATCCAGGCCGAGCCCGACGTGTGGGGGCACCGGGTGGCGGACTTCGCGTTCGCCGCCGCGCGCGGTCGTGACCGGCTGCGCCGGGCCCGGGAAGCCGTCGCGGTCGGCAAGCTCTCCGGCCCGGTCGGCACCTACTCCAACATCGACCCCGCGGTCGAGGCCGAGGTGATGCCCAGGCTCGGACTGAAGGCCGCCGACGCCGCCACCCAGGTGGTGATCCGCGACGGGATCGCCGAGTGGGTGAGCGCGCTCGCCATCCTGGCGACCGTGTGCGAGGCCATCGCGATCGAGGTCAGGCACGGGCAGCGCACCGAGGTCCGCGAGCTGGCCGAGCCGTTCCGCAAGGGCCAGAAGGGCTCCTCGGCGATGCCGCACAAGAAGAACCCGATCCGCTCGGAGCGGATCTCCGGCCTGGCCAGGCTCATCCGGAGCTATGTCACCCCGGTGACCGAGGGCATTCCGCTGTGGCACGAGCGCGACATCTCGCATTCGAGCACCGAGCGCGTCGCGCTCCCCGACGCCGCCATCGCCACCGACTACCTGCTGAACCTCACCACCGGGCTGATCGAGGGCCTGGTCGTCGATACCGAGCGGATGCGGGCCAATCTCGAGGTCACCGGTGGCCTGCTGTACTCCTCGGCGGTGCTGCTGGAACTCGTCAGCGGCGGGCTATCTCGCGAAGACGCGTACGCCGTTGTCCAAGCGGCGGCGATGCGGACCTGGGACACCGGCACGCCGTTCCGCGACACATTGAACGACCAGGCCAAGACCCGCGGCATCACGCTCGACGACGCCGCGATCGACCGGGCTTTTCGCCCGGAACGCTATACCGAACGCCTGAATCCAGTCTTCGAACGTCTCAGTAGTCTCTCCTGAGCACTGCCACTCGGTGGCATACTGGACAGCGCGTCGCCAACCGATCTCGCAACATCCCCTCGGACAGGAGCCGTTTCCACATGACCAAGGGCACCGAGACCCAGTACCGCGTACGTGGCGGGACACCGCTGTACGGGACGGTCTTCGTCCAAGGGGCAAAGAACGCGGCGCTGAAGATGATCGCCGCCTCGCTGCTTACCGGGAAAGGCCACACGGTACTGCGGAACGTTCCGCCGATCGAGGATGTCCGGCGGGCGGTCGAACTGGCGCAGGCCGTCGGCGCGCTCGTCGAGTTCCACGAGGCCGAGCGGACGCTGGTAGTCGACGCCTCCAACCTGACCAGCCCGGTACTCCCGGCGGAGATCGCACGCCGGTTCCGCGGGTCGGTGCTGTTCGTGCCCGCGCTGATGCACCGGTTCGGTGAGGCGATCATCGAGGGCATCGGCGGCTGCAACCTGGGCAACCGGAACCTGGACTTCCACTACCGGGGCTTCGCCCGGCTCGGCGCCATCGTGGACGAGGGCGAGTCGGTCATCAAGATCAAGGCCGACAACCTGGCCGGTTCCCACCTGTACCTCGACACCCCGTCGCACACCGGGACCGAGAACCTGATCATGGCGGCGTCGCTGGCGCCCGGCAAGACGGTCATCGACAACACCGCGCAGGAGCCCGAGGTCCTCGACGTCATCGCGTTCCTGAGCAAGATGGGCGCGCGGATCGAGGGCGGCGGCACCGGCTTCATCACCGTGCACGGCGTCTCCGAGCTGACCGCGGTCGAGCACACCGTGATGCCGGACCGGCTCGACGCGGGCGTGTTCGCGATGGCGGCCGCCATCACCGGCGGCGAGCTGAACCTCGTCGGCGCCAACCTCGACCACTTCGGCGTCGTCCGCTGGAAGCTCGAGCAGATGGGCGTGGAGTTCTCCGTCAAGGGTGCCGTGCTCCAGGTCCGCCGGGACAAGCCGCTGCGCCCGATCAACGTGGTGACCAGCCCGTACCCGGGCTTCGCCACCGACCTCCAGTCTCCGATCATGGCGATGGCCTGCCTCGCCGACGGGGCCAGCTACATCCGCGAGACGATCTTCGACGGCCGCTACTCGCTGGTTCCCGAGCTGAACAAGATGGGTGCCAAGGTCGAGCTCGACAACAACGTGGCCATCGTGCACGGCCCGAGCGAGCTGCGCGGCGCCGATGTGGTGGCACAGGACCTGCGCGGCGGCGCCGCGCTCATCCTGGCTGGCCTGGCCGCCGAGGGCGAGACCGTGATCTCCAACGGCTACTACATCGACCGCGGTCACGCCACGGTCGCCGAGCGCCTCTCCGCCCTAGGTGCCGACATCACCAAGGAAAGCTACTGACTTCTCCCCATGCAAGATAGTGGAAACTAGCCGTCGGCACATTCAGGCGGTCGTCGCAACACGTGCTTGCTCGATTACTAGGAGTTTATCATATGCTTCGCGTGGAGTGAGGTAGCCGAGGCGTTTGCGGGGCCTGTCGTTGAGTTCGTCCG
>JBEKHI010000287.1:0-11244 GCA_050012355.1 Streptosporangiaceae bacterium | reverse complement strand
GGGGCCGGGGCCAACTGCATGAGCGGGGCCATCCGGGCGTAGGGCCAGCCAAAGGCCCGGGTGCGGACCCCGGCCAGCGGCGCGGGCGTAGGGCCAGCCAAAGGCCCGGGTGCGGACCCCAGCCAGAGGCGCGGATGCGGGCCCAGCGGGCCTGGGTACGGGGGCTCTAGCCAGCGGCCTGGGTGCGGGGCCAGCTAGCGGCGAGCCTGCCGGGTAGGGCTGGTGGGGACGATGGGGTTCCAGAGGTTCTGTGCGTCAGAGGCGACGCTTGGGGTGCGATGGCATCAGAGCGGTGAAAGTGAAGGTTTGGAATTAACGTGCCGTATGGGGACTAATTCCGAAAGCTTCATTTTTGCGAACGGTGCAAATAAGCACATAAGGTGCAAATCGCCGCAAATTACATGAGTGTAACGATAACAATTGAATATCGACGGTGTTAGTAATGAACGAGAATTGAGGAAACCGGGCACACCTGCGTAGACTCCCGCCACGTCCTGCCCGGCGAAACGGACTCCAGTGGCATGCGTTAGCCGGGGCCAAGCCGGGCAGGGGCCACCGCACCACCCCCTTCGCGGCGCTTACCCAACGTCCAAGGAGATTCCAATGTCTCGGCTTAACACCGCCCTGGCAGCGGCAGGGTCGGGCTCGGTTAGCCTCAGCGGCGGCAACCTCACGTGGGTTGTCATCGTCGCGGTGGTAGCTGTGCTCGCGCTCGCCGTCGCCTGGTTGCTGGTCCGCGAGGTACTCGCGGCCAGCCAGGGCACTGCGAAGATGCAGGAGATAGCCAAAGCAGTCCAGGAAGGGGCGGCCGCCTATTTGCGCCGCCAGTTCCGGACCCTGGGCGTCTTCGTCGTGATCATCTTCTTCGTCTTGCTGTTCCTCCCGGCCGACACCGGCGGTGTCCGCTGGGGCCGCAGCGCATTCTTCCTCGTCGGCGCCCTGTTCTCAGGGTTGACCGGCTTTACCGGCATGTCACTGACCGTCCGCGGCAACGTCCGCGTTGCCGCCGCCGCGCGTGATGGCGGCGAGCAGCGGGCGATGCGCATCGCGTTCCGTACCGGTGGCGTGGCTGGCATGTTCACCGTCGGCCTCGGCCTGCTGGGCGTGGCGATCGTGGTGATCCTCTACAAGGGGAACTCGCCCGACGTGCTGGAGGGCTTCGGCCTAGGTGCGGCGCTGCTCGCCATGTTCATGCGAGTCGGCGGCGGTATCTATACCAAGGCTGCCGACGTGGGCGCGGACCTGGTCGGCAAGGTCGAGCAGGGCATTCCGGAGGACGACCCGCGTAACGCCGCGACGATCGCGGATAACGTCGGCGACAACGTTGGCGACTGCGCTGGCATGGCGGCGGACCTGTTCGAGTCCTACTCGGTCATGCTGGTCGCCGCGCTGATCCTCGGCCAGGTGGCGTTCGGCAACGATGGCCTGGTCTTCCCGCTGATCGTCACCGGCATCGGCGTGATCACCGCGGTGTTCGGCATCTTCATGGTGCGGCCGCGCAGCGGCGACCGTAGCGGCATGACCGCGATCAACCGCGGCTTCTTCGCCTCGGCGGTGTTCTCCGCCATCCTGGTGGCCGTCGCCTCGTTCCTTTATCTGCCCGCGAAGTTCAGCGGCTTTAAGGGCATCACCGCGAGCATCGCCTCCTACAACGGGAACCCGCGCTGGATCGCGCTCGGCGCGGTGCTGATCGGGCTGGTGCTGGCCAGCGCCATCCAGCTCCTTACCGGTTACTTCACCGAGACGAACCGGCGGCCGGTTAAGGACATCGGACAGAGCTCGGAGACCGGTGCGGCGACCGTCATCTTGTCCGGCATCGCTTCCGGCATGGAGTCCAGCGTGTACTCGGCGCTCCTGATCGGCGGCGCCGTGTTCGGCGCTTACCTGCTGGCCACCGGCAACGCGACCATCGCACTGTTCGCCGTCGCGATGGCCGGGACCGGCCTGCTCACCACCGTCGGCGTGATCGTGTCGATGGACTCCTTCGGCCCGGTAACCGACAACGCGCAGGGCATCGCGGAGATGTCCGGCGATGTCGAGGGCGACGCCGCGAAGGCGCTCACCCAGCTGGACGCGATCGGCAACACCACCAAGGCGATCACCAAGGGCATCGCGATCGCGACCGCGGTTCTGGCCGCGACCGCGCTGTTCGGCTCGTTCCGCACCCAGGTGGAGACCGCGCTCGGCGGGGCGGCGAACACGTTCAGCCTGTCCGTCGCGCAGCCGAACGTCCTGGTCGGTGTCATCCTCGGGGCGTCCGTGGTGTTCCTGTTCGCCAGCCTGCTGATCATGGCGGTCGGCCGGGCCGCGCAGCGGGTCGTGCTGGAGGTGCGGAACCAGTTCCGCACTCACCCGGGCATCATGGACTACACCGAGAAGCCGGAGTACGGCGCGGTGGTGGACATCTGCACCAAGGACTCGCTGCGTGAGCTGGTCACGCCTGGCCTGCTCGCGGTGCTGACCCCGATCGCGGTCGGGTTCGCGCTCGGCTATGCGCCGCTCGGCTCCTACCTAGCCGGCGCGATCGCGGTCGGCGTGCTGATGGCGGTGTTCCTGGCTAACTCCGGTGGCGCCTGGGACAACGCGAAGAAGCTCGTCGAGGACGGCCAACATGGCGGGAAGGGCTCCGAGGCGCACGCGGCGACCGTCGTCGGCGACACGGTCGGTGACCCGTTCAAGGACACCGCCGGGCCGGCCATCAACCCGCTGATCAAGGTCACCAACCTGGTGTCACTGCTGATCGCCAGCAGCATAGTGAAGTACAGCCACAACATCGGCCTGCGGGTCGCGGTCCCGGTGGTAGCGGTTGCCATCATCGTCGCGGCGATCGTGTACTCCAAGCGCCGCGCGGCCAGCCTGGCGCAGGCGGCTCCCGGCGCCACCGAGGTGGGCGGTGCGGTCGAGGCCGCGGCTCCCGCCGTGGTGGAGAGCACGTCGAGCGAGGCCCAGGTCCCGGAGGCGGGCGCGAACGGCTCCGCCACCAAGTCTGAGCCTGCCCAAACCCCCGAATAGCAGTTGCACGAACACCAGCGATGGGCCATCGATAGCGGAATAGCGCTATCGATGGCCCATCGCTGGTGTGTGGGGCCTACGCGCGGGCCTTGCGCGGCGTGTCGGGCGGGGCCTGCGCAAGCGGATGGGGCTTACGTGAGCCGCGGAGCGCGTGGTGTGGGGTTTTACGTGGGGCGCGTGTTGTGAGGCGTATGCGGGGCGCGGGGGCGCGTGGGGCGTGGTGTGGGGCACGTGCTGTGGGGGCTTACACGGGGCGCGCGGGCGGGGGCTCTGCGGGCGCGGGCCGCGCGGCGGGGCTAGGGCTCCTGGGGGATGCCTAGCAGGTAGAGGACCGCGTCTAGGTGCGGGACGTTCAGGGCGGTGTCGGCGGAGGCCTGGACTACCGGCTTGGCGTTGAACGCGACGCCGAGGCCGGCCGTGGCGAGCATCCCCAGGTCGTTGGCGCCATCGCCGACGGCCACCGTCTGCGAGAGCGGGACCCCGGCATCGGAGGCGAAACGCCGTAGCGCGGCCGCCTTGCCCTCGGAATCGATCACCGGGTCGAGCACCCGCCCGGTGAGCTTCCCCCCGGAGATCTCCAGCACGTTCGCGGCCACGTAATCGATGCCAAGTGACGCCGCCAGCGGGTCGATGACCTGTGAGAAGCCGCCGCTGACGAGGCCGCACTTGTAGCCGAGCCGCTTGAGCGTCTCGATCAGCGTCTCGGCGCCAGGGGTGAGCCGCAAGGATGACCGCACCGAGTCGAGCACCGAGGCGTCAAGTCCGGCGAGCAGCGCGGTGCGCTCCCGCAGCGAGGCGGTGAAGTCAAGCTCGCCGCGCATCGCCGCCTCGGTCACCTTGGCTACCTCGTCCGCGCAGCCGGCCTGGGCCGCGAGGACATCGATCACCTCGTCCTGAATGAGCGTCGAGTCCACGTCCATGACGATCAGCCGCATCGCGCGCCTGGTCAGCCCGCCGCGCTGCACCGCCACGTCGACGCCTCGGCCGACCGCCTCGCGCGCCAGGGCGGTGCGCAGCTCCATCGGATCGGCACCGGACACGTCTAGCTCGATGCAGGTGGCGGGATCGCGGGCCAGCCGGCCGATCCGGTCGATGTTCGCGCCGCTAGCGGCGATCCGGCCGGTGACCGCGGCCACGTCCTCCGGACGCAGCGGGGTGCCGATCAGCGTGACGTGCAGCAGGCCCCGCCGTCCGGAAGGGGGCTCGGAAGACCCGGCGGTGATCTCCGCGTCGAGGCCAAGATCCTCCGCCAGGCCGGAAACCGCCCGGTGTACCCCGGTGAGGTCCGGGGGTTCTTCGCAGGTGACCAGGACGCCGAGCACCAGCCGGCCGCGGATAACGACCTGCTCGATGTCCGCCACCCGCAGCGAGAACCCCGCGAGTAGCCCGAATAGGCGAGACGTGACCCCGGGCCTGTCCCGGCCGGTGAGCGTGATGAGCAGCGTGTCGTTCATGCCGAGCACAAACTACCCGGTCAGGGGAGTAGCAAGTGAACGTCCCCGAACTCGTGCCACAGGTACTGCCGGGCGATCGCCTCGTCGTAACACCGCCGGAGCAACTCGGGATCGTGGAACGCGGCGAGCATCCGCAGGTGCGAGGCCTCCGGCTCGTGCAGGCCGGTGAGCAGCCCGTCCACCACCCTTACCCCCGTCGATGGCGTAACGACGTGGGAAGTCCAGCCGCTGGCGGCCGCCCCGCCAGTGGTCTCCAGCGCCCGGACGACCGTGGTCCCCACCGCGATCACCCGGCCGCCCATCGACTTCGTGAGCTCGATCTGCCGGGCAGTAGCCACCGGCACGGAGAACCACTCCGGGTACGGGTCCTCACCGGATTCCAGCGACGACACCCCGCAGTGCAGCGTGATCCGCGCGATCGTCACCCCCTGGTTGACCAGCGCCGTCACCACGGCGGGCGTGAACGGCCGGGCCGCACTCGGCATCTCCGCGCTCCCCGGCACGGTGCCGAACACTGTCTGGTACGCCGCCAGCGGCCATTGCCCGTCCGCGGCGTAGGAGTACCTGATCGGGAAGCCGTGGGTGGCCAGGTACGGCACCACCGGGGTGGATAGCCGCACCTTCCACAGCCGGGCGGAGAACCGGTCGCCCACGGTGAGCTGGACCCCGCCGGGGAGTCCGATGTCCGCGGGGGGAACGAATGCGTCGTTATGGACACTGGTCTTTCCTGATGCCTGGCGGAATTCGGCGAGCCACGCTCCGTCCGAGAGCTGGCCGGAGAAGTGCACTTCGTCGTTACCGGCGCGTACCGCCGCGGCGATTGTTCGCGAAGTGTTCACCACCAGCAGGTCGCCGGTGGACAACAGCGACGGCAGCTCGGTGAACCGGGTATGCGTCACTGTCTGGGTGCGGTTCCGGCTGACCATGAGCTGCACGCCGTCGCGGGTCAGGCCGCGGGCCTCCGGGGGTTCGTGGGCCTCCAGTATCTCGAAGTTCATCCCAGGTCTCCTATCGTGTAGCGGCCGTTTGGCAGCCGATCTCCGATCAGCTTCATGAAGCCGGGCAGTACCGACTCCGGCAGCGGCCGGTCCGAGATGTCCGCGCCGGGGAACGCGGCCTGATGCATGTCCGTGCGCAGGTCGCCGGGGTCGGCGCGCCATACCCGGATCGCGGGCTCCTCGGCGGCGAGCACCGCCGACGCCTGTTCAAGTGCGGCCTTGGTCGCGCCGTACCCGCCCCAGCCGGGGTACGGTTCGACCGCCGCGTCCGAGGTGATCGTGAGCACCGCCCCGGAAGCGGCCCGCAGCGCGGGCAGTAGCAGCTGGGTGAGCGCCAGCGGCGCGATCACGTTGGTCTCGAACGCGGCCCGCAGCTCGTCGAGCGGGTAGTCCGCCAGTGCGGGCAGCGGCGCGGCACCGAGTGTTCCGGCATTGTTCACCAGCAGGTCAAGTGAGTCCCCGGCCGCTTCGGCGAGCGCCGCGCGGTGCCAGGGGCCGGTGATATCGCCCGCGATCGTGACCGCGTCCGGCAGCGCGTCAGCCAGCGCCGCGCCGTCCCGCGCGTCCGCGATGACCACCCAGCCCGCCGCCGTGAGCTCGCGGGCCAGCGCCCGTCCCAGGCCCCGTGATGCGCCGGTAATAAGTGCTTTCATGGCCATAACGATGGTCGCGATTCCCTCGGTCCACATCGGTCCACCGGGCCGGACCATGGTCCTAGGACCGGCGGCGGATCCGGTTTCGTCATCCCCGGGGTACCGTGAGCGCCATGGAGGAGTGCCTGGACGAGCTGTCGCTGATCAGCCAGGCCGTGCTCGCCGTTTCCCGGCAGATGCCGGTCCGCGAGGTGCTGCAGGTGATCGTCGATTCGGCGCGGACGCTGGCGGGTGCCCGGTACGCGGCCATCGGCGTGCCGGACTCCCGGGGGTCGTTCGGCGAGTTCGTGGTGTCCGGGATAACGGCCGAGCAGCAGCGGGCGATCGGGCCGGTGCCGAGGCAGCACGGAATGCTCGGCGCGCTGCTGCGGGACGCCAAGCCGGAACGGCTGGCCGACATCACCGCCGATCCTCGGTACATCGGCTGGCTGCCCAAGGCGCACCCGGCGATGACGGAGTTCCTCGGGGTCCCGGTGCGCCACGGCGACGAAGTGCTTGGCATCATCTTCGCCGCGAACAAGACCGGAGGCTTCACCGAACGGGACACCGAGCTCCTGACGCTGTTCGCGGCGCACGCGGCCATCGCGCTGACCAACGCCCGGCTGCTTGAGGCTAGCCGCGAGCTATCGGCCGCCGAGGAACGGGAGCGCCTGGCCCGCGAGCTGCACGACGCGGTCGCGCAGAAGCTGTTCTCCATCCGGGCACACGCCAAGGCGGCGGCGGTGCTGGCATCCAAAGCTCTGCTGGCGTCCAAGGACGCCGCGCGCGCCGCGGCGGCGATGGACGCGGTTTCTGAGCTCGCGGGTGAGGCGCAGGACGAGCTGCGCGCGGTCATCGAAGGGCTGGCGCCACCGTCGTTGCGCGAACCGGGGGAGCTCGGGTCCTCGCTGCGCAGGTACTCGGAGCTGGCTGGCCGGGCGCACGGAGTGCCGGTGACCGTGACGTCGGCGGGCAACCTATCGCTGGATCCGGCGACCGAGATGGCCGTGTACCGGGTAGCTCAGGAAGCCCTGCATAACGCGTTGCGCCATTCGGGCGGACAGCACGTGAGCGTCGCAGTGCGCGGTTCGACGCGGCGGGTGGTACTCGAGGTAACCGACGACGGCTCCGGCTTCGATGCCGCGGGCGTATCGGCGGGCCTTGGGCTCGCCTCGATGCGCCAGCGGGCCGCGGCGGCTGGCGGCACGGTCCGGGTGGACTCGGCCCCGGGCAAGGGGACGACGGTGCGGCTGGAGGTGCCAGCGTGATCCGGGTGCTGATCGTCGACGATCATCCCGTGGTGCGGCAGGGACTGGTGGCCCTGCTGTCTGTGCAAGACGACATCACCGTCGTGGGTGAGGCGGGCGATGGCCCGTCGGCGCTGTCCCTAGCGGAATCGCTCTCCCCGGACGTGATCCTGCTCGACCTGAAGCTCCCTGGCATGGACGGCGTCGGCGTGCTGTCGTCGCTGACGGGTCCGGCGCGGGTTCTCGTGCTGACCAGCGCCACCGAGCCGGGCTGGGCGGACCGGGCGATGAAGGCCGGAGCCTCCGGCGTCGTCTACAAGGACATCGACCCCGACGCGCTGGTCCGCGCCATCCGCTCGGTGCACGACGGGAACGTGCTGCTGGCGGTGCGAGCAGCACAGTCGTTGCGCGACCGAGGGCCGCGCGGTTCGCTGGAGACGCTCACGCCACGGGAACGCGAGGTACTCGGGCTGGTCGCCGAGGGCCGTTCCAACCGGGAGATCGCCCGATCGCTGAACGTGTCGGAAAAAACGGTCAAGGCCCACGTAAGCTCGGTCCTCGCCAAGCTCGGTGTCCAGGACCGGACTCAGGCGGCGGTGCTCGCCGTGCGCTACGCCACATCCTGATACTCGCGCCCCCAGTAGGCGTCACGGCCTTCGGTGGCATAGGTTCAGTCTCGACGCCGTTCACGCAGGAGGAGGGGCCAAGTGTCAGACGAGGTGCTGAGGCTGCGCGGGGTCGGCGTACGCCGAGACGCATCCATGTTGCTGCGTAACGTTGACTGGACGGCCCACGCGGACGAGCGCTGGATCATCATCGGACCTAACGGAGCCGGAAAGACCACCCTGCTCCAGGTCGCGTCGTCGCTGCTGTTCCCGACCGAGGGAACCGTCGAGATCCTCGGCGAGAAGCTCGGCGAGGTCAACGTGTTCGACCTGCGGCCCAGGATCGGCCTGGCCAGCGCCGCGCTCGCGGAGCGCGTGCCGACCGGCGAGAAGGTCATCGACCTGGTGCTGACCGCCTCCTACGCGATCGTCGGCCGGTGGAAGGAAGAGTACGAGTCGGCTGATGTCACCCGGGCGGTGGAACTGCTCGACGCGCTCGGCTGCGCGCACCTGATCCGGCGTCGCTTCGGCACCCTGTCGGAGGGGGAGCGCAAGCGAGTGCAGATCGCGCGGGCGCTGATGCCAGACCCGGAACTGCTGATGCTCGACGAACCGGCCGCCGGGCTCGACCTGGGCGGCCGCGAGGACCTAGTACAGCGGCTGTCCTACCTGGCGCGGAACCCGAACGCGCCGATGATGGTCCTGGTCACTCACCACGTCGAGGAAGTGCCCGCCGGGTTCACCCACGCCATGCTGCTGCGCCGCGGTTCGGTGCTGGCCGCCGGCCCGCTAGACGATGTCTTCACCTCACGGAACCTGTCGCGGTGCTTCGGGCTGCCGCTGGAAATCGAGTACCGGAAGAACCGCTGGACCGCCTGGGCTCCGCGAGCGTAACCAGCCCCTGGCAGACTGTGCCGAACGCCGGTAACGTGGACGTATCGGGTCGTCCGAGCGGGAGTTGCCGGTATGAGCACCATAATTTCGGCCGTGCTGCTGGTGCTGGTCGTCGTGATCGCGCTGGTCACCGTGGTCAGGTCGGTAAGGATCGTTCCGCAGGCACAGGCGGGGATCGTCGAACGGTTCGGCCGTTACCACCGCACGCTGAACGCGGGGCTCAACCTCGTGATGCCCTTCGCTGACCGGCTGCGGCCGCTCATTGACCTGCGGGAGCAAGTGGTCAGCTTCCCGCCCCAGCCCGTCATCACCAAGGACAACCTGGTCGTCGGCATCGACACCGTGATCTACTTCCAGGTCACCGACGCCCGCGCCGCGACCTACGAGATCGCCAACTACGTGGCGGCCGTCGAGCAGCTCACCGTCACCACGTTGCGGAACGTAGTGGGCGGCATGGAGCTGGATGAGGCGCTCACCTCGCGGGACAAGATCAACGGCGAGCTGCGCAGGGAACTCGACGAGGCGACCGGCAAGTGGGGGCTGCGGGTCAGCCGCGTCGAACTGAAGGCGATCGAGCCGCCGGGGTCTATCCAGGACTCGATGGAAAAGCAGATGCGCGCCGACCGGGAGAAGCGGGCAACCATACTGTCGGCCGAGGGTGCCAAGCAGTCCGCGATCCTCACCGCCGAGGGCGCCAAGCAAGCGGCGGTGCTGCGTGCCCGGGGCGAGGCCGAGGCAGCGGTGGTCCGCGCCGAGGCCGACGCCAAGGCGCAGGCGGTCCGCGCGCACGGCCAGGCGGAGGCGATCACCACCGTCTTCCAGGCCATCCACGACGGCAACCCGGACTCGAAGCTGCTCTCTTACCAGTACATGCAGATGCTGCCCGAGATCGCCCGCGGCGACGCCAACAAGGTGTGGATCGTGCCCAGCGAGATCGGCAAGGCGCTGGAGGGAATCGGCGGGCTGTTCGGCTCGCGCGCCGAGACTCCGGCCGCGGCCAACGGGAGCGCTCCCGACCTCCCATCCCCGGCGAACGGGAACGGACTCACGACCGGCGTGCCCACCGCGGCCGAAGACGTGCCGACCACCGTCACCCGGTTGCCGCAGCCCCCGCGATGATCACGCCTGGCGAGGGCGGATCTGGAGCCAGCCCGAGTCGGTGATCCGGGTCTCGAAGGCTGGCTGGCGGGCTGTCGCCGGGCCGTGGACCACCCCGCCGTCGGTCAAGCGGAAGGTCGAGCCGTGCCAGGGGCAGGTGACGGTCGACGCACTCATGCGGCCTTGGTGGAGCGGACCGCCGAGGTGGGCGCAGTGGTCGGCCAGCACGTAGACCTCTGATCCGCTGCGGAGTACGGCTAGCGACAGGTAACCGAGCTGACGGCGGACCATGCGACCGTTCGGCAAGCTGTCGGCCGGGCACAGGTCGTGCCAGCCGAGCGTGGACAGGTGCCCGATCGGCTCGGCGTGGCTGGCGCCCGCGCCGAGCCGCAGCGCCAGGTGCCCGCCGAGGTAGGTACCGGCCAGCAGCGCCGTGAGCCCGCACGCCGACAGCAGCTTTCCCTCCCGGTTCCGGCCCGCCGCCCGCAGGCCGAACGACGCGGCGAAAAACACCCCGGCACCCCCTTGGGCGAGCGCGTGGACAAGGCCCACCCGTTGCTGGTGACGGTGCAGGGCCGACCAGTCAGCCAGCCCGGTGGCCGTGGCGGGCACGACACCGGCCAGCCCGGCCCCGATCAGCAGCCGGGAGGCCCGGGCGGTACCCGGTATCAGGTCGAGCAGCACCGCCGACGTCCAGCAGCCCAAGGGCAGCCGGACGATCGCCGGATGGGCCGGCTGGCCGAACGGAACTCCGTGTAGCGCGTCGGTCCGCGGGCCCGCGGGGAGGGCACGGACGACGGTACGACTGAGCGCGTGGACAGCACGGTCTAGTTGGGGGGCTCGCTCGATTCGTTCTGCGAGCTGGACGGGACGGGGGAGCTGAGAGCGCCGGTTCGCGGGGGGACGCTCATGGCTCAGCAGCCGGACGAGGGATTGCCGCACACCCTCGGCCTACCCCGGTGCGTGGCACGCCACGCTTCAACCACTGCCGGACTGGGAAGCATTATGCCTGATCCGGGCCTTGCGATCGGGCATTAGATGCCGAAAGCATCCCTAGCCAGCAAAGGCCATCTTTGGGGTTATCGACCCATAAGGGGGTAGGGGGAGCCGGTGGGCGTTACGAGCCCGCGGCTGGGGATAAACCCACCTGCCAGCGACGATCTGAGGGGAGATCCAGCCACCATGACCGAGAAACCTCCGGTAACCACCACTGATGCCGGTATCGCCGCACCGAGCGACGAGTACTCGCAGTCCGCCGGCCCGAACGGCCCGCTGCTGCTCCAGGATCACTACCTGATCCAGAA